>CACZAY010000030.1 GCA_902779265.1 uncultured Bacteroidales bacterium | reverse complement strand
CGGCTACTCGTCATCGGCCAAGGGCGCAAAAATCACCGGTGCGCTCAAGGTCACGGGCGGCAGTTTCTACGGCTACAGCGCCAAACACGAGGCCGTCGAGACCAAATCGACGCTCGACGTCACCGGTGGCGAACTCTATGGCTACTCTGCGGCCGATGATGGCGTCAACGCCGGTTCGCACTTTACCGTCTCGGGTGGCTATGTGTGCGGTTACGCTCCGTCCAATGACGGCCTCGATGCCAACGGAAACGTCTATATCAAGGGTGGCGTCGTCTTTGCCGTCGGTTCATCGGCCCCCGAAATGGCCGTCGATGCCAACACCGAGGGCGGCTACAAGCTCTATGTCTCGGGCGGCACGCTCATGACTGTCGGCCCGCTCGAAAGCGGTGCCTCGCTCACCCAGACCTGCTATTCCGCCTCATCGTGGACCAAGGGCGCCCGATATGCCGTCACCGTGGGCAGCGACACCTACGTTTTCACCGCGCCTACGGGTACGGCCGGCAGCGGCATCGTCGTCAGCGGAGCCTCGACTCCGACCCTGAAGTCCGGCGTGACGGTTACGGGCGGCACCAACCACTTCGATGGTCTCGGTACAGTTGTGGCCAATGGCACTGTCACGGGCGGCACCTCGGTCACCCTCTCCAGTTACACCCCGAGCAGCAATGGCGGTGGTGGCGGCGGTGGTTTCCCCGGCAGGTGGTAACTTATTCAAGGAAGCGAAGTTCCCGATTTTGCACGTTCATCTTCCTTTTTTGTAGAGACGTCACGTTGTGGCGTCTCTACTCGTTTTCCGCAGTGTGCTTTTTCTGAGACGTCGTGTGCAGCGTCTCAATCCATTTCTAAGGAGACGAAGATTTTAGCATCACATCTACATCTTTTGTGGTGAAGTAGGAGCTTCTCCTCCTTAATGGAAACGTCGTTTCTTTGAATGTCTTTTGCCATATCTGCTTCGCGCAGAAGGGGCTGTTGTGGACGGATGCGGCGCGGTTTTTTGTAAAAAGAGGGTGAAAATTTGGATTTGTTACCAAAAAATACTAACTTTGCGCGCAAAATTTTAGCAGACACACTCAAAAACGGTTATGAAATTCGCAGAATATAATCAGTTTAATCTTTCGGACATCAACAAAGAGGTCCTGAAGAAATGGGATGAGAACCAAGTGTTCGAGAAGTCGATGACCACACGAGAGGGTCATCCATCGTTTGTGTTCTATGAAGGCCCTCCGTCGGCCAACGGTATGCCAGGCATTCACCATGTCATGGCACGTTCCATCAAGGATATATTCTGCCGCTTCAAGACCATGAAGGGTTACCAGGTGAAGCGAAAGGCTGGTTGGGATACCCACGGTTTGCCGGTAGAGTTGGGCGTAGAGAAGGCGCTCGGCATTACCAAGGAGGATATCGGTACCAAGATCTCGGTCGATGACTACAATGCCACCTGCCGCAAGGAGGTCATGAAGTACACCAAGGAGTGGACCGACCTGACCCACAAGATGGGTTACTGGGTCGATCTCGAGAATCCTTACATCACCTACGACAACCGTTACATCGAGACCCTCTGGTGGATGCTCAAGCAGCTCTACAACAAGGGACTGCTCTATAAGGGCTACACCATCCAGCCCTATTCACCAGCCGCAGGTACAGGTCTGTCAAGCCACGAGCTCAACCAGCCAGGTTGCTACCGTGATGTGAAGGACACCACCGTGACCGGTATCTTCGAGGTAAAGGATGTCAACGATGCCCGCCTCAAGGCGCTGGCACCCAACGGAGAACTGACCGAGTGGGGTAAGTTGGCTTTCGTGGCATGGACCACTACCCCTTGGACCTTGCCTTCGAACACGGCACTCTGTGTCGGTCCAAACATCGACTATGTAGCTGTACAGACCTTCAATCCATACAATGGCGACAAGTTGACCATCATCATGGCCGAGGCCCGTTTGAAGGCCTATTTGGCCGGTGACGAGTTGCAGACCCTCGCCGAGATGGAGGCCCTCGATATCAACAAGGTGGATGGCAAGAAGTTGCCTTACCGCATTGTGGCACGTTGCAAGGGTACCGATTTGGTGGGCGTAGCCTACAAGCAGCTGATGCCTTGGGTGAAGCCTTGCGAGAAGGTTTCCGACCTCAGTGCTCCATTTATAAATAAGTACGCACAGGAACATCCAGAAAAAGTCTTCGACTTCGGACAGGATAAGTTCGTCGAGATGGAGGCTCAGGCCTTCCGCGTCATCCCCGGTGACTATGTTACCACCGAAGATGGTACAGGTATCGTTCACATTGCACCTACCTTCGGTGCCGACGATGCCAAGGTAGCCAAGGCAGCCGACGTGCCAGGACTCTATATGATCAACCAGTTGGGCGAGACCCGTCCAATGGTCGATATGACCGGTAAGTACTATGTGGAGAGCGAGTTGGCTGCTCCATTCGTAGAGAAGTGTCTCGACAAGGCCGCATACGCAGTACACGCCGGCGAGTTCGTCAAGAATGCCTACGCCCCAGAGTTCAACCAGGGCGGTAAGTATGACGCCGAGGCAGCCGCCAAGGCCGACGACCTGAACGTGAAGATCTGTCTGGAGATGAAGACGGCACATCAGGCTTTCAAGATTGAGAAGCATGTGCACAACTACCCACACTGCTGGCGTACCGACAAGCCAGTGCTTTACTATCCATTGGACAGCTGGTTCATCCGCTCTACCGCTTGCCGCGAGCGTATGATTGAACTCAATAAGACCATCAACTGGAAGCCAAAGTCAACCGGTACCGGCCGCTTCGGTATGTGGCTCGAGAACCTGAACGACTGGAACCTCTCCCGTTCACGTTACTGGGGTACTCCATTGCCTATCTGGCGCAACCGCGATACCCGCGAAGAGATGTGCATCGGCAGTGTGGAGGAACTCTACAACGAGATTGAGAAGTCGGTGGCTGCCGGTTTCATGAAGAGCAATCCATACAAGGAGAAGGGCTTCGTGCCAGGTTTGATGGACAAGGCCAACTACGACAAGATCGACCTGCACCGTCCATACGTGGACGACATCATCTTGGTCTCTCCATCGGGCAAGCCGATGAAGCGCGAACTCGACCTGATCGATGTATGGTTCGACAGCGGTGCCATGCCATACGCTCAGATTCACTATCCATTTGAGAACAAAGAGGCGTTCGACAACCGCACCATCTATCCAGCCGACTTCATCGCCGAGGGTGTGGATCAGACCCGTGGATGGTTCTTCACCCTCCATGCGCTGGGTACCATGATCTTCGACAGCGTGGCCTACAAGGTAGTCGTTTCGAACGGTCTGGTATTGGCCAAGGATGGACAGAAGATGTCCAAGCGTTTAGGCAATGCCGTCGATCCATTTGCTGCAATCGAGAAATATGGTTCCGACCCATTGCGCTGGTACATGATCACCAACGCTTCGCCTTGGGACAACTTGAAGTTCGACCCAGAAGGTGTGAGCGAGGTGAGCCGCAAGTTCTTCGGCACCCTCTTCAATACTTACAAACTCTTTGCCCTCTATGCCAACATCGATGGCTTCACCGGTCAGGAGGCAGAAGTAGCGTTGGAGAAGCGTCCAGAGATTGACCGCTGGATTCTTTCTTCGCTCTCTACCCTCATCACCGAGGTCGAGAAGAACTACGAGACCTACGAGCCAACACAAGCAGGCCGTCTCATCGAGACCTTCGTTTGCGACAACCTCTCTAACTGGTACGTGCGCCTGAACCGCAAGCGTTACTGGGGTGGCGAGATGAACGAGGATAAGTTGGCTGCTTACCAGACCCTTTATACCTGTTTGGAGACCGTAGCAAAGTTGATGGCACCAATAGCTCCATTCTATGCCGACAAGTTGTTCGGCGACTTGAATGCCGTGAGTGGTCGCGACAAGAACGTCAGTGTCCACTTGTCCGACTTCCCGAAAGCAGGTGCCACCGATGCTGTCTTGGAGCGCAAGATGGCTCTGGCACAGAACGTTACCTCGTTGGTACTCTCTATCCGCAAGACCGCCAAGATCAATGTGCGTCAGCCATTGCAGACCATCCTCTTCCCAGCGGTCGATGCCGAGCAGGAGCAGGATATCCTTTCGGTGAAGGATTTGATCTTGAACGAGGTCAACGTCAAGGAATTGAAGATTGCCGGTGGCGAGGATCATGTGCTCGTGAAGCGCGTCAAACCGAACTTCCGCGAGTTGGGTAAGCGTTACGGCAAGTTGATGAAGAGCTTGGCTGCTGCCCTCAACGAGTTGGAGCAAGATAAGATTGCTGCTCTCGAACAGGCAGGCACCTTGGCACTCACCGTAGAGGGCGAGAACGTTGAGGTGACTACCAACGACGTGGAGATTATCTCGGAGGATATGCCAGGTTGGAACGTGGCTTCCGAGGGTCGTGTGACCGTGGCATTGGACATCACCATCACCGAGGCCTTGAAGTGCGAGGGCGTGGCCCGCGAACTTATCAAGCGCATCCAGAACTACCGCAAGACCGCTGGCTTCGAGGTAACCGACCGCATCCAGATCTGTCTGGAAAGCAATGCCGAGACCGATGCCGCTGTCAAGGAGTACGGCGACTACATCAGCAGTCAGGTACTGGCCACAAGCATCGAGGTCGTTCCGGCAGGTTCATTGGCCAACACCATAGAACTCGATATGGACGACTACGTGGTCAAGGCCACCATCAGCAAATAAATCGGGTGGGGGAGTGTGGCCAATGTGCTTGAGCTCCCCCGCGCGACTTTCCCCGACACAAAAGACGACAATAATTATTAATCACTAAAATACACACATACCATGGTAGACGAAAAAGCAAAAGAGCGGTATTCCGACGAGGAATTGGCCGAGTTCAAAGTCCTGATTCAGGAAAAGCTGGAAAAGGCAACCCAGGAGTATGCTGAACTGCGTGCAGCACTGCGTTTCGGTGACAACTCCGATAGAGACACAGCGCCCATTTTCAAGAATATGGAAGATGGCGCCGAGACCCTGAACCGTGAGGAATTGGGACTGCACGCCTCGCGTCTTGAGAAGTTCATCAAGGGCTTGCAGGGCGCATTGGTGCGTATCGAGAACAAGACCTACGGCGTGTGCCGCGTCACCGGCAAGTTGATCCCCAAGGAGCGTCTGCGTGCCGTGCCTCATGCCACATTGAGCGTTGAGGCCAAGGAGAAGCGCCGTTGAAACAAGTTGTGGGCATCGGCCCACAGAACAAAGTCGATGAAACGTAAACAAGTCATCACAGCCGTCGCAATCATGTTGGCCGTCATCATCATCGACCAACTGATAAAAATCTACATCAAGACCCACTTTGTGCTCCACGAGAGCTACGAAGTGGCCTCTTGGTTTTACCTGTCGTTCATCGAAAACAATGGCATGGCCTACGGTATGGAGATAGGCAGCAAGCTCGTCCTGACGCTGTTCCGCATCGTGGCCGTGGGCGGTTTCGGCTGGTACCTGTTCCGCCGGATTCAGCGTGGTGGGGCTGCGTGGACGTTCGTCGTGACGATGGCAATGGTCGTGGCGGGAGCCATTGGCAATATTATCGATTGTGTCTTTTATGGCCGATGGTTCACGAGCAGCGTGGGCCGTGTGGCGCAGTGGGCCGACGAGGCCTCGGGGCTGATGCCGATGGGCGAATGGTTCCAGGGCCGCGTGGTCGATATGTTCTACTTCCCGTTGATCCGCTTCGACTGGCCGGACTGGGTACCAGCGGCCGATGATGTTGTAACGATGTTGGGCATGACCTTCCGTTGGCCCGACTGGCTGCCGTGCAGCGACGAGCCGTTCATGTTCTTCAAGCCGGTGTTCAACTTCGCCGATGCCGCCATCTCGGTGGGCATCGCCTTGCTGTTCATCTTCTATCTCATCGAGGCGCGGCGCAATCCTCAAACAGTGAACCACGATGCGCAAGATTGAGACATTGGCCAATGCCCTTATCCTGACACTCCTCCTGACAGCCTGCCAGACGCGGCCCGACTACGTCATCGACGAGGAGCGCATGACTGACCTCCTGACCGATGTCCACATGGCCGAGGGACTGATTGACGTGCAGCAGCGCCACAACCGCGACGATGTTGATTATGGCCAACAGGTCATGGCGGCCGTCCTGATGAAACACAACGTGAGCAAGGCCGACTACGACACGTCGCTCGTCTGGTACTCGCAGCATCTCACGACGCTCAACCGCATCTACCGCCACGTCAACGACAACCTCAAGGACCGTGAACAGGAATGGATGGCTCTGGCCGATGAGGCGGACGATTTCGGCCTCAGTCCGGCGGGCGACAGCGTCAGCCTGTGGCGACAGCCGCCCTATCTCGTGATGGACGAGGCGCACCTGACGCATTTCCGCACGTGGACATTGGCCACCGACAGCAATTTCCATAAGGGCGACACCGTGCGTTGGCTGCTTCACGTGGGGCACGTGCCCGAGGGAGAGGCAGTTATAGCCTCGCTCGCCCTCCTGCAACGCGAATCGCGTCAGAGCGGCTGGATTGTGGCCGATGGCACATCGTCTGCGCGGCTGACATCCGACACATCGGTCACACTGACCTGCATCGGCCCCGAAAATGAAGAGATTACGCAGGTGAACGCCACGCTCCACCTGATGAAGACCGCGCCATCGGCCAAAAAACTGATGCCCTGCGTTGTGGACAGCCTCGACCTGGTGCGCATACATCGAAAGAATGAACCCTAAGACGATATGAAAAGAAAGTGCCTT
The DNA here is from genome assembly GCA_902779265.1 of uncultured Bacteroidales bacterium. Taxonomy (GTDB): domain Bacteria; phylum Bacteroidota; class Bacteroidia; order Bacteroidales; family UBA3663; genus Liminaster. The sequence goes on along the minus strand of CACZAY010000030.1, from coordinate 12,341 downwards.
CTGCTTTGTGCATTGCTCGCGGTGATAAGTGCTGCTGGCGATGCACAATCGCGTAATACGTTCCCCAGCCAGTTTGTGGACTGGCTAGCGACACCCGGAATGCGCCACGCTACGGTGGGTGTGGAGATTGTCGATCTGACGGCGGGCCGGACCCTCTATGTCATGGACGAGGAGCGCGCCGTACAGCCTGCTTCGCTGCTCAAACTTGTCACGACGGGCGCGGCCCTGCGGATGCTGGGCGGTGATTACGTCATGCCGGATACCATCTGCCAGACCGATACGACGCTCGCGCCGCTGCCGGAGCTCATCGGCTATAATCCCGACTGGATGATCGAGGATGTCGGTTCGTGGTACGCATCGGCCCTTGACACCGTGCCCGATGCCGGCATCGAGTTGCGCGAATACATCAAGCGCACCAACGAGCGGAGCCTCAACGTCCATGCCGAGGCGCTGCCCTACCTGCTTTCGCCCGAGGGAACACTGCCGGCCGGCCTGCATGCCATCAAGAGCTATTGGGACAGCTGCGGCCTGGATACGACGGCGCTGGTCATGTATGACGGCTGCGGACTCGCTCCGGCCGACCGAGTGACGACCCACCTGATTTCGCAGCTGTTGGCCGAGATGCAGAATGACGCGGATTTCCGCAATTCGCTGGCCGTGGCTGGCCGGACCGGTACGGTCAACTATTTCCTGCGCGCCACGTCCCTTTCCGGCCGTGCGCAGCTGAAGACGGGCACGACCAAGTCCGTTGTGGCCTATGCGGGATACGTGCGCGGGCGGAACGGCCATACCTACAGCGTCGTGCTGATTGTTAATAATTCGACAGATCCTTTAACACTTATGCGGAAAAATATTGAAAAAATGTTTATTTTGCTGATTCCCTGATCCGGAATTGCTCAACGTACGCATTTTTTTATTATATTTGCGCCCGAAAATAACGCGTGTATGCGCGTTGTGTTATGGTTTTGACCGAAGCGATGTGCCTGTCCAATGCCATCGGCCATAAACAGAAAAAACAACTGGATTTTTACACTTTTGGCCAATGAAACTCTACGTCGTCCCAACTCCCGTCGGTAATCTGGAGGATATGACCATCCGCGCAATCCGCGTGCTGAAGGAGGCCGACCTCATCCTGGCCGAGGACACCCGCACGAGCAGCGTCCTGATGCAGCACTACGATATCCACACGCCGATGCAGAGCCACCACAAGTGGAACGAGCACCAGACCTGCGAGGCAATGGCCGACAGGATTGCATCGGGCACGACCGTGGCTCTTGTGAGCGATGCCGGAACGCCCTGCATCAGCGACCCGGGCTTCATGTTGGTGCGCGAATGTGTGCGCCGTGGCGTTGAGGTCGAGTGCCTGCCAGGAGCGACAGCTTTCGTGCCTGCTTTGGTGCAAAGCGGTCTGCCGAACGAGAAATTCTGTTTCGAGGGTTTCCTGCCACAGAAGAAAGGCCGCGAGACAAGGATGAAGGAATTGGCCAATGAACCCCGCACGTCCATCATCTACGAGTCGCCGTATCGCTTGATCAAGACGTTGCAGCAGCTGGCGCAGTTCTGCGGTGGGGAACGTCCGGCGGCTGTCGTCCGTGAAGTCTCAAAGCTCCACAGCGATACGCAGCACGGAACATTGGCCGAACTCATCACCCACTTCACCGAGGTGGAGCCGAAAGGCGAGATCGTGCTACTGCTTGGTGGCAAGCCTGAGGCACCGAAGGCCGAGAAGAGGAATAAGTACAAGGAGGACCCCCTCCCAGCCTCCCCGAGGGGAGGTGATGAGACCGAATAAGTAAAGTGGTTACATAAAGTTAAAGTTATTGTGGCGGCATCGCCTAACTATTAACTTTTTTTATAAAAAATAACAATGCCAGTCAAGTTGCCTAAGAACCTGCCCGCCATCGAGGCATTGAAGCAGGAAAACATATTCGTCATGGACGCCGACCGCGCCAATTCGCAGGACATCCGTCCGTTGCGTATCGGTATCCTGAACCTGATGCCGGTGAAGGAGCGCACCGAAACCGACCTGATCCGTCTTTTGTCCAATACGCCGTTGCAGTTGGACATCACTTTCATCAAGGTGCCCAACCACGAGACGAAAAATACATCGGCCCTGCACATGGAACAGTTCTACACTTCGTTCAATGAGTTGAAGGACCAGAAGTTTGACGGACTCATCGTGACGGGCGCGCCGTTGGAGCATCTTGCCTTCGAGGACGTGACCTATTGGCCTTGGATTGAGGAAATCTTTGACTGGGCGCATACGCATGTCACATCGACGATGTATATCTGCTGGGCAGCGCAGGCCGCACTCTATCATTTCTACGGTGTGCCGAAATACAATCTGCCGCACAAGATGTTCGGTGTATTCAAGCATCGCAGCCTCGACCCGAAGGCTCCCATTTTCCGCGGCTTCGATGACTATTTCTACATGCCGCAGAGCCGTCACAGCGAGGTAAGGGCATTGGACATAAAGAAACACCCCGCGTTGAAGATTATGGCCGATAGTGTTGAGAGCGGCGTCTATATGGTCATGGCACGCGAAGGACGCGAGATTTTCCTGACGGGCCACTCGGAATATGCGCCCGACACGCTCGACACCGAATACCGCCGCGACCTGGCCAAGGGACTTCCTATCCAGCCGCCGGCCAACTACTACAAGGACGATGACCCGTCGAAAGAGATTATTGTCCGATGGCGTTCGACGGCCAATCTCCTGTTCCTCAACTGGTTGAACTACTACGTTTACCAGAATACCCCATACGACATCGAAGAAATTCATTAAAAAAATCATACAATGGAAACAGTAAATATCCGTGAATTGAACGAGCTCATCGAGAGCAAGAGCGCGTTCGTGAACATCCTGACCCAGGGCATGGATCAGGTCATCGTCGGCCAGAAACACCTCGTCGAGTCGCTGCTCATCGGTCTTTTGGCCGATGGTCATATCCTGCTGGAAGGTGTGCCCGGTCTGGCCAAGACATTGGCCATCAAGACCCTCGCCCAGCTCATTGATGCCAAGTACAGCCGCATCCAGTTCACGCCCGACCTGTTGCCTGCCGACGTCATCGGTACCATGGTCTATAGCCAGAAGAACGAGCAGTTCACGGTCAAGAAGGGTCCGGTTTTTGCCAATTTCGTGTTGGCCGATGAGATTAACCGTGCCCCAGCAAAGGTGCAGTCGGCATTGCTCGAAGCCATGCAGGAGCGTCAGGTCACCATCGGCAGCGAGACATTCCAGCTCGACAAGCCGTTCCTCGTCATGGCCACGCAGAACCCGATCGAGCAGGAGGGAACCTATCCGTTGCCAGAGGCCCAGTGCGACCGTTTCATGCTCAAGGTGAAGATTGACTATCCGAAGAAGGAAGAGGAGAAGCAGATTGTTGCTGCCCACCTTTCCGGCTTCAAGCAGGACATCAAGCCCCTGCTCAAGGTCAACGAGGTACTTGACGCACGCGAGGTAGTCAAGCAGGTCTATATCGACGAGAAGATTCAGAAATACATCGTTGACATCGTCTTTGCAACGCGCTATCCCGAGATGTACGGCATGGAGTCGATGAAGGACATGATCAGCTGCGGCGCTTCGCCACGTGCCTCCATCAACTTGGCATTGGCCGCCCGCGCCTACGCCTTCCTGAAGCATCGTGGCTACGTGATTCCAGAGGATGTGCGCGCTATCTGTCCTGACGTCCTGCGTCATCGCATCGGCCTGAGCTATGAGGCCGAGGCCAACAACATGACAGCCGAAGAGGTCATCGCCGAGATCCTGAACAAGGTTGAAGTACCGTAAATAAGGGCTTGTAAGTGTAGTAAAAGGGAAAAAAGGGAGAGAAAGGGACAATACCTATCTTTGTCTCATCCATCTTCCCGTTAGCTTCAGCAAACGTCCCTTTTACTCCCCTTTCACTTCCTTTTCACTCCCTTTAAATACCTTTCAAATAAAATTTGCCTTGGAAACAAGTGAGTTGATAAAGAAAGTCCGCCGCATCGAAATCAAGTCGCGGGGCTTGAGCGCCAATGTCTTTGCAGGAAGCTACAAGACGGCGTTCAAGGGTCACGGCATGTCGTTTGCCGAGGTGCGCGAATACCAATACGGCGACGATGTGCGCGACATCGACTGGAACGTCACGGCGCGTCAGAACAAGCCCCACATCAAGATTTTTGAGGAGGAGCGCGAACTGACCGTCATGCTCTTGATCGACGTGAGCGGAAGCCGCGAGTTCGGCACCGTGAGCAAGACCAAGCAGGAGCAGATTACTGAAATCGCCGCGACGTTGGCCTTCAGCACCATATCGAACAACGACAAAATCGGTGTCGTCTTCTTCAGCGACCGCATTGAACGTTACATCCCGCCGCAGAAGGGCAAACGCCACGTATTGGCCATCATCAGCGAAATGTTGAACTTCCAGCCCGTGCAGCGCGGAACGAATCTGAATAAGGCCATCCAGTATGTCAGCAATGCGCAGAAGAAGCGTTGTACGACGTTCCTGATCAGTGATTTCTGTGATGCCAACGACTACCAGCAGGCACTCACCATTGCCAACTCGAAGCACGACATGGTTGCCATTCAGGTCTATGATCCGCGAGAGAAAGAGTTGCCCGACGTCGGTCTGATGCACGTGCAGGATGCCGAGACTGGCGCTGAGCGTTGGGTCAATACCAGTTCGAGCCGAGTGCGCGCGGCCTATGCCGAGTGGTGGAACCGGATGCAGGAGCGCAAGCAGGAGGCCTTCCTCCACAGCTGTGTCGATAACGTCTCGATTTCGACCGATGAGGATTTCGTGCCCGCCCTGCTCTCCCTATTTAAGAAACGTATATGATGAAGAGTATCATCCGTATATCATTGGCCATCATCGGCTTGAGTGTTGGTTTTATGGCCAATGCCCTTGCCGACGTTGCATCGGCCGCAATCGACACGCCGTGGGTCGCCGTGGGAATGCCGCGCGTGCTGCACATCGAGGTCTCCGTGCCCGATGGCGCGCAGGTGCAGTGGCCTGCCGAGATTAGGGCCGATGGCATTGTGGCGCGCGACTTTGAAGACCCGTCGAAGAACTACCTGCTGGAGTTCGGTCCCGACACCGATTTCAGCATCGACACCGTGCGCGAGGCGGGCGGTATGGTCTCGCTGAAGGCCGACCTGAAGTTCTTCGCGTTCGACAGCGCGGCGATGGTCATCGCGCCGTTCCGTTTTGTGGTCAACGGCCGGGATACATTGGCCACACAGATGCTCGCCCTGAAGTGCGAAAATCCGTTCGAATCGGTCCCTGACGACGTGCAGGCCACCCAGGACCTGAAACCGGTCATGCAGCCGGCCTTCGTGCTGTGGGACTACGTGTGGTGGTTCTTCTGGCTGCAGGTGGACGTGACCATCATCACGGTGAGCACGCTGGTCTATCTGCATTGGCGCAAACATAGGACTTTGAAGGTGGCCGATGGCGCATCGGCCGCGCCCGTGAAACTCCTGCCGGCCCACGTCACCGCGCTCAAGGCATTGGACGCATTGGCCGAAAAGAAACTCTGGCAGTCGGGCCAGCACAAGCAGTTCCACACGGAACTGAGCGAAATCCTGCGCCGCTACATCGAGGAGCGCTACCACGTGCCAGCCATGGAATGCACGACCGACGAAATCATGCAGGAGCTCATCGAACTGACCATGACGCAGCGTTCGTCGTACAACAACCTGCGAGAGGTGCTCCAGTTGGCCGATTTGGTGAAGTTCGCGAAGTATGAACCATTGGCCGACGAAAACCAGATTGTCCTGATGAACGCGCGACTCTTTGTCGAGCAGACCAAGGAGAGCCTGCCCGAGGAATCAACCGAAAATAAAGTCGAAGGAGAACCACAACAATGACATTTGCCAATCCCGCATATCTGTTCCTGCTGCTCCTGCTCATCCCGGCAGTGGCATTCTACCTGTGGCGGCTGAAACGCATGACCGCCACGTTGCAGGTGCCATCGACTTCGCCGTTCGCGAAGCTGCCCCGTTCGTGGAAGGAGCTGATGCGTCACGTCAACTACGGCCTGCTCGCTGCGGCCTATGTCCTGACGGTCATCGTCCTGGCCCGTCCGCAGAGCAACGACAGCTGGAGCCAGAGCAACACCGAGGGCATCGACATCGTCCTGACGCTCGATGTCTCGTATTCCATGCAGGCCGAGGACTTCAAGCCCAATCGCCTGGAGGCGGCCAAGACCGTCGCATCGAATTTCGTGGCTGGTCGCCCGAACGACAACATCGGCATGGTCATCTTCGGTAAGGAGAGCTATACTCTGTGTCCAATGACAAGCGACCACACGGTATTGGCCAACATGGTCAACAGCATCGATTTCGAACTGATTGACGGTACGCTTACCGCCATCGGCAACGGACTTGTGACGGCAGTCAACCGCATCCGCCACGGCGAGGCCAAGTCGAAGGTCGTGATTCTTTTGACCGATGGCTCGAACAATGCCGGCGATGTCTCTCCCAACGATGCAGCCAGTGTGGCCCAGTCGCTCGGCATACGCGTCTATACTATCGGCGTCGGTACCGACAAGGAATATGAGCAGGTCACGGGCTACGACATCTTCGGCCGCGAAATCAAGCAGACCGTCAAGCCCGACCTCGACGAGGATCTCCTGCGCCGCATTGCGCAGACCACCGGCGGCCGCTATTTCCGCGCTACGACCAAGGACAAGCTCACCGCCATCTTCAAGGAAATCGACCAGATGGAAAAAAGCAAGATTTCCGTGCGCGAGTTCAGCCGTCGTGACGAGGAATTCCTGCCCTTCGCCATCTGGGCCATTGTTCTCTTGATGCTGCACGTCATCCTGCGACAGACGCTTTTGAAGAACATACCGTGACGCGTGCCGAGTTAATAGAAACAAGTTTTCAATTGTCAATTATCAATTGGTATAATGGATAATTTCCGATTTGCTAATCCCAACGTGCTCTGGCTGCTGCTCGTAGTGGCAGTGCTGGTGCTGCTTTTCTTTGTTGGCCGATACCTTTCGGACAAGGCACTGGCGCGGTTCGGTAACGTCGCGCTGCTGCGACCGCTGATGCGGGGCGTCAGTCACCAGAAGCAGAATGTCAAGTTCGTCTTGCAGATGGTGGCCCTGGTCTGTCTCATCGTAGCCGCCGCCCGTCCGCAGTTCGGCTCGAATCTCGAAACCGTCAAGAAGCAGGGCATCGAGGTGATGGTCTGTCTTGATATCTCCAACTCGATGTTGGCCGAGGACATTGCCCCCAGCCGCCTCGACAAGTCCAAGCGGATGTTGGCCCGAATGCTCGACCAGATGCAGAACGACCAGGTGGGTCTCGTCGTCTTTGCCGGCGATGCCGTCGTCCAGCTGCCTATCACCAATGACTTTGTATCGGCCAAGATGTTCCTTGAATCGATTTCGCCCGAGAACATTTCGGTGCAGGGTACGGCCATCGGCGCCGCCATCAATCTCGCCGTGCGCAGTTTCACACCGCGCGAAGAGTCGAGCAAGGCCATTGTCCTCATCACCGATGCCGAAAACCACGAGGATGACGCTGCGGGAGCTGCATCGGCCGCATTCGAAAAGGGCATCCCGACGCACGTCATCGGTGTCGGTTCGCCGCAGGGAACGGTCATTCCCGATGGTAGTGGCCGACGCAACAGCCCGCGCAAGGACAACAACGGCAATCCCATCACGACCCGTCTCGACGAGACGATAGCCCGTCAGGTGGCCGAGGCCGGACACGGCATCTACGCTCATGCGGACAACAGCAATTCGGCCATCAATTCGGTCATCGAGTCGCTCCACCAGATGCGCACGTCCGAGCTCGAGAGCCACGTCTATGCCGAATATGACGAGCAGTTCTTCTGGTTCGCCCTGATTGCGTTCCTTTGTGTTGTGGCCGATCTCTTTATCACGGACCGCGCCAATCCTATGTTCTCTAAAATCAAATTGTTCGAATGAAAAAGCCAATTCTTCTGTTCGCCTGTCTGACACTCTTCGCCTCGGCTGCGGCGCAGCGTGAGGTGCGCAGTCTGGACCGGTCGGGCAACGAAAAATATGCCGACAAGCATTATCAGGATGCTGAACTGGACTATCGTAGGGCATTGGCCATCAACCAGAATGACAGTGTCGCGCGCTTTAACTTGGCCACAACACTGATCCGCCAACAGGACCAGGCCAAACTGGCCGAGGCGGACAGTCTCCTGAACGGTCTGATCATGGAGTCCGAGCAGCAGGGCCAACGGCTCACATCGGCCCGGTCTCTGTATCAGAAGGGTGAAATCGCCATGATGACGCAGCAGTACGACCAGGCTGTGACGGCATTCAAGGAGTCGCTCAAGCGCAATCCGAGTGACGATGACGCGCGCTTCAACTATCTGTTGGCCAGGAAACTGCTCGAAAAGCAGCAGCAGGAACAGCAGAACCAGGACCAGAACAAGGAGCAGAATAAGGACCAGCAGCAGAAGCAAGACCAGAAACAGCAGCAGCAACAACAGAACAAGGAGGAGCAGCAGCAACAGAACCAACAGCAGCAACAAGACCAGCAACAGAAGCAGCAGGAACAGCAACAGCAACAGCAGAATCAGCAGATGTCGGAAGACCAGCGCCAGTCCATCCTGGAGCAGAACGAGCGCGACGAGAAGGAGACCCAGTCCCGCGTTATGCGACGTCAGCTGGACAAGGATAAGGACAAGAAACGCGAGATGGAAATCCGCCGCATGAACGGTACGCTCAAGGACTGGTAAAAATCAAGAATCCGTATGAAACGACTTTTTTCAATCATACTTTCGTGTCTCGTGACGCTCACGTCGTGGGCACAGGTGACTTTTACGGCCAATGTCGCTGGCGGCAACACCGTTGAGGCCGGAACGCGCATCCAGGTGGAATACAAGATCAGCGCCCAGGCCGAAAACTTTGAATGCGACGTGACGAGCAGCGGCCTCCGGCGGCTGAGCGGCCCGTATTCTTCGACCTACATGTCCACCTCGATTGTCAACGGCAAGATGACCTCCGAGCAGACGACGACCTTCACCTATGTGCTCATGGCCGAGAAGGAGGGAACCTACCATCTGCCCGCCGCCAAGGCTACCGTGGAGGGCAAGACCTACAGCAGCAACACATTGGCCATCACCGCAATCCCCGCCGACCCGTCGCGTGCCCAGGCTTCGCAGGGCAGCAGCAGCGGTTCCCGTCAGCGTAACGGCGGCCAAGCGTCATCGGCCATCAACAAAGATGATGTCCTATTGGCCATGGACCTCACCAAAACGTCGCTTTACGAGGGCGAGGCTCTGGTCGCCACGCTGAAACTCTATTTCCGGAATCAGAATGTGGCCAATGTTGCAGACCCGAAATTTCCCGACTTGGAAGGCTTCACCGTGCAGGAAATCGACCTCCCGCAGGAACGTGGCACCACCGTCGAGCAGTATAAGGGCGGCACTTACCGCGCCTATGCCATCCGCCAGTGGCTGCTCTTCCCGCAGCGTCCGGGCGACATCACCATCAAGCCGGGCTCGCTCACGGCCATCGTCCAGGTTGCCACTGCGCGTCGTTCCAGCTTCTGGGATGTGTTCGATGACCCGTTCGGCTCGGTCCAGAATGTCCAGGTGCCCATCAAGTCGTCCGAACGTACGGTCCATGTGGATCGTCTGCCGGCTAATAAACCGGCATCGTACATGAATGCCGTGGGCGAATTTGTCGTCAAGAGCGAATTGACAACCAATAAGTTAAAGGCCAATGACGCCACCATCTACCGCATCACCATCAGCGGTACGGGTAATCTCAAGTATATCCGCGAACCGAAGCCTGAATTTCCGGCCGATTTTGAAGTGTTCGACCCCAAGAGCGACCTTCAGTCGAGTGTCACCAATCTGGGCATGAAGGGCAAGCGTGTCATCGAATATACGGTCATCCCACGCTTTGGCGGCAAGTTCACCATCCCGCCTGTCGAGTTCACGTTCTTCAGCACGAATCTGCATAAATATGTGACGGTCAAGGCCGATGCCCAGTCCCTCGAAGTCGAGTCGGACGGCAGCGAATCGGCCACGACGACCGGTAAGGTCGATTTCTCGGGCACGACCCAGGAGCGCATCAAGGTCTTGGGCAGCGATATCCGCTATCTGCATCCGCTCGATGCCGACAATTTGCGTTCGGATGAGGCTCCGCTCTACGGCACGTGGCTCTATTGGCTGTGGTTCATCGTGCCATCGGCCATCTTCATCACCCTGCTCTTCGTCTATCGGCGCAATGTCAAGTTGAGGGCCGATGTCGTTCGTCAGCGCACCCGCAAGGCTAGCAAGGTCGCAACGCGCCGCCTGAAATCGGCCGCAGGGGCATTGGCCAAAAAACAAGAAAACGAGTTCTACGAACAGCTGCACAAGGCGATGATGGGCTATGTGGCCGATAAGCTGAACATCCCGCTCAGCGAACTGACGGGCGACAGCATCCGCGAGGAACTGGCCAAGCGCGACGTTGACGCCGAGACCATCCAGCGCTGTTCCGAGGTCATTTCGACCTGCGAGTTTGCCCGCTATGCGCCATCGGCCGACGACCAGGCGATGGATAAGTTGTATCACGAGGCATCGGCCGTCATTGGTCTCCTCGAAAAAGTTCTGTAACCGTATGAAAATGAATCGAATCCTTCTCGCGATAATTGCTTTCGTGTGCATGGCCAATGTCCGTGCCGAAATCGTCAATCCCGCCTCTCTCGTGGCCGAGGCCGCCTATGCCTACGACCAGGGAAACTATACAGAGGCGGCCCAGAAGTATGAGTCCCTTGTTGAGGTATTCAACGGCGCGCCCGACCTTTATTACGGCCTTGGAAACGCCTATTTCAAGCAGCAGGAGTTCGCCCGCGCCATCCTCAACTACGAGCGTTGCCTGCGCCGCGATCCGTCGAATGACGATGCCCGTGCCAATCTCGAATTGGCCCAGCTCAACTGCGTCGATAAGATCGAGACCATCCAGCCCATCATCTTCGTCACGTGGAGCAACGCCTTGCGCGATGTCTTCTCGGCCGATGCATGGGGACGCCTCTCCATCTTCTCGTTCGTGCTCTTCCTGGCCGGATTTGCCTGCTATTTCTTCATCCGCAAGGTCGCCATCCGCAAGACGGGCTTCTACGGCGGCATCGTCATGATTGTGATTTGCGCGATTTGTATGTTCTATGCCAATGCGCAGGCCGAAATCCAGACGGCCCACGACCATGCCATCGTCATGGCTCCGACCGTGACTTTGCGTTCTACTCCGGCCGAAAGTGGTACGCAGCTCCTCGTCATCCACGCCGGATTGAAGGTTCGCGTTCGTCAGGAACTTTCCGGCTGGAGCGAGGTCGAACTCTCCGACGGCAATGTCGGCTGGATGCCCACCGAGCAGCTTGAAGTCATTTGATTGGCCTCGGTTTTGGCCAATGCAAATGCCCCGGCAGTCGACGTGAATCGATTCGCCGGGGCGTTTCGTTTTGTTTGCGGCCAATGGAAAAAATAATGCCCGACCATCATTGGCCGAGCATTTTCTTATCCGTACGGAAAACTTTGATTAGCGACGCAGACCGAGCTCCTTGATGATGGCACGGTAGCGGTTGATGTCCTTCTCTGCGAGGTAGTCGAGCATACGACGACGCTTACCTACCAGCATCTTCATCGAACGGCTGGTTGCAAAATCCTTGTGGTTTGCACGCAGGTGGTCGGTGAGGTGAGCGATGCGGAATGAGAACAATGCAATCTGTGACTCGGCTGAACCGGTGTCGATTGCACCCTTGCCGTACTTTGCGAAGATTTCAGCTTTTTTAGCGGAATCCAAATACATAATTGTTTGTGTGTTAAAAAGTTAATAATGGAGGTCGAGCTTGCACTCTTCCAGATTAAGTCGATGATTTCGAGCCGAAACTCTCGTCATTCTAGCTCCGAAAAGCGCGGCGAAGATAGCACTTTTGTGCGAATTGACCAAATTTTATGGCCGATTTCTCTATTTTTCGTGGCCGATTTTGCTTTTCTACGCGAAATATGCTAACTTTGCCGTTCAAATAGAAAATGATTATGTCCAATCAACCCCTTACTTACACCTCAGCTATGCAGGAACTGGAAGCGATTGTCGAGCAATTGCAGAGTCCTCAGTGTGAAGTGGATCAGTTGTGCGACCTGACGCGTCGTTCGGTCGAACTGCTGAAGTTTTGCCGTCAAAAATTGACTTCGACGGATGAAGAATTGGCTAAACTTTTGGAAAATATAGACTGAAGATTATGAGTAAACCTGTTGTTGTGCGTTTTGCACCTTCACCCACCGGCCCGCTGCACATCGGCGGTGTCCGCACATGTCTCTACAATTATCTGTTTGCACGTCAGCACGGCGGCAAACTGCTGTTCCGCATCGAGGATACCG
>CACZAY010000029.1:4025-23401 GCA_902779265.1 uncultured Bacteroidales bacterium | reverse complement strand
CGGCGTTCACTTCTGTTGCATTGGCCGTCATGAACATCCTGCCGATTCCGGCGCTCGACGGCGGCCACATCATGATTCTCATCATCGAGGCCATCATCCGCCGGCCGCTCTCCAACAAGCTGAAAGACCGTTTGCAGTACATCGGATTCGGATTCATCGTCCTGCTGATGGTTGCGGTCAATGCCAACGACATCATCAAGTTCTTCTTCTGAAAAATCTTTCAAGAATTTGGGAATTAGGGAAATGGATTCTTTTAATTCGCAAATTCTTGATTCTTTATAATCCTCCGGCACCATGAAAAAACGATTGCTTTTTGTCGCCCTGTGCGGGCTCTTTTTGGCCGATGCATTGGCCGTCGAAATCCGCGTAGCACCGGGCCAGTCGCTCGATTCCGCCATCCGCGAGGCGCGCGAGATGCGTCGTCTGGGGCGCATCGGCCATAACGACACGCTTTTCATCACTTTGGCCGATGGCGTCCACCGCATCGTCGAAGCGCTCATGCTCCGTCCCGAAGACAGCGGAACGCCGCAGTCGCCCACCGTAGTCCGCGCGGAACATGCAGGTTGCGCCACCATCGATGGCGGCGTGGCGTTGACGGGTTGGCGGCGACCCACGCGGGAGGAACTGCGCGGAGTGCCATCGGCCACACAACCGAACCTTTGGGTGTGCGATGCACCGCGCGTGAACGGCCGCATCGTCGAGACACGTCAGCTCTGGCAGGACGGCCGACGGCTTCCGCAGGCATCGCTCGTGCCGCAGGACAGTCTGCTGCCGATGCTCGCGTTCGACAAGGAGCACCGCGAAATCCATATTCCGGCGCGCTACGCGACTTTTTTGAGCCGCAATCAGCACTTCCAGCCCTGGATGCTGGTGCATCAGCGGTGGGCAATCGCGTTGCTGCGCATCAAGGAGGTCGTGATGGCCGATACATTGGCCAAAATCACTTTCCTCGAACCCGAAAGCCGACGTGAATTTGAGCATCCGTGGCCGCAACCCGTCATCGGCGACACGCTTGACGACGGCCGCATCGTCTCGTCGTCGTTCAACCTGATGGGCGATGTTTCGCTGCTCGACCAGCCCGGCGAATGGGTGCAGTCGTATCCCGACGGCCTAATCTACTACGTGAGCGGAGACAAGGGCGGCGCGCGTCCATTGGCCGAAATTACGATTCCCGTGGCCGAGCAACTGGTGCGCGTGGAGGGTTCCCTGGAACGCCCCGTGCACGACATTCTGTTCGACGGAATCCGGTTCGCGCACACCGCCTGGACGACGCCGAACCGCGAGGGTTGGGTCACGTTGCAGGCCGGATTCCCCATCGTCGATGCCTACAAATTGGCCGAACCGGGATTGCCGCACAAGGCATCGCTCGAAAATCAGGCGTGGATTGGTCGTCCGCAGTCGGCCATCAGCGTGCATGGCGCGCGCTACGTGAATTTTTCGCATTGTCAGTTCGTCAATTTGGGCGCGTGCGGCGTGGATTTCGTCGAAGCTTCGTCACGCTGTGAGGTGGCCGACTGCCATTTTGAGGATATCGGCGCTACAGCCGTGCTGATTGGCCATTTTGCGACCGGCGGACACGAGACGCACGCTCCATTTTTGCCGGTTTCGGCCGATGTCTTGTGCCGCGAGATGCGCGTAGTGCGCTGTCGGGTGAAGGATGTCGGCATGGAGGATTGGGGAGCATCGGCCATAAATGCCGGATATGTTTCATCGACCACAATTGCGCAGAACGAGGTTTCGGGCTGCAAATGGAGCGGCATCTGTCTGGGTTGGGGCTGGCTGCCTGCGCCGAAAGAAAAGGCTTCGCTGCGACGTTGGCCGATGCGCGACAATCATCTGACGGGCAACCATGTTTTCGATTTCGGATTGCAGCTGCACGACTGCGGCGCGCTCTATACGCTGTCGTATCAGCCGGGGTCGAGCATCGAAGGTAACCGTCTGGAGCGCATGGGACGGGCTCCGTTCGCCACCAACCAGCGTGCATTCTACATCTATCTGGACGAGGCCACCGACGGCTTCACCATCCGGGACAACGTGATGCCCGAATGGCGCATCGGCCAAAACCAGACAGGAAATAATCTGAAAATTGAAAAATAAATAACAGCAAGCTATGGACAACAACGATATCTACAATCCCGACGATCTGGATTCGATCGAGGAACTCAACTATATTTCCACCTTCGAGGAGGATGCCGTCATCAACGATTTCATCGACAAGCTACGCGAGTGGGGCTTCGGCAGCATCAACGACATGAAGGAGCTGAACGAGCTGTTCTGGTTCTTGGCCAACAAGGGACTTCTGCTCTCCAAACTGTATCGCGTGGCCGTCGTGGAATGCATCGAACAGGAACCGCTCTACGTGCCGTTCCTCAAGATGGCGCGCCATTTCAACTTCTACATGATGAACCACCAGAAGAAGCAGAAGACCGAAGTGACGGCGCTCAACCGACAGGTCGAACAGGCCAACCAGAACACCGAAGAGGTGAAGAAGAAGCTGCTCGACGTGCGCATGGAGAATGTGACGCTCAAGCAGGAGATTACCAAACTGAAGTTGCAGATCAAGCCGCAGTCCGAGAGCGCACAGGTGAACAACCTGCGCCACGAACTGAAGCGCGAATACAACCTGCAGCTCGAAGCCGTGCGCCGCAAGAACCGTCCGTCAAAACAGCTGCGCATCAAGCTGCTGCACGAACTGATGAACCCCGACAGCGCCGTGTTCAGCGCCTACGACCTCACTCTCGACTTCGATGCCGAGGCATACATCGAGTGGTTCCGCATCGCCCATCGCAAAATCAACAACCCGACGATGGAGAAAATCCGCGAGCACTATGAGGGCCGCGACCTTTCAATATTCGAGGAAATGGTCGAAAAATACAACTTGGAGTGGGCCGATGGCGACTTCGGCGACGATGAGGATTGATATGGCATTGGCCACACCTCCCAACCTCATAACCTTAAAACCTTACAACCTCATTTATGAAACAGACAAACTATCACCTGTTCGACTTTCTGGATTTCGACCTCGACTTGCAGAAGGATGAAGAATTGTGGACTGCCTGCCGCCCGACCCGCGTAGTGGCCTCCGGGCTTGGAATCGAATTTACAGTGCCGTTCCAGAAACAGCTGTGCCAGAACGATATGATGGCCGATGCCGACGTCCCGCGCGTGGAGCATCGGCTGTTGTTGCGCCTCTACAGCAACGACGTGCTGCGCCTCACCATTAAACTTGACGACAGCCGTTTGGCCGCCCTCACCGGCGATATGGAGAACGACGAGATGCTCCAGTTCGACCCGTCGCTGCACGTTGAGCCATTGGCCGTAACCGAACCCGAAAAGGGCCTTTTCATTGTGGCCGATGCCATTGGCCGGACCCGCGCCCGCCTCGACATCCGCGAACCGCAACTCGACCCGTGGAGCGACCTGCTGCCGCCGCCGCAGGAGACGTTGGACCTGACGCTCTACCCCGAGGGCAACGACAAGGCGGTTCATCTGTCGGCCTACGACCACTTCTCGCCTCCGCGCTACGATGCGCTGCCGTTGGCCTTCGTGAAGCGGAACGGCGCCATTCAGGGCACGACATTGTCGGTCGAATGTGCGGCCGATGAGTGTTTCGTGGGCAGCGGCGAACGCTTCACCAAAATGGACCTTTCTGGCCGCACCTTCCAGCTCAAGAATCAGGACGGACAGGGCGTGAACAACCGCCGTTGCTACAAGAATGTGCCGTTCTACATGAGCAGCCGCCTGTACGGAATGTTCTATCACACATCGGCCTACAGCAAAATGTCGTTGGCCGACCACTCGACCCGATCGACGCAGTTCCTGGCCGATGAACCGCAGATGGACATCTTCGTCATCGGCGGCGAATCGCCCGAGCGCATCCAATATCACTACCGCCAGCTGACCGGATTCTCGCCCATGCTGCCGCTGTGGAGTTTCGGCATCTGGATGAGCCGCATGAGCTATTTTTCGGCCGATGAAGTCAACCAGATCTGCGACCGGCTGCGTCGGGAGCACTATCCGTGCGATGTGATTCACCTCGACACCGGCTGGTTCAAGACCGACTGGCTCTGCGAATGGAAGTTCAACGAGGAGCGTTTCCCCGACCCGCGCGGCTTCGTGCAGAGGCTGTTGGCCAATGGATTCCGCGTGTCGCTCTGGCAGTTGCCGTACGTTGCCGAAGCCGCCGAGCAGTTGGCCGAAGCCGTCGAACATAACTACATCGCCCCGCGCCCCAACCGCAAGAGCAACGGTTCCGGCTCCAATTTCTCGACGCTCGACTATGCCGGCACGATAGATTTCACCAATCCCGAGGCCGTCAAGTGGTATCAGGGCCTGCTACGCGACCTTTTGCAGTTGGGCGTGACCTGCATCAAGACCGACTTCGGCGAAAACATTCACATGGATGCGCACTATGCCGACGGACGCACGCCCGAGCAGTTGAATAACATCTATTCGATTCTGTATCAACGTAGTGCGTTCGATGTGACCCGCCAAGTGACTGGCGACGGCATCGTATGGGGACGTTCGGCTTGGGCTGGCGGCCAACGGTATCCGCTGCATTGGGGCGGCGATTCGGCCCATTCGTGGGACGGCATGGCGGGCAGCTTGAAGGGCGGCCTGCACTTCGGCCTGTCGGGATTCTCGTTCTGGAGCCACGACGTGCCGGGCTTCCACTCGTTGCCCAACTTCATGAACTCGCCGCTGCACGACGACATTTATGTCCGATGGACCCAGTTCGGCGTCTTCACCTCCCACATGCGCTATCACGGCACCTGCAAGCGCGAACCGTGGGAATATCCCGCCATTGCGCCCATCGTAAAGCGTTGGTGGCGACTGCGTTACCGACTTTTGCCGTACATCATCGGCCAAGCAGAAAAATGCACCGTGACGGGCTATCCGATGGTGCGCGCCCTGCTCTTCCATCATCCGGACGATCCGACCGTGTGGCACATCGACGATGAATACTACTTCGGCGAAACGTTCCTCGTCTGCCCCGTGATGAACAGCGACAACTGCCGCGACATCTATCTGCCTGAAGGCGAGTGGGTTCACCTCTTCACAGGCGAGCATTTGCAGGGCGGCCGATGGTACAAGCGCGTCAGTGTCCCATTGGCCGAAATGCCGGTCTTCGTGCGTCCCGGTGCGGAAATCCCAGTCTATCCGGACGATGTCGATTGCACCGACCAGATGGATTTGGCCAATGCCGTTCCGCTCACCATCGACGAGCATTTCAAGGGCTTGGACTTTTGATGGCCGATGCGATATAAACAAGATTCGGACTCTTCCCGTCATTGGAAAGAGCCCGAATCGTTTTTTGTGTTCTATTGGCCAATGCCTTTATCCGAGGAAGGCGAGCAGCACGCCGGCTGCGACTGCCGAACCGATGACGCCGGCCACGTTCGGACCCATGGCGTGCATCAGCAGGTAGTTCGTCGGGTCGTACTTCAGACCCATGTCCTGCGAGATACGTGCAGCGTCGGGCACGGCCGATACGCCTGCATTGCCGATGAGCGGGTTGATCTTCTTGCCCTCGGGCAGGAACAGGTTGAAGAACTTGACGAACAGCACGCCCGATGCCGTTGCGATGATGAACGACATGGCACCCAGACCGAAGATGCCGATTGACTCGGTGGTCAGGAAGTAGCTTGCCTGCGTTGAGCAGCCTACGGTGAAGCCCAACAGGATGGTCACGATGTCGATGAGCGGACCCTTGGCGGTGTCGGCCAATCGACGGGTCACGCCGCACTCCTTCAACAGGTTGCCGAAGAAGAGCATGCCCAACAGCGGCAGACCCGACGGGATAATCCACGTAGTGAGCAGCAGGCCCAAGATCGGGAAGATGATTTTCTGTCGGCTCGATACGGCATCAGGTGCCTTCATGCGGATGCGACGCTCCTTCTCGGTGGTCAGCAACTTCATGATTGGCGGCTGGAACACTGGAATCAAGGCCATGTAGCTGTAGGCTGCCACGGCGATGGCGCCCATGAGGTGAGGAGCCAGCTTGCTCGACAGGAAGATGGCTGTCGGGCCGTCAGCGCCACCGATGATGCCGATTGCACCGGCCTCCATCGGCGAAAAACCAAGGGCGAGGGCAATCATATAGGCCGCAAAGATGCCGAACTGGGCCGATGCGCCGACGAGCACGAGCTTCGGATTGGCAATCAGGGCCGAGAAGTCGGTCATAGCGCCGATGCCGAGGAAGATGAGTGGCGGATACCAACCCTGTTTCACGCCGCCGTAGAGGATGTTCAGCACGGAACCCTCTTCATAGAGGCCAATGCGCAGTCCGGCCTCTTCGGGAAATGGGATGTTGCCCACCAGGATGCCGAATCCGATAGGGATGAGCAGCATCGGCTCAAAGTGCTTGGCAATGGCCAGATAGATGAAGAAACAGCCGATGATGGTCATCAGCACGTTGCCTCCGTTTTCCCACGAGATATTGGCAAAGCCGGTATATCCCCAAAGGAACTGAAGGTTTTCAAGCAGAAAGTTTAATGTTTCCATTTAATTTTTTATATGAATTTTGTTTTTTGCCAATGGTGTTCAACTCCGTTTCCGCAGCCTTGAAAGCCACGAAGCTACCGCCGATGGGCGCGCTTTGTGTTCGCCGTAGCCGTAGCTGTAGCCGTAGGCATATCCGTAACCGTAACCATAGCGTCCGCGTCCGTAGTAGCCCTGCGACTCCAGGTCCAGACCGTTCAGGACGATGTATGGCTTGGTCAGTTGGCCATTCTTGTCGGCCATATCAATCTCATTGATGAAACGCAGGTCGCTTACGCCGGCGCGCATGATATAGATGGTCCTGTCGGCCACGCGGTTGATTGAAATCGGGTCGGAGATGAGCAGGTACGGCGGCGAGTCGAGGATGACGTAGTCGTATTCCCCACGCAGCTCCTCAATCAGCTGGGCGAAGCGCTTGCCCGACAGCAGCTCGTTTGGGTTGGGAGGCAGCGAACCGCGCAGCAGCACGTCCAGACCCTTGATGTCCGGATGGCCGATGAGCATCGACCGCCAGTCATCGCTCTGTCCCGCCAGATATTGCGCCAGGCCGCCCTTCACCTCGGGGCTGACTTCAAACTGCCGGCGCAGGTGTCCCTTGCGCATATCGGTCTCAATCAGGATGGTTTTCTTTTCGGCCAATGCAAAGCTGATCGCGAGGTGGACACTGACGAACGACTTGCCCTCCGACGGGATGCTCGACGTGACCTGGAACACCTTGCCGTCCATGAACGAGAGGTTCGAGCGGATGGCACGGAAGACCTCGGCCGTGATGTCCTGACCATTTTGGCCGATGATATCCTTCACGTTCGTATAGCGTTTCTGGCCCTGTGGTACGATACCCAGGACGGGAATCTTCGTGCGTGACGTGATGTCGTCCGGCATGGTGATTTTGGTCTTCAACGCAATTTTGGCGACCACGAGGCCGATGGGGAACAGCAGGCCCAGAATCAGTGCCATCAGATAGATGCGGCTGCTGTTGGGGCCGACGGGCACCGAGTTGAACTCGGCGTGCTCGACGATGCGGGCGATATCCGGTTCGGCGATGATGGCCAACATCGTTTCCTCGCGTTTCTTCTGCAACAGGACGTAGAGCGGTTCGACGACCGAACGTTCACGTTCGATTTCGGCCAGGTTCAGCTTCTGTGACGGCAGCCGCTGCATCTCCTTCTTGTTCTTGCCCAGCTGCTGGATGATTTTCTCCTGCTGGGAGTTGAGCAGGGCAATCTGGTTCTCGATGGTCTTGCAGATCAGTTCGCGGCGGGAACGGAGTCCTAGGTCCATGTCCTTAATGACAGGGCTGCTCTCCGACGAACCGCTCAAGAGGCGCATTCGCTCGACGCACAGGCGGTTGTATTCCGTAATCGAGGCGGTGATGGCACCATCGGTGATGCCCACGTTGCTCGGGATGGTCGTGAATCCGTTCTGCTGGTGAAGTTCATTGGCCACCATCTCCAACAGGCCGATCTGGATGCCGATTTCCTGCACGCGCTGCTGCCGCTGCATGTCGCTGTTGATCGTGAAGCTGGTCTGCGACTGGATGTCATACACGTCGTTGCCGATGCTGAAGTCCTTGATGCGCCCCTCGACGCCCGTCAGCTGTCCCTTCAGGTCGGCCAGACGCTGCTGGATGAACTCCATCGTGTTGGTGTACGACATGGTGTAGTACTCCTTCGTCTGCAGGTTGTATTGGTGCACGATGCTCTCCAATAGCATTTCGGCGCGTGCGGGGATGTTGTCCGTGATGGTCAGCTGAAGGATACTGCTGGAGCCGCCCATCGAGGCGCGTTTGCCGTCTTCGACTACGTTTACACCGATGCCGCTGCAGATCTCCTTGGCGCGCACCAGCGGCGAGTAGAGCTGGATATATCTTCTCTTTTGGGCCGATGCCTTTTCCTCGCCCGTCTCATCGTTTTCTTGGCCGATGTTCCGATAGACGAACCGCAGTGTGCCATAGCGGGGCAGGCTGATCGTGGCCGGCAGCGTCACCATCGTGTCGCGCACCACGACGCCGTCATTCCACTGGCGGAGGCTGCTGTCTGTTACCGTGAGCTTCATGCGGGTCGAGTCTGTCACGTCGTAATCTATGCGCAGTCGGGGCAGGCGGTTGGCGTTGAACCCCTCATTGGCCACAAAACTCATCTTGATGTCCTGCGCCAATGTCTCATCGTCGCGGAACGTGCCCTCGGTGTAGTATCTGATGTTCAGTTCCTGCTCCTCGACCACCTTCTGGATGACGGGCGTCGAGCGGATGATGACCCTTTCGTTCTCAAGGCTGTTGTAGGTCGCCATGCCCGTCATGTCCTGGATGAATGAAAATTCGGCCGAGTTGCTCATGCCGGCATTCTTGTCGGTCGTGATGAGGATGACCATCTGGCTGCTGTAGATGGCCGGTTTCGTCTTCAGATAGAGGAAGGCGATGCCGCATCCGGCCAGTGCCGAAATGATAATCCAGTAGCGCAGACGCCACACCAGATTGAGGTAGAAGTGAATGTCATATAGGCCTCCCTCCTCATTGGAGTCCTGTGACATCGTATATGCGTTGTTAGTTTCTGTCATATTGCATGAATCGAATAGATAAGCGCAAAACCAGCGCAAAGGTACTGAAAATCCCGCTAAAAAACAAATCTCCCCCAGCAAAATCGGCTCATTCTTGGCCAATGTGTGCGCTTTGCCCTCAATAGTTATCAATTGTGGGGGCTGAGCCCCTGAAAAAATGCAGGCCTTGCCCCGTAGAGCAAAGCCTGCATGAAAGTGTAGTTATGTGTGGCGTTGGCCGATGGTTCAGCGCTGTTCGTATTCGTCCCAGCAGTTGCCACGGCGTGCCGGCGTGGCATCCATGGTCATCGTGTCGCGTTCGCTCCAGCTTACGGCAATGATGCCCTCGGCGTTGATTTCAACGACTGTGATTTGCGGTTCGGTATATGTCTTTTTCATCTTTTTTCGGATTTTACGGTTGGTTGAAAATCTTGTTTAGCGCTTGACCACAATCGTCTTGCCGTTGCGCACCATCATGCCCTTCACGTCGTTGCCCTTGATGGGTCGGCCCAGCAGGTCATAGCTGCGGCCGTCCTGCTTGGTATCGTCTTCGATGGCGTCGATGGCCAATGTCTCTTCGGCCTCATCGCGGCCGTTGAAAATCATGCGCATCTCGGCGGCACCCACTGCCAATGGAGCCATGAAGTAAGCCTTATTGGCCACGAACGACGAACCGGCGAAGTGCATGAACGTGCTTCCGCTCAACGAGTAGCAGCGTACGCCTGTTGGCATTGGCACAACATCGTAGTTCCAAGTGGTGGTCGGGAGCAGACTGTTCTCGACGTCGGCCATATCGTCGGCGATGATGCCTTCGATCTGGTGGAACGTGACTGTCGTGCTTGGAGCATCTTCGTTAGCCAACAGATAGCCCTGACCCGGCATGATGTTGTTGTTCGGGTTCTGCGAGCAGGTGATGGTGTGCTCGCCGAAGTCCACGGCGCAGCTGTAGGCATCGGCACCGCTTGTGATGGCCACAGGCACAGGGCTTGAATAGGTGGAAAGACCCTTGGCGTTCAGCTTGACTGTCTTGGCGTAGGTCTTGACGTTCCAGTTGCTTGGCTTGTAGCTGTCGGCGTTGGCCAATGTGCTTGGGCATACCAACGTACCGCCGGCCTTCGTGCCGTACAGCCAGTTGGTGGTGGCATTTGTGGCCGATGCGTTCGTCATTTCGGTGCGGACGACATCCAGCTTCGAGCAGTTGTAGAACATCTGGTTGTAGCACCCCACGGCCAGAGTCTCTGCCCGTAGCAGTGGAACATATTCCAGATTTTTGCAGCCATTGAACATGTTCGAGTAGCAATAGTTGTCCAACGTTGTCACTGCCAGTTCTGGTGCAACTGTCAGACTCGTGCAGGAGTTGAACATGTTCGAGTAACAATAGGGAGCCAATTTCGTCGCTGGCAGTTCTGGTGCATCTGTCAGACTTGTGCAGTTGTAGAACATGCTTGAGTAGCAACCCTGTTGCATTGTTTTTGCCTTTAGTTCTGGTGCTTCGGTCAGCTTGATGCAGCCTTTGAACATTCCGCTATAGCAATATTGAGGTGCATTTTCTGCTTTCAGTTCTGGAGCTGCAGTGAGACTCGTGCAGTTTTGGAACATATAATAGTAGCAGTAGCTTGTTAATGTCGTTGCAGGAAGTTCTGGTGCGACAGTAAGCGCCGAGCATCCGTTGAACATATAGTAGTAACAATTGCTTGTCAACGTCGTGGCGGGCAGTTTCGGTGCGCTTGTCAGAGCCGTTTGGTTGAAGAACAGATCGTAGAATGCGTAACTGTTTGGGATCGTCTTGCTCTCGCATGTGGCATCCACCAGTGACATTATGTTGCCTGATGCTGCGATAGATCCGCTCATGTCAAACTTGTAGTAGTTGCTCAAGTCTTTACTGAAAGAACTGTTTCCATCGGCTCTGCCAGCGCGGAAATAAACGTAGTCGTTGGCATTGGTTAATGTAATGTAGCCTGTCTCGCCTGGTACGTAGTCCGTCCAAGTGCAGCCGTCGGTCGAGGTTTCCAGTGAAACGGTTGTCGGCGAGCCTGTCTTGCCCAATGAGACGGTGCTATTGGCATTATTGGCCACAAATGTCAAGCAATCATAGCCGCTTGTCCAGCCAGTCGGGATGTAGCTTGAGCCCGTCTTGGTTTGATCCAATGTGGGTGGACAATAGAGATGACCCGTGCTGGCCACGCTGTACAGCCATTGGTTGGTGGCTTCGTCGCTGCTGTTCCAATCGGTGAATGCGACGGTTACCTCGTTCAGTTTCTTGCATTCGTAGAACATCTGATAATAGCATCCTGTAGCCAAGGTCTTGGCTGGTAATGCCGGTGCTTTGGTCAGGCTCGAGCATTTGAAGAACATATATTTATAGCAATCTCGTGCCAATGTCGTTGCTGGTAGCTCGGGCGCTTGGGTCAAGCCTGCTTGTTGGAACATCCCTCGATAGCAGTCCTGGGCCAATGTCGTGGCTGGCAATGCTGGGGCTTGGTTCAGAGCCGAACAGTGGATGAACATCGCTCTGTAGCAACCTTCTTTCAGTGTCGTTGCAGGCAATTCGGGCGCGCTTGTCAGTTGCGAACAATTATCGAAAAGTCTGAAGAATGTGTAATTGCTCGGGATGGTCTTGCTCTTGCAGCTCTTGTCCACCAGCGACATTACGTTGCCCGATGCTGCTACTGATCCGCTCATCGTGAACTGGTAGTAGTTGTTTTCGCTGTTGCTGAACGTGTTGTTCGTGCTCTTGGCGCGGAAATAGACGAGGTCGTTGGCATTTGTCAACGTGATGTAGCCCGTTGTGCCAGGTACATAGTCTTTCCAAATGCAGCCATCGGTTGAAGTCTCCAGTGAAATGGCTGTGGGTGAGTTGTACTTGATCAGCGATACCTTGCTGCCAGCGGTGTTGGCTGTGAAAGCCAGATACTGGAAGCCGCTTGTCCAGCCGCTTGGAATGTAGCTTGCGCCCGTTTGGGTTTGATCCAATGCCGATGGACAGTTGAAATGACCTGTTGAGGCCACGCCGTACACCCAGTTGGTGGTCGTACTGCTTGTCCACGAGGTGAATGCAACGGTAATTTCGTTTAACTTTGAGCATCCATAGAAGAGCGAGTCGTAGCAATAGCTGACTAAGGTCTTGGCTGGCAGTGCCGGTGCTTTGGTCAGACTTGTGCAGCCCTTAAACATCTTTTTGTAGCAATAGTTGGCCAATGTCGTTGCTGGCAGTGCTGGAGCCGCAGTCAGACTTGTGCAATTCTGGAACATATAACGGTAGCAACTGTATTCCGCTGCCGTTGCAGGCAGTGCCGGTGCTGTGGTCAGCTTTGTGCAGCCATCGAACATGAGGGCATAACAGTTGTTGGCCAATGTCGTAGCAGGAAGGGCTGGCGCGGTAGTCAGCTTCGTGCATCCTTGGAACATGGCGTTATAACAATGGTCGGCCAATGTCGTTGCTGGCAGTGCGGGAGCAGTTGCCAGATTGGTACAGCCGTTGAACATATTCTGATAGCAGTAAGCGGCCAATGTCGTTGCCGGCAGTGCCGGGGCAGTTGTCAAGCTTGTGCAGCCTTGGAACATATAGCGGTAGCAATAGGGGGCAAGGCTCGTTGAGCTGAGAACCGGCGCGCTGGTCAGATTGCTGCATCTCAGGAACATATACTGATAGCAGTAATCGGCCATCGTCGTGGCTGGCAATGTCGGCGCAGTAGTCAGGCTTGTGCAGTCTTGGAACATCGCGCTATAGCAGAAGTTGGCCAATGTCGTGGCTGGCAATGTAGGTGTCTTGGTCAATGCCGAACATCCGAGGAACATGCCACGGTAGCAATCGGTGGCCAATGTCGTTGACGGAAGTTTCGGCGCAGCGGTCAATGTGCTGCATCCGTTGAACAGCATGGCGAATGCGCCCTGTGGCAATGAGGTCTGTACACAGGTCTTGTCGAGCAGAGACATGATGTTGCCCGATGCAGCGATTGAGCCGCTCATTTCAAACTTGTAATAGGCACTTGTGCTGGCGCAGAATGTGCTGTTGGTCGATGTGGCGCGGAAATAGACCTTGTCGCCAGCATTGGCCAACCCGATGGCGGATGTCGTGCCTGGCGTGTAGGTGTACCAGTTAAGTCCGTTGGTCGAATATTGCAGACCAGTGAGGGCTGTCGGTGAGCCGACTTTGTTTAGTCTCACTGTACTTGCATCGTTGTTGGCCGTGAACGTGAGCGGATTGACAGTCCATGTGCTGGGTATGTTGCTCGTGCCGCGTGTCGTAGCCAGTTCGTCCGGGCAGAGGAACAGACCGTCACTTGCTGTGCCATATAACCAGCTGGATGTTGCGCCGCTGTACCATGAAGTGAAGTTCGCTTCAACCTTTTTGAGATTTGAGCAACCATTGAACATGCGGTAATAACACTCGGTGGTCAATGTTGTCGCGGGTAGTTTGGGTGCTGTCGTTAAATTTGTACAGCCATTAAACATGTCGCGGTAACATCCTTTTGCCAATGTTTGAGCGGATAGTGTGGGTGCTGCTGTTATATTTTCGCACTTATAAAACATGTTGTAGTAGCAGTAATCTGACAAATTCGTGGATGGAAGTGCCGGGGCATTGCGCAGATTGGTGCAATAGAAGAACATGGCTGCATAGCAGTTGTTGCTGGAACTCAGATCCGTAGCAGGTAAGGTTGACGGAGCACTGGTCAGATTAATGCATCCATTGAACATTCCTGCATAACTGTATTGACCTACCTGAGTCGCGTTCAGTTCTGGTGCGGCAATCAGCTGTGTGCAGTTGTTGAACATATTGTTGTAAGCATAAATTCCTACGGTCTTTGCTGGTAACGAGGGTGCAGATGTCAATACCGAGCAATCTTTAAAAAGAGCGTAGAAGCAATAGTTTGGCACGCTGGTAGCTGTCAACTGTGAACTGATTAATGACATTACATTGCCAGAAGCGGAAACGGAACCTGTCATTGAAAAATTGTAGTAGTCGGATGAACTTGTGCTGAAAGTGCTGTTGGTGGATTTGGCGCGGAAGGAAACGTAGCTGCCCACACTGGTTAACGAGATGGTTCCCGTCGTGCCAGGCACGTAGTCTTTCCAATTGATGCAGTCGGTCGTGTATTCCAGACCTGTAAGTGCTGTTGGCGAGCCATTCTTGACCAATGCCACGCTACTGCTGGCATTGTTGGCCGTGAATGTCAGATATTTCGTGTCGTTCACCCAGCCGGTCGGGATGTAGTTCGCTCCTGTGGTCATGGGCAATGCAGGAGGACAGATGAATGTGCCCGTACTGGCTACGCCGCTCACCCAATATGATGTGGCAGCTGTACTGGTCGAAGCCCAAGCGGTACAGCCAACGGTGATTTTGCTCAGTTTGCTGCATCCTGTAAACATAAAGTTGTAGCATGAGCTTGGCAATGTCGTGGCTGGCAGTTCTGGGGCTTCTGTCAAGCTTGTGCAATATTCGAACATTCGTACATAACAGCCTTGGGCAAGTGTCGTGGCTGGCAGTGCAGGGGCGGATGCCAATTTTGAGCAGTAAGAGAACATGAACCAGTAGCATTCTGGTGCAAGATTCTTGGCTGGAAGTGTGGGCGCAGCCGTCAGATTGGTGCATCCGGCGAACATTGAGTGATAGCAGTAGGTAGTTAGCGTCGTGGCCGGCAGTTTGAGTGCCGAGGCACTGGTCAAGGCAGTACAATTGTAGAACAGATGGCTGAATGCGTAATCAGTCAGCGTCGTTGTAGCGCAGGTCTTGTCGTACAGCGACATCACGTTGCCCGATGCGCTGATGCTGCCCAATGCGCTGATATAGTAATAGTCGCTTCCGCTTGTGCTGAACGTGCTGTTGGTCGATGTGGCGCGGAAATAGACCGACTTGCCGGTGTTGAGACTGATGCTTGTGCCGATGGTGTAGGTGGACCAGGTTAGAGCATCGGTTGAATATTGAATGCCGGTGAGTGCGGTAGGAGACCCATTTGCAGCCAATGTCACTTTGCTGCTCGCTGTGTTGGCCGTAATGCAGAATGGATTGACAGTCCAGCCACTTGGTACGGTAGAGGTAGTCTGATCGACGCCAGATGTTGCCCCAATATAGGTGCCGGCGCTGCTTACATTGTATAGCCAGCTTTGAGTTGGTTTTGTTGTGTTGGACAGTTTCGAAATGAATGTGAACGTCGATGCGGACGATGTCACTCTTTTCAGATTTGTACAATTGTAGAACATCAAGGCATAGCAGGCCTCGACCAGTGTCTTGGCCGGCAGTTCCGGTGAAGCAGTGATTTTCGTACAGCCATAGAACATGCCATAGTAGCAGCCGGTTTTCAATGTTGTGGACGGCATGTCGAGAGCCGAAACGTCGGTCAAGTACGTGCAGCCCCTGAAAAGGTTGGCAAACATATAAGTGGATGGAATGGCCTTGATTAAATTGGCGTAGTATACTAGGAACTGCTGCTTGAGATTGAGGCTCGCATTTGCAGCCCATGTATCATGAGCATACTCTGGGTTTGCTATCAGCGATGCGATGCTGCCCGTGAGGCTGAAGTTGCCTGTTGTCGAGAACTTGTAATAGTTGCTTGCGTCGGTGCTGAAGGTCGCATTGACGGTCTTTGCGCGGAAATAGACCTTGGAGTAGGATGAGCCGACTGCGGTGCCGATGGAGTAGTTGGTCCATGTGGCGGCGTCGTAGGAATACTGCAACGTCGGTGTTGACGATGGCGAACCGAACGCGCTCAGTGTGACCGTGCTTGTCGTAGTGGCCTTGTTGAAACACAGATAGAAATTCGTGAAGTCATACTTGTCGGGTATGGTTGCCGCACTCGCATTGCCTGCCCACAACATCATAATCGTGAGAAGACAGAATGAAAGAAAATGTTTGGTTTTCATTGTTATAATTGTGTATAAAAGTATTTTCATCATGTTTTTAAGTGTGTGTATTAGCGGAGACATTGGCCAATGTCCACCTCAACCCGAGGCGGTCCGCATGGACACACGATGAATGCTGCGACGGCACAATCCCGCCACAACATCTCAAAAAAATGTAGCCCAATCAATAATAAAAAACAGTAAAACAATGTCTCTATAAAAATACTGTTCAACAAAAAGGTCGGCCGCAAAGATAGGGAATTTATCGATTGTACAAAACAAATTGGCCGGAAAAATGAGACATTGGCCATAAAAAAACTCCGAATGCCGTGTTTTGGCAATCGAAGTAATCTTTTCCCGAAGGTTCTATGAACTTTCTATGAAGGGTCAGTATGTTTTTTGCGGGGTTGTATCCGGGCTGGGAATCGAACCCAGATCAAAGGTTTAGGAAACCTCCGTTCTATCCATTGAACTACCCAGACAGGCGTCTCCCGACAGGGGTGAAAATGGCATTCCTGCCGAAAAATGCGCCGCAAAGGTACTGAAAAAAATGTTTCTTCCAAAATATTTCGCCAAATAAATGCCGCGCCCGAAACTTTCTCCGCCCAAAATGCCTTTTTTTAATAATAAATGTCTATCTTTGCGGCTGAAAAAACAGAAGGAAAGTCCTGAAAATGTCATGTCGGGCGCGGTAAGGCATCCCGTGATGCAGCCGTTTCCCCCGTATTGTCCGATGTGACCTTTTAAATGATGAACCCTGAGATATGCAAGAAGATTTTGATATAAGAAACGCCAACAGCGCCACCACCCAGGAGAAGGAAATCGAGAAGGCTCTGCGCCCGCTCTCGTTCGACGACTTTTCCGGTCAGGAGAAGGTCATCGAAAACCTCCGCATCTTTGTGGCGGCCGCCCGAATGCGTGGCGAAGCGCTTGACCATACGTTGTTCCACGGCCCTCCGGGCTTGGGTAAGACCACGCTCAGCAACATCGTTGCCAATGAACTTGGCGTGGGCTTCAAGGTGACGAGCGGCCCCGTGCTCGACAAGCCGGGCGACCTGGCCGGCCTGCTCACGTCGTTGGACAAGAACGACGTGCTCTTCATCGACGAAATCCACCGCCTGAGCCCCGTTGTCGAGGAGTATCTCTACAGCGCGATGGAGGACTACCGCATCGACATCATGATCGACAAGGGTCCCGCCGCACGCAGCATCCAGATTGACCTCAATCCGTTTACGCTCATCGGTGCCACTACGCGAAGCGGCCTGCTGACGGCTCCGTTGCGTGCCCGTTTCGGCATCAACATGCACCTTGAGTACTACGACACGGAGGTGCTGGCCGGAATCATCGCCCGTTCGGCCGGAATCCTGAACATGACCATCGGCGAGGAGGCCGCCATCGAAATCGCCCTGCGCAGCCGTGGAACGCCGCGTGTGGCCAATGCCCTGTTGCGTCGTGTGCGCGACTTCGCGATGGTCAAGGGCGATGGCCGACGCATCGACATCGGCATTGCAAAACACGCTCTGGAGGCTCTCGGCGTTGACCAATACGGATTGGACGAGGTCGATAACAAGCTGCTCACCACCATCATCGACAAGTTCAACGGCGGCCCTGTCGGACTGACCACAATCGCGACGGCGTTGGGCGAGGATGCCGGCACCGTCGAGGATGTGCTCGAACCGTACCTCATCAAGGAGGGCTTCATCAAGCGTACACCGCGTGGTCGCGAGGCAACACCATTGGCCTACAAGCATTTGGGTCGGACGCCGAAGGGCGTGGACGGCTTGCAGGGCACTCTGTTCTGACGAACAGGTTAAGAATTTAGAATTAAGAAATATGAGTTTTTGGCGGCCGATGAATGACGGAGATGGAACATCGGCCATAAAAACAATTCACAATTTTTCATTCAGCTGATGCCAAATTTCAAGGGACTGATGAAGGACACGGTCATCTTTGGCGTGTCGTCAATCGTTGGCCGTTTTCTCAACTATCTGCTGACTCCGCTCTGGACCTACAACATGCCCAAGGAGTCGGGCGATTTCGGTGTGCTCACCAACATGTATTCGTGGACGGCGCTGCTGTTGGTCATCCTGACTTTCGGCATGGAGACGACGCTGTTCCGTTTCGCCAACCGTAAGGACGCCGATCCCGATACGGTCTTCACGACAGCCTTCGTGTGGGTCGGAACTTTGGCTGCACTGTTTGCCGCACTTGTGGGCGGATTCCTGTCGCCGATCAGCGAAGCGTTGCACTATCACGACCATCCCGAATTTGTGGCGATGATGGCCGGCATAACCGTGCTCGACGTGCTGCAGGCTTTGCCGTTCTGCTACCTGCGATTCCAGAAGCGCGCCATCAAGTTTGTGTCGCTCAAGTTGCTTTTCATCGTGATCAACTGCGCCCTCAATTTGCTTTTCTTTGCCTATCTCGACAAGTCCGACGTCTTCTACGTCTTCGCCATTAATCTGACCTGCACGGGCATAATCACATTCTTTTTCGTGCCCGATCTCTTCCGCATCAAGTGGCATTTCGACGGCGCGCTCCTGCGGCGGATGTTGGGCTATTCATGGCCGATATTGGTGCTCGGCATAGCTGGCATCCTGAACCAGTCGGCCGACAAGATTCTCTTCCCGCTTGTGAGTGATGCGGCCGATGCTGATGCCCAGTTGAGCGAATATGGCGCGTGTGTCAAGATTGCGATGATAATGGCACTCATCACCCAGGCGTTCCGCTATGCCTACGAGCCGATTGTCTTTGCCAAGAACAATTCGTCGGAATCGGTCAGCGACAAGGTCGGCTACTATGCCGAGGCGATGAAGTGGTTCATCGTCTTCACATTGGCCGCATTCCTCGCCGTGATTGCCTTCATCGACATCCTGCAATATTTCGTCGATGTGGAGTATCGCGTCGGCATCAAGGCTGTTCCCGTGGTCATGGCGGCCGAAATCATGATGGGCATCTACTTCAACCTCTCGTTCTGGTACAAGCTGATTGACAAGACGATATGGGGCGCATGGTTCTCGCTTGCCGGTTGCACCGTGATGATTGTGTCCAATGTGGTTTTCATTCCGCAGTTCGGCTACATGGCCTGCGCCTGGTCCGGTTTTGCGGGCTACGCGGTCTGCATGCTGTTGAGCTATGCCGTCGGCCAACGTGTCAATCCGATACCCTACGACTTGAAGTCCATTGGCGGCTATGCACTGTTGACCGTTGTGCTGTTTGCCGCGATGCAGTGGCTTCCGATGTCGGGTTGGACGGCTATAGCGGTGAAAATCGCGCTGTTGGGCGTCTATCTGCTCCGCGTTTTGCTTGCTTTACGCAAATTTCTGGTTAAAAAAGTGAAATAAAACACGGAAATCTTGCATTTGTTCTGAAATGTCTATATCTTTGCGCCTGTTATGAATAAGTCACGTTTTCTTGTGGGCCTGCTTGCCCTCGTTCCGTTATTTCTGGCCATCTCCTGCGACGATGCAGAGACCGGCATCCGTTATAAGAAAACCGTT
>CACZAY010000029.1:0-4007 GCA_902779265.1 uncultured Bacteroidales bacterium | reverse complement strand
CCGTGGGCGAGGCCGTCTGGCGCAGCGATGTGAGCGACGAGGACAAGGCCGTCATTACGGGACTGATTAACAACATGGTCAAGGTCGAGGCGTGCCAGTTCTATATGGGCGTACAGTCCCGCAAGCCGAAAGAGGCCAACTATTTCAGCAGCTATGGTTCGCGTGACACCATCTGGCTGGACCGGACAGCACATACGGCCTATTGGCGCGACCTGAAGAGTGCCGACACGCTCTGGTACAATGCGGACGATTTCCACTTCCGTGATACCATCAAGACCAAGCGCGACACCACACTTTACACCTGCATCAATCGCATCGGCCCCTATTGGATCGGCCCCGTCACCGAGGTCTCGATGCCGGATTATTACATTGGCCGATATGAAATCACACAAGGCGAGTGGACCGCCGTCATGCATCGCCAGCCTTCGGGCCACTATTGCATCATCGACCATTCCATCCAGCGGTCATGGGATAGTGCCATAGGCGAGGGTGACCGATATGCCGCCTACAACATCTGGTTTGAGGACGCCGTGGCATTCTGCGATTCGCTGTCGGCCAAGACTGGACTCCGTTTCCGCCTGCCTACCGAGGCCGAATGGGAATGTGCCGCACGAGGAGGCCGCTACTGCCGGGGATACCGCTACAGCGGCTCAGACACACAGACTGAGGCTGGTTGGGTCTATCGCAACTCGGCCGCTATGCTGAAAGGCTACGATGACTACGGCATCCATGAGGGTGGAGAGAAGTTGGCCAATGAACTTGGCCTGTACGACATGACCGGCAATGTGTCCGAGTGGGTGGCTAATTGCTATTATCGCTATGCTGCGACCGATTCCGTCAACCCACAGGGCAAGGCTCCGCTGAACAATGGTCAGGATACACTGATCCTGCGAGGAGGCAGCTGGATGCAGCGTAACAACTACGACTTCTGCCCATCAAACCGCAACGCCTGCGTTGTGAGCAACTATCAGACTGAAGACGAGAAGCAGAGCGCATTCGCCAATTGCGGATTCCGCATCTGCATTACACCAGACTGAAAGCCGGCCGTCAGCCGTTGACGCGCGGCGTTCAAATAACCCTTTGCAAAATTTAGCGTATGAAAGGCTGCTTGACTAAAACTTCGATAATACTCATCATCTTGTTGAGTATGGGAAAATGCGGCCTTTTTGCGCAGCACATTCTCAATCCCGCCAGTTTCGACTTGCAGGATGTAACACTATTGGAGAGCCCGTTCCAGCGGGCACAGGAGAAGAATTATGCGACTTTGATGCAGTATGACGTACAGCGGTTACTCACACCGTATGTGCGTCAATCTGGTTTATCCAAGACGACCGACGGCAAGAGCCCCTATTATCAGTGGGAATTCGAGCATCCCGCTTCGACCAGCTTCGCGTGGAACCCGGCATTGGCCATGGACGGACATTTCCTGGGCCACTATTTGTCGGCCTTGTCCTATGCCTATGCGTCGAGCCATGACATTGGCCAACGAAAAGCCTTCCTCGACCGGATCAACTACATCGTGGGCGTGCTGAAGGACTGTCAGGACGTCTTCGACAACGATACGAATGGCATGAAAGGCTTCCTCGGCGGAATTCCCGACAATTCGGTCTGGACGTCGCTGCTCGATGCCGACTATCGCGTCTATAACCAGCGCGGCAACTGGGTGCCCTTCTATTGCGAGCATAAGATTATGGCCGGCCTGCGCGATGCCTATGTCTATGCAGGCAACGAGGAGGCGCGAGAGATGTTCCGCAAAATGTGCGACTGGGTGATTCAGGTCGTCTCGCTGTTCGGTCTCGACGTGATGGAGATGCAGATCCTGCAGTGGGAGACGGGTGCGATGAATGAGGTATTGGCCGATGCCTATTGCCTCTTTGACGACACGAAATACATGAAGGCCGCGCAGAAGTTCTCGCACCAGCTGATTATCGAAAATATGTTGGCCAAGAACCTCCAGGAATTCCTCGACAAGCGCCACACGAACGAGCTTACGGCGATGGCCCTGGGCTTTGCACGCATCGGCAGCCTGCGTCGCGAACCGCGTTATCAGCGCAGTGCACGCAACTACTGGAACGAAGTGGTCAGCAAGCGCACCATGGCGATAGGTGGCGTGGGCGTGGGCGGATATTTCGTCGCGCCAAGCAAGGCCAACAGCCTTATTACCGATGCCGATGGTCCCGACCTCTGCACCACGTGCAACCTGATGCGGATTTCGACCACGATGTTCGCCAATGACCATTCGGCGCGCTACTCCGACTACTATGAGCAGGCGATGTTGAACCACGTCCTGGCCAGCATGGACCCCGAAACCGGCGGTTTCACCTATTTCACGCCGCTGCGACCGGAAAGCTACCGCATCTACTCGAAGGTGAACGATGCGTTGTGGTGCTGCGTCGGCAGCGGACTGGAAAGCCAGAGCCGCTATGGTGAGTTTATCTATTCATTGGCCGATGACACCCTTTTCGTCAATCTCTTCGTCCCCAGTGAATTGAAGTCCGACAAGTTCGTCATGCGTCAGGAGACCGACTTCCCCTACGGCGAGCGTTCGCGCATCGTCATCAAGAAGTCCGGCAACTACCATCTTGCCGTGCGTCACCCCAGTTGGGCGACCGAAGAATTCAGCGTGAAGGTGAACGGCAAAAACGTGAAAATCAAGGACGAACGTTCCGTCGAGCCAGGCCTCGCGACCTATGTCTATTGCGGCAAAAGCTGGAAGTCGGGCGATGTGGTCGAAATCACCTATCCGATGTCGCTCGCGCTCGTCCCATGCCGTCAGAACGACGACTACATTGCGCTGCGTTACGGTCCGTCGGTATTGGCCGCCCAAACCTCCAGCCGCAATCCTGCCGACCCACACTTCGAGCCGCTGGCCCGCGAATATGGTGGCGACGGCGTGCACGACTTCTCGCCTCGTTCGCGCGAAAAGTTCCCCAGTTTGGCCTATGCGCCCATGTTGATTTGTTCTATGGCCGATGTCCCGGATCGCGTCAAGATGACCAATCGCGAGACACTGGAGTTCGATGTCGATGCATCGGCCACTGGTTCCTTCTGGAAGACCGTCCACGTGCGTCCGTTCTACGACCTGCACCACACGCGCTACTCCATCTACTGGAACCGCCAGAGTGAGGATGAATGGCTGCGTAACCCACTGTTTGTCGAGCAGTTGCGTAAATCAGAACTGGAATCATTGACCCTCGATGAACTTACACCGGGCGAGGCTACGAGCGAGGCCGCCCACAAGCTGCAGATTAGCGAAACCGGTTCGCGCGGTACGTTGAACGGCCGTCCGTTCCGCGATGCCCAGCCCAACCAATGGTTCGAATACACCATCGATGCCACGCGTGCGGCCGATATCATTGACGGCGGTCAGGATGTTGCTCTCTCGTTCATGCTTTCGATTGCCGACCGCGGCCGTTCGTGCCTGATTTCGATTGACGGCAACGATTTCGAGAACTACGAGGTGCCGCAGGTGCGTACGGGTACGGGACGCAGCAAGTTCTACGACGAGGTCATCCGCGTACCGGCCGACCTGTTGCAAGGCAAGAAGAACATCGTGCTCCGCATGTCGTCCAACAGTGGCAGTTTCGTGCCCCGCTTCTACCAGATCCGCCTGATGAAATACGACGAGACGCTGCTCAAGGAACCGGCCGACACGATGCAGGAGTAAGGGGCATTGGCCAATGTCCCGAACCCACCCGACGAAATACGAAAAGCCCTCGCTGACAGACTCAGCGAGGGCTTGTTTTTTGCTTGAATATCATTGGCCAATGACCTTTAGCGCTCAAATATCTTGTCGCTCTTAGTGATTTGGGTTGGGGCCGATGTGACCTCGCCGCCCAAGTGACAATTCTGAAGCAGGATGGGTTCGGTATTCATCGACGAGAAGCCCACGCGGCATTGGCCGACATTGACATTGGTGAACGAGATTTCGCTCAGTGGCTTGGCCAATGTGCCCTGGCAGACGATGGCAGCATTGCGTGCCTTGTTGCATCGGACATCCTCGACAT
>CACZAY010000028.1 GCA_902779265.1 uncultured Bacteroidales bacterium | reverse complement strand
GAGTTTGGTCAGGAAATATTCGTTGCCCTCGACAGTGAGGACGCCTCCGTAGCCGTCGGCCGTGGTGCCGAATGGCAGGTTGTGCTGGGCGTCGTGCAGTGTCATGGTGAGCTGGACAGGCAGTGCGAACCAGTAGAGCAGGAAGGCGCCGGCGATACCGGACAGGATGTTGAGGGCGATGCGCTGACGACGTTCGCGCTCGTGACGCTGCCATAGGGTGTCGAACGATACGTCGAGCATCTTGGAAACGACGCGGACGAAGGCTTTGTCTTTGCCGACCTCGGCCACACTGACACCCAGAAGTTCAGCCTCGGGGTGGCTCTGTGTATATTCCTTCAGGTAGCGCGGGAAGCACTCCAGATCGGGGTTGTAGCAGTTCGGTTGGCCATCGACAATGAGCGGGATGATGCAATCCAGGCGTCCCCATTCGATGAATGACTGGACCTCCTTGCTTACCCATTCGGACTTGGCCGAGTTTGGCGAACAGAGCACGATGAGATACTTCGATGCCTCCAGATTGTCTCTCAGCACGTTGCCCAATACGCCCGTGTTCAGGTCGGTCTGGTCGCGGAATACGGGACGGATGAAGCGACTGTCCTCGAATTCGTTGTGAATTTCGGTCGGCAGCTTGTAGTTCTCCAGATTCTTCTGGAGCCATTTAGCCCATTTCACATCCTTGTGATTGTAGCTAATGAACGCGAAATTTTTTCTTTCCATTGTAGTGTGTGGTTTAGAAGTTATTTGATTTTGTTTGTTATTCGATGTTTAGAAATAATAGCCGACGTTCAGCATCAGCCGGAATTGCTTTGTACGTTCGCTCCAACAGCCCATCAGGGATATTGGTCCGCCCACACTGCTGTAACTGTAGCCGAACTGCGTGCCCCAGGTGAAGCCGTCGTGATTGAAGTTGTTTTCAATCTGGCTGCCGTAGCTGCCCACGTCGATTGCCCCTTGCAGATAGTGTACTTGGCCAATGCGCTGTTGTAGGCCGATGCCCATCGATGAAAAGGCGTTTTCGGTAAAGACCTCCATGCGTGCGATGCCTGCCATGGTGAGCTGCTGGCTGACTTTCATGCCATCGGCCAACCCGCCGACGATGTTGTGCAGGGCAATCGGGACATCGGTGTGGTTATTGAAGATGATGCGTCCCGAGGCGTGCGGAATGAGTGTGAATCTTTGGCCGATGGTGTAGGCCGTACACCACGAGAGGTTCACGATGGGGATGGCGTTGTTGCCGTCGAACTGGTAGAAATTGTCGGTGACCAGCTCGAAGTTTCCGATGACGCGTGAGCCCTCGACGGGAAAGTAGTTGGAGTTCTGCGAGTCATATTCCGCATGTGCGCAATAGGAGATGAAATTGAACTTCTTGCCCTCCAGGTCGGACGTCAGCGCCGCGATGGATTGTCTGGCCAATACGTCGGTGTAGTGATGCCGGTCGTAGCGCAGGCCGAAGGTGTAAAGAACGTGGTGCCACTCTTGTCCGAAGAAGAGCATGGCGCGCTGGTGCAGGCTGGTGACATCGGCCACAATCTTACCGTGGTAGAAGTATTGCAGGTCGGGCCGCTCGAAGTAGTAGCCCAGGCCGATTCTGCCGTTGGTATTGGCCACTGTATGCCCCAGCATCGTGCCGAACCGCAGTCGTTGTCCCAGTTGTGCGTAGAGGCTCAGGCTGAGGTCTGTCCGCGTGGGCAGGTTCATATTGGCCGCCAACCGGAACATGGCGTACTCGTCGTTGTCGAATCGTCCGCCCAGGTTCAGGGAACTGCTCAGGTAACGGTGACGCACCTCACTGAAGAAGTTCTTCCTGCTGCTTGTCGTGGCCAATTCCTTTTCACGCTCCTTTTGGGCTTTTTCGGCCAATAGCGTCCGCCGCCATTCCTGGGCCTTGTGGTAGGTGAGGGGCACGTCGCCGAACTCCTGTTCGAACCTCTCGCGCATCTTTTCGAGTTGCGGAAGCAGCTGCCGTGCGCGCCGTTCGCCGCGGGTGATGAGCGAATCGATGTCCGCCGCGCCGAAACTGGCCGAGCTGTAGCCCGTCACGTCGATGTTGATATAGATGTCGCTCTGGCGGATGTTGTCTTCGTAGAGATGCGTGCTGCTCACGTCGATCATGTGGGTCACGAGGT
Organism: uncultured Bacteroidales bacterium; assembly: GCA_902779265.1. GTDB lineage: Bacteria > Bacteroidota > Bacteroidia > Bacteroidales > UBA3663 > Liminaster. The sequence goes on along the minus strand of CACZAY010000028.1, from coordinate 17,510 downwards.
CGAGCAGGTTGTTGTATCTTTCGGCCAATGGCGTTGTGCTCACCAGATCGCTGCCGATGATGATGTCGGCGCCCATGCGCTTGGCTACATCGACGGGATAGTTATTGGTCACAAATCCATCGACAAAGATTGCCGAGTCGAGCTGTACGGGCGTGAATACGCCGGGGATAGCCATCGATGCGCGCATGGCCTGCACCAGGTTGCCGCTGTGGAACTCGTAGATGCGTCCGGCCGTGACCTCGGTCGCATTGCAGGCAAACGGCATCGGCAGAGAGTCGAATGAGACAGAATCCGGCACGGTGGCCGTGAGCCGGCGCAGGTAATCCTCGATGTTCTTGCCCCGGATGAGCCCGCTGCGTCCCGTCTGGCTGTTCTGCCGCTCGCGGTCCAGGGCAACACGCAGCTGGTAGCTCTCGTTCAGCTTCCGGGCCGAAAGCAGCCGGTTGCCGTAGTCGGGCTGGTCGAGCAGGAGCTGCATCCAGTCCGTGTGGCGCACGATGCTGTCCATCTCTTCGGGCGTGTAGCCGATGGCATAGAGCCCACCGACAATCGATCCCATCGAGTTGCCCACCACGATGTCGATTGGTACACCGGCCTCTTCCAGCACCTTCAGCACCCCGATGTGGGCCAATCCTTTGGCTCCGCCGCCAGCGAGTACGACGGCCACCTTGGGGCGTTCGGGCTGTGCGGCTTCCAGCGTGGACGCCATTGGCAAAAATGAAAATATTGTGGCCAATAGCGTTGCCGTCCATTTATGCATGACTGCCTTTCGCAATTTTTTTCGGGTTAATATCATTGGCCAATGCCTTGAACACAGCCGTTGACGAAATCGCCGACGCGTTTCACGTACTCATCCCACTGGTCGTGGATGGCGTGCGCGTGACCGACATCGGGCACGGACCAAAGCTCCTTTCTGCCGGGCTTGGCGGTGTAGAGCTTTTCTGCCATCCAATAGGGGACATAGCGGTCGGTCGTGCCGTGGATGAAGAGCATCGGCTCCTGGCACCGGGCCACCTGGCCGATGGCGTCGCCCTCGCTGAACCACCATCCGTGCCACAACTTGTTGATGAGTGAGGCTTGATAGAGCAATGGGAAGGCGGGCAGGCCATATTCGTCCTTCATCTTGAAGACGAGCTGCTCCCACGTCGATGTGTAGCCGCAGTCCTCGACATAGCCGACGACCTGCAGCGAGTCGGGAATCTCGTCGCCCGAGAGCATCATCGTCGTGGCGGCGCCCATCGAAAGGCCGTGTACGACAATCGGCTCGTGCCACAGGTTGTGCATCATGTCAAGCCATAGGTGCATGTCGATGCGGTCGCGCCAGCCGAAAGTGATGTGGTCGCCTTCGCTCAGGCCGCACCACTGCCGCTCGGGCAGGAAGACGTTGCGGTGCAGCATCTCGTAGTCGCAATAGGTGTAGCGCATCATGACAGGCGCATCGTCCATATAGCCGTGGATGATCATCATGGCTCCGGTGTTGGCCAATGTGTCACTCTTCGGATGCTCCACCAGGATGCCGTGCAGCCGAAGCCCGTCGGCATTGGTGAGGAAGGTGTCGCGCCACAGGCCATTGGCCTTCAAGCTGTCATGCCAGGCGCGCAGCTCGGGGTATCGGCCATAAACCATCGAATAGGCAGTCTCGTAGTTCTGCCCATAGTTTTCGTCGGAAACGGTGGCTGTACGTACAAGCGAATAGGCACCGTAGAAAGAGGCGGTGACGAGTACGATGACGATGGCCAGAATGGCGTATAGGGTCTTCTTCATGATGTGTATTTTCGTGTTACACGTGCAAATATAATAATATATCATGAAACAAAATACAAAAAGTAACAATATTTGTCGTTTTCGGGTAATTTTTGTTGAAAAGTTTGGCGTTTTAGTCAAAATTGGTTAACTTTGCGGCCGCATTTTAGGCAATTTAATGCACGGATACATAACGAATAGACAATCATCCAGAAGTTTTTTATTAGTATAAACTATTATAAGAATGAACAAGATTGTAAGCAAGAAAATGTTCTCTGAGAAGGTCGCCTGCCTGGAGGTAGAAGCTCCTCTCATTGCCCGCAGCCGCAAGGCCGGACACTTTGTCATCGTCCGTCTGGACGAGAAGGGTGAGCGTATTCCTCTGACCATCGCCGATGCCAATATCGAGAAGGGTACGATTACCCTCGTCGTGCAGGCCGTTGGCGCAAGTTCGACCCGTATCAACGCGCTCCAGCCGGGTGATATGTTGGCCGATGTCGTTGGCCCGCTGGGTCATGCGACCGACATCCAGAAGTACGGCACCGTCATCTGTTGTGGCGGTGGTGTAGGCGTGGCTCCATTGTTGCCTATTGTCAAGGCTATGCACGAGGCCGGCAACAAGGTCATCGTTGTATTGGCCGCCCGCACGAAAGACCTCATCATTCTGGAGGACGAGATGCGTGCCAACAGCGATGAGGTAATCATCATGACCGATGACGGTTCGTACGGCCAGCAGGGTGTCATCACCGTGGGCGTGGAGCAGGTCATCCAGCGTGAGAAGGTCGATAAGTGCGTCTGCATCGGCCCAACCATCATGATGAAGTTCGTCAGCCTCCTGACCAAGAAATACAATGTGCCTACCATCGTCAGCCTCAACACCATCATGGTTGATGGTACGGGTATGTGTGGTGCCTGCCGTGTCACTGTGGGCGACAAGACGAAGTTCGTCTGTGTCGATGGCCCAGAGTTCGATGCACATCAGGTCAACTTCGACGAGATGATGATGCGTATGCGTGCTTACAAGGCTGAGGAGACCGAGGCATTGGCCGCACTCAACAAATAAATTGCCCCTTTCCAAGTCAAAATATTAAACTGTAGAAAAATGACTAAAGAAGAAATACAAGCATTGCGAAATGAGCCTTGGAGAGAGGAACTTCGCAAGAAGATGAGTCCGAAGGAGCGCGCCGCCATCGAGCGCGTCAAGATGCCCGAACTGACTCCGGAATATCGCGTAACGACCTTCACCGAGGAGGTTCAGAAGGGTCTGACCAAGGAGATGGCCATGACCGAGGCTCAGCGTTGTCTCGACTGTGCCGACCCCTCTTGTATGAAGGGTTGCCCTGTCGGCATCAACATCCCGACCTTCGTAAAGCACATCGAGAAGGGTGAATTTGCCGAGGCTATCCAGACCATCAAGCAGACCTCGTCGCTGCCAGCCGTGTGCGGTCGTGTGTGCCCACAGGAGAAGCAGTGTGAGGGCCAATGTATCAAGCTGAAGATGAACCAGAAGGCCGTCGCTATCGGTTATCTGGAGCGTTTTGCAGCCGATACCGAGCGTGAATCGGGCAAGATGCAGGCTCCTGTCTGCGCACCGAAGAATGGCAAGAAGGTCTGCGTCGTCGGTTCTGGTCCTTCGGGATTGGCTTTTGCGGCCGATATGATCAAGTTCGGCTATGACGTGACTGTGTTCGAGGCACTGCACGAAATCGGTGGTGTGCTGAAGTATGGTATCCCCGAGTTCCGTCTGCCCAACAGCGTAGTTGAGGCCGAAATCGATACCCTCCGCAAGATGGGCGTCAATTTCCAGCCCGATGTCATTGTCGGCAAGACTGTAAGCTATGAGCAGTTGCATGAGATGGGCTTCGACGGCATCTTCGTCGGTTCGGGTGCAGGTCTGCCACGCTTCATGAATATCCCGGGCGAGAACGCCATCGGTGTCATGTCGTCCAATGAATATCTGACTCGTATCAACCTGATGGGTGCCGGTCGTGGCCAGGGCTTCGATACTCCTGTCCTCAAGGGCAAGAATGTCGTTGTCTGTGGCGGTGGTAATACTGCTATGGACTCGGCACGTACTGCCAAGCGTATGGGTGCGGAGACCGTCACTTTGGTCTATCGTCGTGGCCTTGACGAACTCCCGGCACGTGCCGAAGAGGTTCACCATGCAATGGAGGAGGGCATCGACTTCCACGTGCTCCACAACCCGATTGAGTATCATGCCGATGAGAACGGCCGCGTCTGCGAGGCTGTCCTTCAGGTGATGGAACTGGGTGAGCCTGATGCTTCAGGTCGTCGTTCGCCAGTGCCTGTTGAGGGCAAGACCGAGACCATTCCAGCCGACCTTGTCATCGTGGCTATCGGTGTGTCACCAAACCCAATCATCCCAAGCAACTTCAAGGGCCTGGAGATTTCGAAGAAGGGTACCATCGTCGTAGGCGAAGAGACCATGCAGTCGGCTGTGGCCGATGTATTTGCCGGCGGCGACATCGTCCGTGGCGGTGCAACGGTCATTCTGGCCATGGGAGACGGACGTCGTGCCGCTGCCAACATGCACGCTCACCTCAATAAGTAAAAGTTGTGGAAGAGGTTCTTGCTTGGATCCTCGACCGCCTTCATAACATAGGCCTGTCGCCAGATGCTGAAAGTCTGGCGGCAGGCCTTCTCTGTGGTGACCGTTCGCGGTTCGACCCATTGGCCATCTACGAAATGCGCGAGGCGGGCATGGCGCATCTTCTGGCTGTTTCGGGCCTGCACATCGGCCTGATCTGGGCGTTGCTGCATTATTTTTTTCGGCCAATGATTCTCATCCCGTTCTTCTGCGGGTGGAACGAGCTGCGATGGCGCGAGGTGTCCCGGCTGATGCCGCTCGTCGTCCTGTGGCTGTATGTCTGGATGATTGGGTTCCCGCCGTCGGCCGTACGTGCCGCCATCATGATCACCATCATGCACTTTTCGCGTTATTTTATGGTCGATGGCTGGAGTTGGGAGAACTTGGCATTGGCCGCCCTCCTGATGCTCTGTTATGACCCGATGCTCCTTGGCCAATGTGGATTCCAGCTCAGCTTTGCGGCGACGGCGGGGATTTTTGCTTTTCGGCCGATGTTCACCAACGAGCATGACGCATTTGCGATGCGCGAACGGAAGCTGACGCTTTGGGACAGGCTGGAGCCGCTGCGTCAGATTTTCTGGATTACCTTCGCGGCGCAGGTCTTTACGTTTCCGCTGATTGTCTATTATTTCCATCATCTGCCGCTGCTGGGTTTCGTGCAGGGCTTTCTGGTCGTGCCCATCATCGGTGTGCTGATCTACTGGCTGGTCTTCCTGTTGTGCGTGCCAACGTCATTGGCCACAATCACAATAGCAGGAGAGAACCTCGGGCATTGGCTGGCTTGGCCTGCTGAGGTCCTCTCGTGGTGGGTCTTCCGCGTGGCGCACTGGGTGACCGAGGCGGAAATCTGGATGGTGGGGGGACGGGTGACGTTCTACCCGTCGGTGGCGGAGACGGTCCTGATGGAGGTGATTGCCATCGGCCTCGCTGTCTCGTTTCTGGGTTGGCGCAGGAGCCGCATGGCATTGGCCAACAAACTGAAAAGTCCGCTTTAGGCTCAGAAGAGCCACTTGAAGCCGGCGTGGACGTTGATGCCCTGCGCTGGGACGGCGGGCCAGAGTTCGTTCTTGAGGTTCAGCATGTTGCGGATGGAACCGAACAGGCGCCAGTCGTCGTTGCACTGCCAGTCAATGCGGAAATTGAGGTCGGCCGATGGACCGAGCTTGTACTTCTCGCCGAGGTAGAGCATCCGGTGGATGAACTCAAGGTCAAGGCCGAGGTCCATCGTCACGGGCGCAGGATTGGATTGCGCGTGGAGCGACAAGATAAGTCCAGGTTCGGCCAATCCCTTGGAGTCGCTTGAGTGGGTGTGGAGGCGGACATTGGCCAATGTCTTGAAATACTGGCTGTATTCGTAATCGACATGGCCCGCGAGGACGAAGTGGAAGCAGTCCTCCTGGACAATCTGTGTGTATTGGCCATCGGTGCACAGTGTGTCGACGATGGCTCCCAAATCATTCTGTACGGAATTCAACTGGACCTCGGCGCCCCAGCGGAGGTAGCCCTGCTCGTTGTCTTCATATCCGATGTGGAGGTCGAAGCCGTCGGTCGAGGTCTTGTATTCTTCGTTCATGAAGGCCAATGGCAATTGGTCCATAAGCTGCATGAGGGGCATACGGCGGCTGCCGAAACCGAGGTCGAAGTAGATGCGCCGCCAGGCGTCCGGCTCGGGCATGATGCTCATGTGGAACGTGGGGTGCAGGGTGAAGTAGCTGCGTTTCTTGCCGAAGACGCCGCCCATGTCGAGGTCGATGCTGAAGTGGAACTTATCGTTCTCGTACCAGCCGTAGCGGCCCTTGAACTGCAACGTGTTGGTGCGCCAGTCGCTCGGGATGGAGTCGGGCGTGGTGAGGTGGGTGAAGTCGTAGCCGATGAAGAGCCGCAGCTGGTCGGTCTCGTAGCTCGCATCGGCGCGCACCTGTCCCCAGCGTTGTTTGTCTGGGTCATTGGCCAACCTCTCAAGCAGCGAGTCGCCGCCCTGGTAGAAGCGGTAGTTGAACGTGTTGACGCTCGTTCCGCCCATGCCCAGATGTGCCTCAAACTGTGCGTCATTGTCCATCGTGTGGCTGTAGGTGCCCGTCAGGTCTCCGCGCAGGAGGCGGCTCTTCCAGTCCATCTTCTCGTCGCCCGTGTCAGTATGCACGTCGTAGGGCAGTTCGAGCTTGCCTCGGGTGAAGAATCCCTTGCCGTCGAGCGAGAAGTCGCCCGCCTTGATGCCGGCCTTCAGGTCGGTGTTCCAGTAGTTGCCTGCGCTCAGTTCGACATAGCCGGTGTGATAGTCATCGGCCAATGAAGCGATGACCTGACCTGCCGGCACGATGCCGATTTCCGAGCTGCGCACGGCGTTGACGCTCCAGTCGGCATAGGTCGCGTCGTTCTTCTTCTGTCGGATGGCCTGAAGTGCAGGCTGCCGGTCAATCTTGTTGCGTTGCTGGACGATTGGGGAGTAGTCGCGCTCCAGCCGCACGCTCTGCACCATCGACGAGTCTTGGCCTTGCGCAGTGGCGGGAGTTGTCTTCAGGGTGATGGCCAATGTCGTTGCTGCCAGCACCAGTGGATATATCTTCATGATGGATTATTTCGTGGTTACTTGTTCTTGGGCGATGGTGTCGGTCACGGGAGCGGCCTGGAGCCGTTCGTTGATGAGCGTCTGGATGTCGTCCTGCTCGGTGTAGTTCTGCTGCAGGCTCTTCAGATATTCATCGGCCGTAAAATACTCACGCTGACTGCGCAGGATGTCGCTCATCAGGATGATGCCGCGTGCCAGCCAATACTGGTGGGGCGTACCCGACTGTATCAGTTCGTTGACGGCGGCCGTGGCCTCGTCCGTCTCACCCGCGTCGAATGCCGTCTGGGCCAACAGGTATTTCGCCTCGCTGCCGGCGGCGGTGCGCATCTCGGCCGATGCCTCTTGCAGCAGCGATTTGCCCTCCTGCGTCTCGCCCAGCTTCATGTGAGCCTTTCCGGCCAGGACCTGCATTGTCTGTACGGCGCGGAAATCGACGTTTTCGGCCAATAGCTGCTGGTAGGTCTCCAGCAGTTCGCGGTACTTCGCCGTCTCGTAGAGTTCGGGCAGGCTGGCGATGCGCCGCTGCGTCTCGAGCGTCTTGAGGTCCTCGGCCGCGGTCTGGGCGGCGTCGGTGTCCGGCCATCGCTCGGCCACCATCTGATAGACCTTCTGAGCTGCCTCAGTCTGGCCCATGTTGTTGTAGGTCATGGCCAATTCTACGGCTGCCTGGGGCGCAATCGGGCTCTCGGCATAGCGGTCGATGACCTGCTGGAAGCTGTGTATGGCCGATGGCGCATCGTTCTGCAACAGCGACGTGCGGCCCTTGTCGAGCCACGCATCGGCCACAAGATTCGATTCCGGACAATTGGCCAACATCTCGTCCAGCTTGGTCTGTTTCTCGGCATACCGTTTCTGGAGACCCATCATCAGACCCTCCTGATAGAGTGCGTAGTCCGTTTGTTTCGACTTGATGAGGCTGGCGTTGTGGTAGTGGTTTTCGGCCAATGCAAACTGGCGCGTGTAGTAGTAGCAGTCGGCCAGCCGCAACATGCCGTCCACGTAGGTCTCCGAGCCTTTTTCGCCCGGCTGCGCGATGTAGTTGCCGAAGGCGTTGATGGCCGAGTGGTAATCCTCCAGCTTCATTTGGGCATAGCCGCGGTTGTAGAACGCTGCGGCAAAGAGGTCCTGCTGCACGCCGGGCTGGTTCAGTCGGATGAACATCTCGTAGTCGGCCACGGCCTCGCGGTACTGCTGCTGGTGGTAGCGCGCCTCGCCGCGCCAGAAGAAGCTCTCGGCATAGCTCACTCCATCCAGGCTGCCCAGCTTGATGCTTTGGTCAAACTGTGCTGCGGCCTCGCGGTAGATGGCGTTCAGGTAGAACTGCAGACCCCACTGGTAGTGCAGATACTGCTTGGCGCGGCGCAGGGTGAGGCTCGGTGCGTTGATTTTCGCGATGGACTTGAGTGCGGCCTCGTAGTTGTGTGTCGTCGAATAGACCTCGACCAGATACTGGCTCACGCGGTCGGCATAGGCCGATGTCGGGAATGTGTTCAGGAACGTCTCCAGCATCTTCACCTCGTCGCCCCACATCGAGGTCGAATTGTGGGCAATGGCGCAGACGTTGTAGGCTGCCGTCTCCTGGACGATCTTGTCGCCGTTCGTGACATTGGCCGCCTGTTCGAACGCCATGCGCGCCTGTTGCGTCTCGTTCTGCTGCAAGGCGCATTGGCCGACCAGCATATAGGCCAGCTGCTTGAGCTGCGGATATTCCGACTGGGTCGCGATGCCTGCATTGGTCCGGGCTGTGGTATATTGGCCGATGGCGTACTCCAGCACACCGGCGTTGTAGGCGCTCGATGCCACGGGGCTGGAGGCGCGGTGCAGGTACTCGCGGTAGCTGGCCAATGCCTCGTCCGTCTGGCCCGACTGACGCTGGCACTCGGCCTTGATGCGCAGGGCCTCCAGCTGGAAGACCTCGTCGCTCGGCGTATAGGCATTGGCCTCACGTATGGCCTCGTCCCATCGGCCCTTGGCATAGAGAATCTGCATCCGGTAGAAGGGGACGGTCTCCTGGTATTTGTTGTCCAATGGCAGTGCGTCGAAGTGCTTCAGCGCGCTGCTGTATTTCCCCTCGGCATAGTCGATGTAGCCCAGATAGTATTCCGCCTCGCTGCGGTATTCCGGCTCATTCATGTTGTAGAGCTGCTGGTACCGTTTGCGCAGGGCCTTCAGGTCGGCCTTCTCGCCGCCTTGGCCTGCCTGCCACAGTTCGTTCTGTCCGTCGTAGAAGAATTGCAGGTACTCCTGGCTGGGGCGCAGCTGGTAGATTTGGGGCGCAGTGAATGGCGCGAGGTCATATCGGCCGTCGCGGGCAATCTGGTCATTCTCGATTTTCAGCAGCACGTCGGCCCGTTCGGCGCTCGTCGGGTTCTGCAGGAGCCATCGGTAGGTCTGCGGGTCGATGTCCTGGGCCGATGCTGTCCGGGTGGAAAGTGCAATGGGCAACAGGAATGTCGCCAGTGCAAGTGGGTGTATGTTCATTGTAGTAATACGGTTTCTCATTATCAACGCGCGCAAATATACATAAAAAATCTGACATCTGTGGCCAATGTCCCGATTTTCTTTGTTGGCCGACGGTTTTCTTTGGCGGCTGGCAATAACTGACGGGTTGGTGTGGCAATTTTATGGCAAGTTTGTGCCTATGATGGCTCTATTATCATCGTTCGGCTTTTGTTCGGCCAAAAAGTCATTTATTCTGCAAAACCGCCATTTTTTAGAATAAGGCAGATAGTAGGATCACAGTAGGTAAATAGTATACTGACAGTAGACTCGGAAAAATCGCAAAAAAAAGAAAAATATTCTACAATAAAACGGCTTTTCGCAGAATATTTTTCTTTTTCGGTGAGGGGCCGTTAGCGGCTGTTTCTTGACCAATCAAATGGGAAATCTCCGATTCTTGATTTCTGGGACTTGCCAAATGTGTTTTTTCTTCAAAAAAGAGGAGAAAAGTTTGGAGGTGTGTGAAATAAATTGTACCTTTGGCACGCCATTTTTTTACCTTTAGTCTTTTTGAAATGAAATACAGTAATTTTTTTAGCAGATTACGTGATAAATCAATCAAATCAATGTTAGGAGTAATAATTGCATTATTTCCTCCAGTTGTGACGTGGGGCTCCTATTATTGTAAGTTGAGAATTCCATATTTGTTTTTGTGGATAGTGTTGATGCTAGTGTTGACACTTTTGTTTTATGTCATATTTTCAATTGTTCGTAGAAAGAAAAACTTTTCCCAAAGTTTGAAAGAGGTTGGGCTGTGTCTGCTTTTCTCGTCAATGACATTGATTAGTATTGGACCCGTTATATGGATACAGAATCAGAATCGACAAAAATTAAAAGATGATTTTTCTTCACTCATTGTGAGTGAGCAACGTTCGTATGATATAAAAATGAGTGGAGTCGCTGATTTTCATGCAAAAAATTATCCGATGGCCGCCATTCTGTTAAAGCAACACTTGACTGATCCTATCGCAAAATTTTATTATGGATATATGCTTTACAATGGATTAGGTGTGCAGATGGATGAACGTAAAGGGTTGGATTTGATTCGAAGTTCTGCTGATGAACATTTTTATCGTGCAATGGGTTTTATGGTGAATTGGGGGGCTAGTTGTGGAAAAATTGAAGAAATAGTGCCTTATGCAGAAATGATGGTCTATGCTGTACCAAATTCTTTTTCGTTATTGAACAATGGTAATTCAATAAAAGAGTTTGCATTGAAACAATTTTTATCTCATTTAAACGATTGTCTACATAGTTATCGAGTGGCGTATATTTATTATGCTTTTATACATAAAAGTTACTATAAATTATGGTGTCTTACTAATGATTATGAGATGGCTTTGTCAATTTATAGAAAACAACATAATATTTTTGATGTAGATATTGCGCTTGATCACGCATGGGGAATGTGGAGGCTTGAGTCTAAATTTGTCGGTCGATTGTTAATGTGGTATAATGCTAATATAAAATTTTCGCAATCGGATGAAGTGCATTTTGATTATGCTTTGATGCTGCTTGATGTGCGGAAGGTGCGGGATATGGATTACGAACACATTTCTCTTGTTGGAGTTAGTAAAGGTAATTTGCAATCAGCGGAGCGAGAATTGGATAAGGCACTCAGTATCGCCATCGCCCAAAGGCATATTACTATGCAATGTAAAATATTACAGTTGTTGGTAAATATTCTACGTGTCACTGGTTGTGAAGATGATGCTGATAAACTTTCTATAATTTTGTCGAATCTTAAACTGAAAAAATATTATGAAGAACTGGATAATTAGTTTGGTTGTAATGCTATTCAAGAAAGAAACTACTCATTGGATTGGTGGATTGATTATAACATCTTTCTTTTGTGTGTTGAATTGGATAGGAACTCTTCCAGATGTGCCGTTTTTATTAGGTCTGACTTTGTCTTTTATATTGGGCATCATACTCTTGTTCGCTCAAAAATTATTTCTATTGGGTAAAATCTTTATAATATTTGGCATTTTTTTAATGCTGGTTGTTATAATTAAGAATAACGTGCAAGAAGCTAAAATTGGTACGAATGAAATTAGTATGAGCTGTGATGACCTGGTTCATAAATTGTGCCATGCAGATTCAATCAGTTGGAAATTATATCAAGAACGGAATCCAGAGATACTTGCTTGGGTTGGATGTGCGATGCTTGAAGAATGTGAGAAAGAGGAAGACATGACGTATAAAATTCCATTGATAAAATATGCTGACAGTTTACTCAATGAAGCAAGAAAGGCAGATGTGGCATACGCATATTTCGGTAGAGCGTATAAAGAGTTTTATGGTCTTGGTTGTGATAAATCAGTCAAAGAGGCAGTGCGAGATGTACAAATATGTCTTAATATGAAATATTGTGGTCCAGCATATTGCTTATTGGAACAAATGAATTTGGATTCAACAGAATACCCTGATGTAGTTCGTCGGATTCGTGTATGGAGAGATAGTGTTGATAATGTTAATGTGAGCCGTTATCAAGATTTATGTGATACTTTTTTCCCGAGTTATGATAACTTGAGATGGTTTGATATGTCTGTTACAGCCTATTATACAGATTTAGGGGCATTCATTGCAATAGAAGGTAATACCCCTAAGCATGATAGTGTTATTAAAGAAATGCATTCCCTTTACAACTCTGTTTATAGAGGAGATACAACTTCATATGCATGGAAAGTGCTTGAAAGAAACGTAGATTTTATAAAAGATTTTGGGGGAAAAGTATTGGATGGTGAATTTAATTGTTTGCTCGCTGCTTATTATTGGGGAAAAGGGGATGTCAATTTGGCACGTCTTTATTCTGATTCCTTAGGTTTCTATGGTATATGGAATCAGTATTATGATTTTAATAAGTTTTCCTTTAATAGTAAAGAAAGTTTGGCTCAAGATATAACGAGAGAAATAGATGACGTGCTACATTATTCAAGTATGGAAAAATTAGAATATTATAGGTCCTGTGTAGATAACCAGCTTCTTCGTCATGTCTTGGATGCGGCATTGAAGCGGAGGTATCATCATATTCGGAAAGAAGATAAACAGTGGAAAAAAACAGAAGATAGCCTGACATTGAAGACAAACTATTTCATAAAACAGTTGCGGCCACATGTGTCTATTGGTCGAAAGGACTATAAATAATATTTCAATTTCTGCAATTATCTAAGATTTACAATGCATAAGGATGTTGTATTGAAATTTTGTAAGTTTTTTAGTCTTTCCCCGCTCACTTCCCCATCTTCGCCTGCAAGAACTGGATGTGTGGTGCGATTATAATTCAAATTGAAATCATTGTTAGTGACACTTATGACACATATCCGCAGAGGGTCGAGCACATTGTTTCTGCCTTTTATTTGCAAATATCGCAAGATAGTCCTATCTTTGCGCCGACTTTAAGCTTATCCTTTCTATGAAAAAGCACTTCTGACAATTCTTTCCATTTCATTTTTCGCCTTTGTCGCTCAAGCAAGGACAAAGACCGCCGAGGTTGTCCAGCAAGCGGAGGGGAGCGTCACCTTCGTCGTCAATGATGGCCTCAAGAAGAGGTCATTCAAGGGTGAGACCGTCAATGGCAAGGAGGTGGGCAAAAGACTTTCTGCTATCGACAAGACCACCCTGCTCGCTACCAGTTTCTCGCAAGACAAGGACTTGGTCTATTATGGCCAATATGCCTTCTTTACCAGCTTGGTAGATGCCTACGCCTTTCACCATTCCTTCACCATCTCGCCCGACATGATGTGGCTGCTCATCAGTCAGGGATTTGCCCGTTACGTTAATGCCCACCCCGAAGAGATGCGCGACAAGTTGGTGTATCATCAAGGGAAAAAGGAGATTGCCATTGTATTCGGAAACGTTGCAGAGGACATCTTGTCCGAGGATGCCGACTGGAATACAATCATCGGGATGTATGCCGATTCTGTCAAGACTCATACGAAAGATGATATTGCCGACATCATTACAGCCGATTTCTCTACGACGGGTTTCGTCGAAAAGGTCGCCTCACAGGTTACGTTGATGGAGAGTGTCAAATCGTATTTCGATTATTTGGGAATCGTTATTGGTTGTGGCTTCCCCACCATCACCATCGAGGGCACACCCCAGGATTGGCAGCGTGTCATCGAAAAGACCGAGCAACTGAGCAAATACGGATTGTCCGAATGGCTTGGCCAATTGAAACCTCTGTTGAAGGAATTTGTCCTCGCGGCCGAAGGAAAGCCGAACCTGTCATTCTGGCAGAAGATTGTCAAGAAGGATGGCATCAAGAACTTGAATCCGGGTGGGGCCTACAAGAAGGATGCCACTCCGCTCGATGGATGGATACTCAAATTCTATCCTGATAAAAACGGCAAAATCCGAAAGAGTGTTCCTTATACGGGAAATCTGGAAGAAGAAATCGTCCGCGTGCCCTACACGCTCATTGATGCCGTGAACAATAAAACCTACCATCTGGAACTATGTGCCGGTATCGTGGGTGCAACCTTGGACAGCCAGAACCGCTCCGTCAAGCCCAAGATTGGATGGATCATGGTACAGAAGAAAGAAGAAAAGAAAAAATCTGATTTGATAGATGTCTTGCAGGGGAAAGATATTATAACCCTTTGAAATACTGGATATAAAAAGGCGCAAAGGTGCGGGAATGCCATCCATTTCCCGTGCCTTTGCGCTTTGTTTTGGCGGGTTGGATTTGCTCACTTCCCCATCTTCGCCTGGAGGAACTGGATCTTGCCGGCGGCGGTCTTGCTGCGCTGCGTGCAGTTCAGTTGTGCGGCGAGCATCTGTCCCAGCTGGTAGGTCCGTGCGATGGCGTTGCGGTCGGCCTCGGTGAGGGTGATGGCCAATGCCTTTGCCCCGTCGGCATAAATCAGCTCGGCGCGCAGCTTCCTATCGGCCACATGCGTATCGATGAAGGCCAATGTCGAGTCGTTCACATAGGTCACCGTCTCGTGGCACATGCCGCCGTGCTTGAAGTGGTAGTTCGCGCCGTCGTTCGTGAGGGGGACATTGGCCGAAACCATCTGGCTCCCGTCTTGGCCGATGAACCTTATCTGCGTGTGGTCCAGATACTTGCCGCCGCGATATTCACTGATGAGCTGCACCGCGCCATATTCGTTGACGGTGGCATGGACATAGTTTCGGCCAATGTTTTTTTCCGCCTCGGTGCCGCGCACGAAGAATCGGCCCAGCTCGTCATATTCGCCCTTGACGTACTCGAAGTTGCCACTCTCGACCAGCTCGTTGACCATGCGGTTCAGGGCCAGCAGTAGGGTGTCGGCCGATGCCTGTTCCTCGCGCTGCTGCGCCAGCTGCACTTCGTATGAGAACGCGTGTCCTCGTTTGCGCCATTCGATGGCCTTCTTGCAGCTGTTTTCGAGCGAGTCGAGCAGGGCGACGGCATGGTTGTACTGCTCCTCGTGGAAAGCGGCCTCGGCCGCCGTATAGAGCTCCTCGGCGCGCTTCTCGTCCGCGCTGGAGCAGGCGCATAGGCCACAACCCAGAACCAATGATGCGATGGTCAGAATTTTTGTCATAAATATCTGTTAATATTTAGTTTTAATATTTGTAAGTCGAAAACTCATCTTTCAACTTGCTTCACGCCCTTGATGGCCTTGATTTTCTTGATGAGCGAGTTGAGCGACGACAGGTCCTGCACCATGACCGTCAGATGTCCGCGGAACAGGCCGCCGTCGGTGTCGATGTTGATGGCGCGCAGCAGGGTATCCTTCTCCTTGTTGATGACCGATGAGATGTTGGACACAATGCCGATTTCATCTTGGCCGATGACCCGCAGCGTGATGCTGTACTGGCTGCCGCTCTTGCCGCTCCAACGGGCGCGGACGATACGGTATGGGTACTGCTCCTGCAAGGTACGGATGTTCACGCAGTCGGCGCGGTGGATGCGTATGCCGCCGTTGATGCTCACGAAGCCGACCACATCGTCGCCGTAGATCGGGTGGCAGCATCCGGCCAGCGAATAGTCCAGCCCCTTCAGGTCCTTGTCGATGACTAGCACGTCGCTGCCCGAGTTCTTTTCATTGGCCAATGCCCCTGTCAGACGCAGGTCGAAATCCTCGGCGCTGTGCGTGTCTGCCTCACCCTGGATGGTGGGCGTCTGCATCCGGTCGTAGGCCTTCAGCACGTCATCGACGTCGATTTCCTGCATGGCCAATGCGTGGAAGAACTGCGTCTGGGTCTTGAATCCCATGCGGATGATGAGCTTCGACAGCTCGCCCTCCTCGATATCGATCTTGCGGTTCTTGAACCGGCGTTGCAGCAGCTCCTTGCCGGCCTCGGCCTCGCGGTTCTCGATTTCCTTCAGACCCTGGCGGATGCGCAGTTTGGCCTTCGACGTGGCGACAATGTTCAGCCAATCGACCTTCGGCGTCTGTTGCGGCGAGGTGAGGATTTCCACCTGGTCGCCGCTGTGCAGCTGGTGGTTGATCTTGACGTTGCGGTTGCCCACCTTGGCTCCTACGCATGACAAACCCAGCTTCGAGTGGATCTGGAAGGCCAGGTCAAGCACGGTTGCGCCTCGGGGCAGCTTGAAGACGTCGCCGCGTGGCGTGAAGACGAAGATTTCCTCCTGATATAGGCCCAGCGAGAGGTCTTTCATCATCTCGTCGGGCGACGAGTTGTGTTCCAGCACCTCACGTATCGAGGCCATCACCTGATCGACCGCGCCCTGGCTCTTTATTCCTTTATATAGCCAATGCGCCGCCAATCCGCGTTCGGCGATGTCGTCCATGCGTTTGGTGCGGATCTGCACCTCGACCCAGCGCTTTTCGGGCCCCTGCACCGTGATATGGAGCGACTCGTAGCCGTTCGATTTCGGGATGGAGAGCCAGTCCTTCAGTCGTTTCGGGTTCGGCTGGTACATATCGGTCACGATGCTGTAGGCCTGCCAGCAGTCGGCCTTCTCCTTGTTCTGATCCGGCTCGTCGATGATGATGCGGATGGCGAAGAGGTCGTAGATTTTGTCCAATGATGTCTGTTGCGTCACCAGCTTGTGGTGGATGGAGCTGATGCTCTTCGTGCGCCCCTTGATGTAGAAGTTCAGGTGCGTCGATTCTCGCAGGCGTTTCTCCAGCGGCTCGATGAAGGCCTGCATGTAGGCGTCGCGTCCCGACTTGGTCTGCTGGAGCTGGCGCGCGATGTCGTCGAACGTGGCGCGGTCCTCATACTTCAGCGTCATGTCCTCCAGTTCGCGCTTGATGGAGTAGAGGCCCAGGCGGTGGGACATCGGCGTGTAGAGCAGCTGGCACGTCTCGGTCACGCGGTGCCGGTAGGCCGTGTCGGGGTTGTGGTTCAAGAGCCGCATCAGCACGTACCGGTTGGCAATCAGGCAGATGACGACGCGGATGTCCTCGGCCATCGAGAGCAGCAACTTGCGGAAGTTTTCGTCCTTCAGCGCCGTGTCCGTGTCGGCTTCCTGGTCGTGCCGGTGATACATCTGCATCACGCGGGTGATTCCCTCGATGAGCCGCATGGCATCGGCCCCGAAACATTTTTTTATTTCGGCCAATGGCACGATCTCCTTTTCGGCCAATGGATAGAGCAGCACGGTGAGCATCGAGGCCTGGCGCAGGCCAGCCGCCTTGTCGAGCGTGTGGCACGACAGGAGCGAGAGCAGCAGCTGGCTCACGCCGTGCTCGTCCTTGTCATAGGCACCGGCGCGGATGCCGGCACGCATCAGCCGGCGCAGGTCGCTCCACTCCGTTGCGGTGAAGCGCGTGCGCGCCTCCAGGTTCATATACTGAACCATCTCGTGCAGTTGCTGCAGTTCCTCGGCGGTGAAAGTCTCTTTGTATCCAGTCATCCTTGTTCGTTTTTGTCAGAAACAGGGCGTTTTTTGAAAATTCGCGGGAAAAATCATCGCAAAAATAGAAAAATTTCCGACGCGGTGGTACTCTGTATCGAAAAAAACAGTACTTTTGAGGCTCAAAAATTCTTGAAAGGGATTATTATCGTTCATTTCATCAAACATTTTTAAGTATTTTACTATCTTCACACTGCAAGACCTTGAAGTGCTGGCCAGTCGCGGAATCAGCCTTGAGAAGGCGCAGAGCCAGTTGGATTCGTTTGCTAAAG
>CACZAY010000027.1 GCA_902779265.1 uncultured Bacteroidales bacterium | reverse complement strand
GAATGCCTTGATGTCCTTCGGCTTGGGCAGTTCGCTCAAGTCCATGTCCATAGCCGACGAATGCTCGTCATGCTGCTTCAAGGCCTCGTTGACGATGGCATGAGCCTGTTCGGCGCACTCGTCGCAGATGTAGCCGTCGATTCCGGAAATCAGCAGATTCACTTCGCCACGGCCACGGCCGCAGAAGTTGCATCTATCTTCGTTTCTTTTTCCTGCCATTTATCTTTTCTTCTCAAAAATCTTGTCAATCATTCCATATTCAAGAGCCTCGGTCGCGGTCAAGTAGTGGTCGCGGTCGCAATCACGCTCGATGCGGTCAATCGGCTGGTTGGTGCAGTCGGCCAAAATCTGGTAAAGCTCGCCCTTGAGCTTCTTGATTTCGTTGACGGCGATTTCCATGTCGCTGGCCTGACCCTGAGTGCCGCCCAACGGCTGGTGAATCATCACGCGGCTGTGCGGCAGGGCGAAACGCTTGCCCTTGGTTCCGGCAGCGAGCAGCACCGATGCCATCGAGGCGGCCATACCGGTCACGACGGTCGAGACGTCGCACGAGATGTAGTTCATCGTGTCGTAGATGGCCAATCCGCCGCTCACGATTCCGCCGGGACTGTTCAGGTACATCACGACATCCTTGTCGCCCTCGGCCGACGCGAGAAACAGCAGCTGTGCCTGTACGACGTTGGCGCTGTATTCGTCAATCTCGGTGCCGAGGAAGATGATGCGGTCCATCATCAGGCGCGAGAAGACATCCATCTGGGCGACATTGAGCTGGCGCTCTTCGATGATGCTTGGGTTTATGTACGATGCACGCGGCTGCAACGTCTTGCTCTGGAAACGCATATAGTCGTCCAGCATGTGGCCGTTGACGCCTGCATTGCACGTGGCGAACTTATAGAATTCGTTGTTCATATTGTAAAATTACGGTTTTGCCCAACTGGGAATTTCTCACTCAAAATTAGCTGCAATGCTGGCTGCAATCTCCTGCATCTCCTCAGGCGAGAGCTTCAGATGCTCCTTGCGGAAGTCCATGTCGCCCTCGCTGTTCAGCGGGATGAGGTGGATGTGTGCGTGCGGCACTTCGAGACCCATCACGGCCACGCCGACGCGGTTGCAGGGAATTGCCTTCTTGATGGCCGATGCCACACGTTTGGCAAACACAGTGTGCGCGCTGAGCATGGCGTCGCTCTGGTCGAAGATGTAGTCAACCTCCTGCTTCGGCACAACGAGCGTATGGCCCTTCGCCACCGGATTGATGTCGAGGAAGGCATAAAAAAGGTCATCCTCCGCAACCTTGTACGAAGGAATCTCACCTGCAATGATTTTCGAGAAAATTGTCATAGCTGCTACGCGGTTTTCAGATGGAGATTTCGAGAATTTCAAGTTCCTGCACGCCGGCCGGCACCTTCACCTCGACCACGTCGCCCACCTTGTGGTTCAACAGAGCCTTGGCGATTGGGGTCGCTACGCTGATTTTGCCTTCGCGGAAGTTGGCTTCGCTCTCGGCCACGATGGTGTAGGTCATTTCCTTCTTCATCTTCTTGTTGAGCAGACGCACAGTGGTCATGATCTGCACCTTGTCGGCGTTCAGCTTCGATGCGTCGATGATGCGTGCATTGGCCACCTGATCCTTCAGGAGGGCGATTTTGCTCTCCAGCTTACCCTGGGCCTCTTTGGCTGCATCGTATTCTGCATTTTCGCTCAAGTCGCCCTTTTCGCGGGCTTCGGCGATGGCTGCACTTGCCTTTGGACGTTCAACACTTTCCAAATAGTTGATTTCTTCGAGGATCTTCTTGTAGCCTTCCTCGCTCATGTAACTTACTGCCATAATATAAGAATGTGTTTCTTGGTTACTGTATCAAAACGGATGAAAAACGATTATCGTTTATTTCTGCATGTTAATTTTCTTTAATTCTGCCTCAATTTTGGCGTCGTTACCGTCAATGCGGGCCTTGAGTGTGCCATCGGCCCCGATGATGAAGGTCGTGGGCAGAGACTTGACGTTGTAGGTCATCGCTGCGGCCGAGTATTGGATGTTGCCCTGCGTGTCGTAGCTCGTGCTCAGGTCGCGCACGGTGGTCCACGGGACGTTGTCCGAGCTGGTCTTCCAGAAGTGCTCGTCGTAGTCGAGGCAGACCTGGTAGATCTTCAGACCCTGGCTCTCATATTTCTTGTAGATTTCGGCCAATGCCATGTTGTGGGCCGGCGAAAAGTTCAAAAAATAGGCCGTGAAATCCACCAGGACAGGACCCTTGCTGTTGTCGGCCAATGCCGTGAGTGACGTTGCGCGGTCATCAGCGTTTGGGAGGTTCAGCTCGGGGAAATTGCGGGTCTCAATAGGAATGGCGTTGGCCAATGAATCGACCTTCTGGGCCCTGGCAACCTCGGCACGGCGGCGCTGCTGACCTTCGATGGTCATCTTCTCGAGCACGCTGTTGCGCGGCGAAGCGGGATAGTTGAAGCGCCAGCTTGTGGCGACGGCCCCGAAAGCACGCAGGTCCTGTGGCGCATTGGCATCAAAAATCACCAGACCGTTCACAGTCTCGAACAGCAGGTAGTAGCTGGCCGGACTAGCCGGATTGCTGTATATATATTTGTACAGGACATTCTGCTTATAGTCGGCGACCAATGTGAGAATCGAGTCGCGCGCCTGCTGCCGCTCCATGCCGCCCTGGTTGAACGTCTGGTTGACGGCGACGATCTGTCCGCGCAGGCGGTTGCCCAGCGAAACGGCGTCGCGCAGTTCGCGGTTCAGCGAGTCGCCCACCTCGTAGCTGGAAATCAAGCTGCTGGCATTGGCCGAAACCTTGACCGGAGAAAGGAGGGTGTCGATGACCAATGAGATGGACTGGTTGCCCAGACGGAGGCTGAAGAAGTCGGGGCCGGGCTCCACTTCGGGACGGAAACGGAACTGGCCGTCGGCCGTCAGCCGGAGGGTGTCGACCATACGGGGGGCACCGTCGGTGAGATGCTCGAGAATGAGCAATTGGCCATCACCTCCGGCGATGTTTCCTTCGATTGTGGCCAGGCGGCGGTTGTCGCAGCTGGTCAGCAAAAGTGCAAAAAGAGACAAGGCAGCAAAAGCGTCCTTGACGTTGAAAATTGTACGCATTGTTTTGGTGTTCGGTTGCGGCTTCCCGTCGGGACGGAAAGTCAATTTTACAAGGACCGATAACATTGAGTTCCGGGAAACTCAAAGGCATCGGCCCAGCACGAATTGGAATAAACCGGCGGCAAAGATAAGCGAATTTTCAGGAGAATCCAAGCCTTTTTCGGAAAAATTGTAGTAAAAAATCATTTTTTCATCGTTTCTTTTGGCCTTTCGTCTGAAAAATGCTACCTTTGCGCCCGAAAATCTCTAAAGGATAAAGAAAAATAAACAATTTTATGGTAAACAATCTGGTTAATCCAATCAAAAAAACCATTACCTTGAGCGATGGCCGTACCATCACACTCGAAACAGGTAAGGTTGCAAAGCAAGCGGATGGTGCTGTAGAACTCCGTATGGGCGGAACAATGTTGCTCGCCACGGTCTGCACCTCGCGCACCGTTACTCCCGGCACCGATTTCATGCCGCTCACAGTGGAGTACAAAGAGAAGTATGCCTCGGCAGGCCGTTTCCCTGGTGGTTTCACCAAGCGCGAAGGCAAGGCTTCCGACTATGAAATTCTGACCAGCCGTCTCATCGACCGCGCGCTGCGTCCACTCTTCCCAAGCAACTATCACGCCGAGACGTTTGTAAACGTCACCATGTATAGTTCCGACCTGCAGAACCAGCCTGATGCACTGGCCGGTCTGGCAGCATCGGCCGCAATGGCAGTCTCTGGCATCCCGTTCGAGGGTCCAATCTCTGAAGTCCGCGTAGTCCGCATCAACGGCGAATACGTCATCGACCCGACCTTCGAGCAGATGAAGCAGGCCGACATGGACCTTATGGTCGGCGCAACATACGACAACATCATGATGGTCGAGGGCGAAATGGACGAGGTGTCGGAGCAGGATCTGCTCGGCGCACTCAAGGCTGCCCACGAGGCCATCAAGGTTCACTGCCAGGTGCAGAAGGAACTGATGGAGGCTGTCGGCAAGCCGATTATGGAATATTGCCACGAGGTGAACGACGAGGAGCTCCAGAAGAGTTGCCACGACTTCTGCTACCAGCCTTGCTACGACATCGCCAAGAGCGGCAACAAGAACAAGCACGAGCGTGAGGCCGCCTTCGAGGAGGTCAAGACCAACTTCATCGCCACTCTCCCAGAGGAGAAGCAGGAGGACGAGGAGGTGCTCGGCATGATTGCGCGCTACTTCCACGACGTGGAGCGCGAGGCTATGCGCCGCTGCGTACTCGACGAGGGCAGCCGTCTCGACGGACGTGCATTGAACGAGGTTCGTCCTATCTGGATTGAGCCTGACTACATCCCAGGCCCTCACGGTTCAGCCATCTTCACCCGTGGCGAAACTCAGGCTCTCGTTACCTGCACATTGGGCACAAAACTCGACGAGAAGCTGGTCGATGACGTTCTCCGCAACGAATATGACCGCTTCCTGCTGCACTATAACTTCCCTCCATTCTCAACGGGCGAGGCCAAGGCTCAGCGTGGTGTCGGCCGACGCGAAATCGGTCACGGCCATTTGGCTTGGCGTGCCGTCAAGGGCATGATTCCAAAGGACTTCCCTTACACTGTCCGTGTCGTTTCGGACGTGCTTGAGTCCAATGGTTCATCGTCAATGGCAACAACCTGCGGTGCCACATTGGCCATCCGCGATGCCGGTATTCCGATGATCCGTCCTGTGTCGGGCATCGCAATGGGCCTGATCAAGGATGAGAATTCACCGAAGTATGCCGTATTGAGCGACATCTTGGGCGATGAAGATCACCTCGGCGATATGGACTTCAAGGTCACAGGTACCGAGAAGGGTATCACCGCAACCCAGATGGATATCAAGTGCAACGGTCTGAGCTATGAGATTCTTGAGAAGGCTCTGAATCAGGCCAAGGAGGGTCGCACCCACATCCTGAACTGCATGTTGGAGGCTCAGCCGGAGAACCGTCCGGACCTCAAGGACCACGCTCCACGCATGGTTGCATTCGACATCGACAAGGAGTTCATCGGCGCAATCATCGGCCCTGGCGGAAAGATTATCCAGGGCATCCAGGAGGAGACCAACACCGTCATCACCATCGACGAGACCGACGGCAAGGGCCGCGTTTCAATCTCTTCGTCGAACAAGGCCAACATCGATGCCGCTATGGCCAAGGTCAAGGCTATTGTTGACCTGCCTGCAGAGGGCGAAATCTACACCGGCGAGGTCAAGAGCATCCAGCCATTCGGCGCATTCGTCGAGTTCATGCCTGGCAAGGACGGTCTGCTGCACATCAGCGAGATCGACTGGAAGCGCTACAACTCGATGGAGGAGACCGGCATCAAGGAGGGCGACGTCGTCACCGTCAAGCTCATCGAGATCGACAAGAAGACCGGCAAGTTCCGTCTCTCATCGAAGGTCTTGAAGGAGAAGCCGGAAGGCTACACCGAGTTCGAGCCACGCCCACGCCGCGAAGATCGTAGTGAGCGTCCACGTCGCGATTTCGGCGACCGTCCACGTCGCGAGGATCGTCCGCGCCGCGACTTCGGCAACCGTCCCGACTACCGTGGCGGCAACCAGGACTAATCGTTGATGGCAAACATCAATAACCCATATCTGTATCATCCGCATCCCTTGTTGAAGAGGGCTGCGGATGAACTTTGTTTGTACATCGGCCAATGTCCCGACTGGGCACCGCTGTTCGAACAGGGCAAGATGCTCGGCGTGCTGTTGTGCGACGACGGGACCGTGCTACGCGCCTACAGCGGCGTGGTGAACGGCCTGAGCGACCCCAACGGATACTTCGTGCCGCCCATCTACGACCTCGCCGCGCCCGATGACTTCTACCTGCGCAAGGATGCGGAAATCAGCGAGATAAACAGAAAAATCGGCGAGATTGAAGCATTGGCCGACAACAAAAAAACGCACAACGATGAAC
Organism: uncultured Bacteroidales bacterium; assembly: GCA_902779265.1. GTDB lineage: Bacteria > Bacteroidota > Bacteroidia > Bacteroidales > UBA3663 > Liminaster. Next base: position 37,028 of record CACZAY010000027.1, on the reverse strand, counting down.
TTGCCGGACTTCGCCAGATGCGCCGCGAGATGAGCATCGCCCTGCAACGCGAGATTTTCCGCCATTTCGATGTGGTTTCGGCCGATGGCACATACCGCAACATCGTTCAGATTTTCGCCGATGCCAAGCGCGGCCTGCCCCCGGGCGGAACCGGCGAATGTGCCGCACCGAGATTGCTCCAGGCGGCCTTCAGCCGCGGATTGAAACCTGTCGCATTGGCCGAATTCTGGTACGGTCGCAGCCCGCGCAACATCCGCCGCGTGCATGGGCAATTCTATCCGAGCTGCATCGAGAAATGCAGTCCGCTGCTGTCGTTCATGTTGGGAGATTCATTGGCCGATGCTCCAAGCGTCGAAAGCTGCACTGACGAGCCGGAAATCATCTACGAGGACGAGCGGATGGTCGCCGTCAGCAAGCCGGCCAGAATGCTCAGCGTGCCGGCCAAGGACACGACATTGGCCAACGTCGAAAGCTGGCTGAAACGGCGTTATCCCGACTGCCGTCTGCCCTTCATGCTGGTGCATCGGCTCGACCAGGCGACTTCGGGATTGCTGTTGGCCGCCAAGGATGCGCAGACGCACAAGGAGTTGCAGCTGGCGTTCGAGCAAAAGAAAATCCGCAAACGCTACGTGGCCCTGCTCGAAGGCTCGCTGCCAAGCGATTGCGGTGTGATTTCGCTGCCCATCTGCCCGAATCCCGACGACCGTCCGCGACAGACGGTGGATTGGCAGTTCGGCAAGGAGGCCGTGACGCGCTACAACGTCATTGGCCGCAATGAAAAAACTACGTTGGTCGAATTTTTCCCCGTCACGGGTCGGACGCACCAGCTGCGGCTCCATGCGGCCTCGCCGTTCGGCCTCGACCATCCGATTGTGGGCGATGTGCTCTATTTTGCCAAGCCCGCTACGCGACTGATGCTGCACGCAGAAAGAGTTGATTATGAAGATTTAGGACTACACATTATTGATACAAAAGAAAATATAAAACTATGAAAAGACTTCTCTGTTTAAAACAAAAATTGATTGCTGTAGTTTTGACCTTGTTCTGCATTTCAATGAACAACAATTTTGTTTTGGCCGACCAAAATACACAAAGAGAGGTTATTGAATTTATGATTGAAGAAACCAACAAGCGTCTGCCAAGCGTTTGGGATTGGCATGGTGGCAAAGACATGTCATTAACGAAAATAACGCTTGTTTCGGATACTGCCATTTTCAAGATTACAATCCAAAATAAACAAAATCTTGCACCATCTACAGACGGCATTGAACTTTCATGCTTGAATCAATTGCTTCTGTTTTCCTTTGCGATGGATGCATGGCAGGGGCTGAAAGAGGTCAAACTCGTACTTGACAATGAGATAAATGTGCGATTCGATTATTACACATCAAATAATCATTTTATTTGCTCTACCCGAGTCTCTGTAAAAGAGTATGAGCTGGCCTATGAGGCTGGTGAAAAGTTCCGCTGTAGCAAAGTGTCCTGGGATGACATCATACGATTAAGGCAGCGCAAATTGCCGCAACCGGTTTTCGGTACTTGTACCCTAAAAAACATTTCGGCCGATTCAAAGAAGAACACTTTGGAATTTGTTGTTGGATTACCAGAGATTAAGGACATCAAATCCGTCACGAAACAATATCTGCAATCTTACCTTGAACAAAATCGCAATGTATTGTTTTCTGACCTTATTGTCAAAATGGCCATAATTGACAAAAAGGAGATACGATTCAAGTTTATTCGAAACGATGGCACGGAACACGTCACGATTCCTGTTCCTTACAAGTAATTTTTAGAATTTCGGACGCGGATCCCACTCGAATTCGACGACGTGGCCAGCCTTGAGTGAGGCCTGCACATCGACCAGTCGCTGGTTGCGCGAGCCACGGAACATCAGGTCGAGGTCGCGCTCGGCCGCGATGAACGGGCCATCGACCAAGACCTCCAGATAGGGCAACATCCGGCGCATTGTGGCATCGGCCAAGACCTCGTCGAACGTGAAGCCGGTGTAGCACCATACGGTGCGGTGCAGCTCGGACGTGATGCGGCGGGCCAGTTCGGTGAATGCCTCGGCCTGATACATGGGGTCACCGCCCGAAAAGGTGACGTTGCCCTCGGTCTGGGCGATGCGGTCAAAGACATCGGCCACAGAGACGGCCTCGCCAGCCGTGAACGGCCAGGTTTCGGGGTTGTGGCAGCCTGGACAGGCATGTCGGCAGCCGGCACAATAGACGCTGGTGCGCCAGCCTGGGCCATCGACGGTGGTGTCTTCAACGATGCGGATGAGTTGGATTTCCATTGGTCAAAAAAGTTTTGATGGAATGTCGGCCAATGGCGTTTTCGGGCGGAAATGGGGTCAAAAAACGGCCTTGGAGGGCATTCGCGAAGGTTTTTCAAGAGTGCGAAGATAGTCATTTTAAACATTCAGCAAACAAATTGGCCAAAAATAATTGCAATTTGTCAGGAATGTCGGCCGAAAAAGCGGCATATTGAGAAAAAATTATTATCTTTGTGCCCCAAATAAGAAATTCATAACATCAAGGAAATATGCACGTATTGAAGTTAGGAGGCACCTCGGTGGGCTCCATCGCAAGCATCAAGAATGTCAAACAAATCGTCGAGAGCCGTAACGAGCCCGTCATCGTCGTCGTTTCGGCACTGGGCGGCATCACCGACCGTCTGATTGCAACGGCCAACAAGGCTGCTGCGGGCGACAAGACATTCGAACAGGAATTTGAGTTCATCCGCCAGCGTCATTTTGACGTAGTGAACGGCCTGCTTGACGGCGAAGACCTCACCGCCGTGAAACTCTTCATTACGGGCACATTGGACGAGCTGAGCAACATCTATCATGGCATCTACCTGATCCGCGAACTGTCGGCCAAGACGCTCTGCACCGTGGTCAGCTACGGCGAACGTATCTCAAGCCGCATCATCGCCACCGTCATCAACGGCGCAAAATGGGTTGACAGCCGCGAAATCATCAAGACGGTCAACGTGTACGGCAAGAACGTGTGCGATTTCGACGCTACGAATCCGAATGTCATCGGCCAATTTGCCGACCACAAGGGCATTGCCGTGATGGGCGGCTTCATCTCGAGCGACAGCAAGACGGGCGAGGTGACAAACCTGGGTCGTGGCGGTTCGGACTACACCGCAGCCATCGTGGCAGCCGCGCTCAATGCCGAGCTGCTTGAGATCTGGACCGATGTGGATGGCTTCATGACGGCCGATCCGCGCGTCATCAACACGGCCTACGTGATTCCTGAACTGTCGTTCGTCGAGGCGATGGAGCTGTGTAACTTCGGCGCGAAGGTGATCTATCCGCCGACAATCTTCCCTGTCTATCACAAGAACATCCCGATTGTCATCAAGAATACGTTCAATCCCGACGCGCCGGGCACCTTGATTCATGCCAATCCGAAGCACGTGAGCGGCAAGTTCATCAAGGGCATTTCGTCGATCAACGACACGGCTTTGGTCACCATCTCGGGTCTCGGCATGGTGGGCGTGACTGGCGTGAACAAGCGCATCTTCTCGACATTGGCCGACAACGGAATCTCGGTGTTCCTCGTCAGCCAGGCATCGAGCGAGAACTCATCGACCATCGGCATGAAGAACGGTGACGCCGACCGCGCCGTCGAAATCCTGCGCCGCGAGTTTGCCAAGGAGCTTGAATTCGGCGAAATCAACAGCATTACGGCCGAGCATGACTTGGCCACAATCGCCATCGTGGGCGAGCGCATGAAGCAGACGCCGGGCATCGCCGGCAAGCTGTTCCGCATCCTGGGTCAGAACGGCATCAACGTCATCGCCTGCGCACAGGGTGCATCGGAGACAAACATCTCGTTCGTGACGACCAAGGAGAGCCTGCGCAAGGCCATCAACGTCATCCACGACTCGTTCTTCCTGTGGGACTACAACGTGCTGAACATATTTCTGACGGGCGTGGGTCTCGTCGGCCGCAGCCTGCTCGAACAGATCCACAAGCAGCAGGAATATCTGTTGCAGCACCGCAACCTGAAGCTCTGCGTCGTCGGCCTGAGCAACAGCCGCCACTGCATCTTCAACCGCGACGGCATCGACCTTGCCACTTGGGAGGAGCAGCTGAACGCGAGCACCGAGCCATCGACGCCGGAAATCATCCGCGAGAAGATTACCGAGATGAACGTCTTCAACGCCGTGTTTGTCGATTGTACTGCATCGGCCGAAATCGCCAACATCTACGAGTCGATGCTCCAGCACATCGGGCGACTACGAGAACTACCGCCAGCTGAAGCGCACCGCCCGCAAACGTGGCATCAAATATCTGTTTGAGACCAACGTCGGTGCCGGTCTGCCGCTCATTTCGACCATCAACGCATTGCGCAACTCGGGCGACGAAATCCTGAAGATCGAGGCCGTCGTTTCGGGTACGCTGAACTACATCTTCAACGTGCTTTCGGCCGATGTCCCGATGAGCAAGGCCATCCGCATGGCACGCGAGGCCGGATATGCCGAGCCCGATCCGCGCATGGACCTGAACGGCAGCGACGTCATCCGCAAGATTGTCATCCTGTCGCGCGAGGCCGGCTACAAGATCTCGAAGGAGGATGTCGAGAAGCACCTGTTCATCCCCGACGAGTATTTCGAAGGCCCTGTCGAGGAGTTCTGGCAGAAGATTCCGCAGCTCGATGCCCACTTCGAGCAGATGCGCCAGAAGGCCGAGAAGGAGCGTCACCGCTTCCGCTTCGTCGCCACACTGGAGGACGGCAAGGCCCGCGTAGAACTGCGCGAGGTCGATGACCAGCATCCGTTCTACCGTCTGGAGGGCTCGAACAACGTCATCCTGCTCACCACAGCGCGCTACAAGGAGCAGCCGATGGAAATCAAGGGCTACGGCGCAGGTGCCGCAGTGACCGCCGCCGGTGTCTTTGCCGACATCATCAGCATCGCGAATATCAGATAAAATGACCCCCTCCCAACCTCCCCGAGGGGAGGAGGCGGGAAGTCACAACCGAAGGCAAAAAAGAGGGAACAGCCGATGGTATCGTCCCTTTTACTCCTCTTTCACTCCCTTTTCACTTCCCTTAAATACCCTTTAAAATGAAATATCTCATCATCTTGGCCGATGGCGCAGCCGACGAACCCATCGACATGTTGGGCGGCAAGACACCGCTGCAGGCGGCCAACAAACCGAACATAGACCGCATCGCCCGCGAAGGCGTGAACGGACGACTTGTCACCGTGCCCGAAGGTTTCCACCCAGGCAGCGAAATCGCCCACCTCGGACTTTTAGGCTACGACGTGGCCAAGGTCTTTGAAGGTCGCGGCTCGCTCGAAGCCGCCTCCATGCAGGTCAGCATCGACGACGACGAAGTGGCCATGCGCTGCAACATCATCTGTCTGGAGGGCGACAACATCAAGAACCACTCGGCCGGCAACATCTCGAACGAAGAGGCCGCCGTGCTCATCGAACACCTCAACCAGCGCCTGCCGGAATTCGTCGCCAAGCACAGCGACAACCCGATTTTGGCCAATGACCCGAACGCAATCCGCTTCTTCGAGGGCGTGAGCTACCGCCATCTGCTCAAGATCCGCGGCGGCAAGAAATTCGTTCGATGCACACCGCCACACGACCGCATCGGCAAACCGTGGCGTCCGGAAATGCCATCGGCCGAAAATACAGAATCGGAAGCCACGGCGCAGCTGCTACGCGACCTGATCCTGTGGAGCCAGGAGGTGCTCGGCCAACATCCGGTCAACAAAAATCGCGTAGCGGAGGGCAAGGACCCGGCCAATTCCATCTGGCCATGGAGCCTGGGCTATCGGCCGCAGATGCAGACGCTGCACGAGCTGTTCCCCAACCGCATCCAGTCGGGCGCAGTCATATCGGCCGTCGATCTGATTTTCGGCATCGGCGTCTATTGCGGCCTGAAGAAGGTCGAAGTGCCGGGCGCGACGGGTCTGTGGGACACCAACTACGAGGGCAAGCGCAATGCCGCACTGCGCGAACTGCGCGACAAGGATTTCGTCTTCCTGCACGTTGAGGCCACCGACGAGGCCGGTCACGACGGCGATGCGGAACTGAAGAAACAGTGCGTCGAAATGTTGGACGAAAAGGTCGTCGGCCCAATCCTCAACCGCGTAGCAAGCTGGGAAGAACCGGTGCGCGTGGCCATTCTGCCCGACCATCCGACGCCAATCAAATATCGCACGCACACGATGACACCTGTGCCGTTCGCCATCTGGCAGAACCATCCGTCAAAAGATGCCTCCGACCCTGCCATGATTGTGGCCGATGGTGTCCAGTCGTTCGACGAAGAGGCCTGCTTCAACGGTGCATTCGGCCTGCTGGAGAAGGATCAGTTCATCAGGGACTTCCTCGAAAAGTAATAGAAGGGGAGTGAAAATGGAGTGTAGAGACGCGCCATTGGCACGTCTCAGGGAGCGAAAGGGACGATAGCTCAAGCCGCCAGAATGGAACGTAACAGTTTACGCAACATCATCGCAGAGAGTCAAAAGGAACTCGGCAAGGCGGACAAGCTCCGATTCACGAACTACCAACAGAAGATTGTGCAAAAGATTTGAATTATAAATTAGAGGGAGCGAGCGGGTACTTGAACGCCTATGTTCAAGGCATCTGCAACAACCAGGGGATAAAAGAATGAGTGCGAGGTTCGGGACAAATGCAGCAAACGTCCCTTTAACTACTCTTTTACTCCCCTTTAACTTCCTTTCAAAACTCTTAGAATATGAAATATTACAGCACCAACCGCATCGCGCCTGAGGTCACCCTCAGCGATGCCGTCATCAAGGGATTGGCCCCCGACAAGGGTCTCTACATGCCCGAGCGCATCAATCCGCTGCCAGCATCGTTCTTCGAGCGGATGCAGGACATGACATTGCAGGAAATCTCGTTCGAGGTGGCCAAGGCATTCTTCGGCGAGGACATCCCGGAGGCCGACCTCAAGCAGATTGTCTATGACACGCTCCAGTTCGACATCCCATTGGTCAAGGTCAACGAGCAGATCTACAGCCTCGAACTCTATCACGGCCCGACCTGCGCATTCAAGGACGTCGGCGCGCGTTTCATGGCCCGTCTGTTGAGCTACTTCGTCAAGCAGCACCCAAGCACCAAGGGCAACGTACACGTGCTCGTAGCCACATCGGGCGATACGGGTTCGGCTGTGGCCAATGGCTTCCTCGGCGTGCCCGGCATCGACGTGACGGTGCTTTACCCGAAGGGCAAAGTGAGCGAAATCCAGGAGAAGCAGTTCACCACCCTCGGCCAGAACATCACCGCGCTTGAAGTGGATGGCGTGTTCGACGACTGCCAGCGTCTGGTCAAGGAGGCATTCATGGACAAGGAGCTGAACGACAAGTTCTTCCTCACATCGGCCAACTCAATCAACGTAGCGCGGTTCCTGCCACAGGCATTCTACTATTTCTACGCCTACGCACAGCTGAAGAAGGCCGGCAAAGCCGACAACGTAGTGATCTGCGTGCCGTCGGGCAACTTCGGCAACATCTGCGCCGGCCTGTTCGGAGCCAAGATGGGCCTGCCCGTCAAGCGTTTCATCGCATCGAACAACGCCAACGACATCTTCTTCCAGTATTTGGCCGATGGTCATTACAACCCACGTGCCACGCAGGCTACATTGGCCAATGCGATGGACGTCGGTGCTCCGTCGAACTTCGCCCGCATCGTCAACCTGTATGGCGGCGGCCAGCAGCTGAAGCGTGAAATCACGCCCGAGGAGGCTCATGAGGCCATCTGCCGCGAAATCAGCGGTGCAACCTACAACGACGAGCAGATCAAGAAGGCCATGCAGTCGGCATTGAAGAACGACGGCTACGTCTGCGACCCACACGGCGCATGCGGCTATCAGGCTCTGGTCGATGGACTCCGCGCAGGTGAGGTCGGCGTCTTCCTCGAAACTGCACATCCGGCCAAGTTCAAGGATACGGTCGAACCGATCATCGGCCAGAAGGTCGAGATTCCTGCCACGTTACAGAAGTTCATGAACGGCACGAAGCAGTCGCTCCCGATGTCTGGCGAATTTGCCGACTTCAAGGCATTCCTGATGAAGAATCTATAAAGCTGCGCCATTGGCCATGAGCATCAAGCACAGCAAAGGCGAAAAATTCAGCGCAATCACCCACACGGTAGGGCTCTGTCTGGTGCCCTGCATCGCGTGGGTGATTATTTGGTTGGGCTACTCGAAGAACTGGGAGATGGCTTTCGGCGCGACGTTCTTCACCGTGGGTATGCTGCTCATGTATCTGGCCTCGTGCTTCTATCACTGGAGCCGACCCGACGCCAGCAACAAGCGGTCGCTGCGCATCCTGGACCATTGTTCGGTCTATCTTCTCATCGCATCGAGCTACACGCCGATCTGCATGGGCCTGATTGAAGACGACCATTTTGTGGCGGGCTGGACGGCTTTCGGCATCATCTGGGCACTGTCGCTCACGGGCATCTTCCTGAAAATCTTCCTGTTCGAGCGGTTGGCCAAGACCTCATTGGTGCTCTATCTGGTGCTCGGCTGGTCGATTCTCTACATCATCCCGTCGGTGCGCGAATGCATCGACCTGCGCGCCATCACGCTGATTCTGATGGAGGGTGTGGCCTACACGTCGGGCGTCTATTTCTTCGTGCACGACAAGGAGCCGCAACATCCTTACTATCACGGCATCTGGCACATCCACGTCATCCTCGGGACGCTGTTCCACTGGGGTGCAGTGGTGGCGATGACGCTGTCGTGACTAACAGAGAAATCAATAATTTATTACGGCGTATTTAATTCCTTTTTTTTTGGCTTGATTTACTAAATTTCCAATACCAATGCTTTTCCCATCCCAAAAAGCGATTAATGCATCTGCTTCAGTAGTCATTTCATCATTAGAAACCTTAATGGCATGTGAACCATACCTTCCCCATTCTGCACTATGTGGTTCTATGATAAATTCCAAATCTTTTGATAATTGTTTTATAAAGTAAGAATCTGAATCAAATTGAATAACAACAATTAAATGTGTTTTAATTTTTTCGGACAAAAAATACAATATTTTTTTCTTAAATAAATTATAATCATCAAAATAACGACCAACTGCAATTATAACTTTATATTCAGGCTTTTCTGACAAAGGATTTAATGTTACTTCTTCGAAAGAAAAAGAACTTATACAAGCAGTTCTTCGTTTGTCAACAGAAAAACTGCTACACCTATCAGCTTCATCCATAGAAGGATATTCTGGCTTTCCATATTTTGTACTCAATCTACACTTCGCAGAAGACTCATATTGCGTCGCATAATAGAATTTGCACATATTACATCGACGCAATCCCTTATGTAATGACATCCATATTAAAGGTTCCCAAATATCGCATTTTCCATAATTATCTGAATTTATAATGTTAAGTTCGACAAGAGAATTTGACCTAACTTTGTATGACGCCATAGAACAGTCTACTTCTGTCAAACAACCATTACTTCCTAAATTCGGATTATACAAAAATCTCTGAATCTTTGTCAGATGTTTTTTTACTTTCTCCCTCTTAAAAGAATAGAATTTAATCTTTTCACTTTCGCACAGCTTGCTTTTGTCGCCTAAATCTTTTATATCCTGCTCATCCTTTATTTTTATTTCGATAATCTTCAGACCTGATTCCCTTTTCTCTTCGTCGCACTTATGGGATACCCATATTTCAATCAAAATTGGAGGCACATTTGGTTCTATGCTATTAGTTAGCAACAAATCTGCAATATAATCATCTATTGGAACTTCCTCTGTGCATGTGTCATAAAATTGCTTTAAATCTACAGTTTGGCATAAATGATTTTGTGTGCATCTAATTGTTCTGTAATTACATTCAGATTGGCTGCAGGTCTCATTAACACAATATTCTACCAGGAATTCCTTCGAGTTGTCAAATTTGTCTTTAATAATTTTTTTTGCAAGTTTGTGCAAATAAGTCTCTCCAGAACATTCTGCCAATTCTTTATGATAAAAATGCGCTCTTCTATATATGCTATTAATTGCACGAGGCAAAAGTTCTTTACCACAGCCAATGCACCTAAACTTGTATTGGCTGCGGTTATCTTCTGTTATTTCATCAATGGAAACTATATTATCTCCATCGATGAATGCATATTGGTATTTGATTTCTGGCATACACAAAAATGAGTCTTAAACAAACAAAAATATTTGTCGTGCATCAGAACAAGCCGAACAGGGCCGAGTCAATCTGGTCGGTCACCTTGAGGAAGTCTTCGGGGTTGGTCTCGAACTTGCAGGTGTCGCCGTCGATGATGATGACCTTGCCCTTGTACGATGAAATCCACTCCTCGTAGCGGTTGTTCAGGCCGGTCAGATAGTCGATGCGGATGGTCTGTTCGTAGTCGCGGCCACGCTTGGCGATCTGGGCGATGAGGTTCGGGATGCTGCTGCGGATGTAGATCATCAGGTCGGGCAGCTTGACGAGGCTCATCATCAGGTCGAAGAGGTCGGAATAGTTCTGGAAATCACGGTCTTCCATCATGCCCATCTCGTTCAGGTTCGGGGCGAAAATACGTGCATCCTCGAAGATGGTGCGGTCTTGGATGATGATTTCCTTGCTACGCGAAATTTCGACTACATCCTTGAAGCGTTTGCTCAGGAAATAGACTTGAAGGTTGAACGACCAACGCTTCATATCCGCGTAGTAGTCAGCCAAATACGGATTGTTGTCAACTGGCTCAAAATTGGGTTTCCAGCCATATCTCTTGGCCAACATTTTGGTCAATGTGGTCTTGCCACAGCCGATGTTTCCGGCAACTGCGATGTGCATATATTTATGAATTACAAATTACTTTATTCTCCTGTGCGGAGGGCACTTACTTTCTTGTCTTAACACAAGAAAGTAAGCAAAGAAAGTCAAGCCTTACGTTGCGCGGCCTGCAAAAAGGTGGCCTCGCTCGCTTGTAAGCCAAACTCGGCCTGTCGGCCTCAAACAAGGCTTACCGCTTCGCAATCCTCACTTTTTTGCGGTCGGCCGCTCCACTATGGCAGTCCCAACCCGCCGTTTTGTGGTCGTGAGCCGTTGGCCATAACCCTAACAGCCTTTTGTATTTACTCCCTTCCCCTACATAACGGGACCCTCGCATCGAATAGAACGATTGATAATCGTTCAGCGAGAAGACGAAGCTTTAGCTGAGGGGCAGAGGTCAGGGGTTAGGGTCTGTCCCCTCCCCTCGGGGAGGTCGGGAGGGGGTCGAACAGTCCGAACAGTGCCGAATCGATCCTGTCGGTAATCGAGCGGAAGTCGAGCGGATTATGTTCGAAGTCGAGCGGATCCTTGTCGATGATCAGCACGCGGCCATGATATTTATTGGCGATGAAATCCTCGTAGCGTTCGTTCACGCCTTGCAGATAGTCGATACTGATGCTCTGTTCGTAGTCGCGGCCGCGTCGCTGGATGTTGCTGAAAAGGTGGGGCAGCGAGGCGCGCAGATAAATCATCAGGTCGGGTTCGGGCACAAGTCCCATCATCTGCTCGAACAGTGCCATGAAGGTCTCGTAGTCGCGCCGCGAGAGGTTGCCCTGCGCGTAGTTGTTGGCCACAAACACATAGACGCCCTCGTAGATTGTGCGGTCCTGGATCACGTCGTGGCCGCATCGGGCGATGTCGAGCAAATCCTCGAAACGGTGTTTCAGAAAATAGACCTCCAGATTGAACGACCAGCGCAAAATATCCGCGTAGTAGTCCTCCAGATATGGATTGTCGGCCACAGCCTCGAACTTTGGTTCCCAGCCGTAGTGCTTGGCCAACATGCGCGTGAGCGTCGATTTGCCGGAGCCGATATTGCCTGCGATTGCGATGTGCATTGTGTTTAAGGGCGTTTAAGGGGAGTGAAAGGGACGATACTTGGGTTTCGACCGATGATTTTCACTCGCGGAGTTCAAGAAGTGAAAAGGGTCGATACTTGAATTTCGGCCAACGATTCTTTGCTCGCGTAGTTCATTCAAGGCCGATTTCTATCGTCATTTTCTCGTTGGCCAACACCGTGTTGGGAAACAGCGAACGGGCCTCGTCGAGCAACGGCTGTTCCGATTCGGCCGTGAGGAACTGCGCGGAGAAGTGGCCGAGCACCAGTTTGCCGACGTGGGCTTTCTGCGCAATCTGAGCCGCCTGCAATGCCGTGCTGTGGCCGCGCTGACGCGCCTTGGCAAGTTCGTCGTGCGTGTAGGTCGCCTCGTGGTATAGCACGTCTGCCCCCTCGATGATGGGCACGACGCTCTCGGCGTAGATGGTGTCGCTGCAATAGGCGTACTTGCGGCCGCGTTCGCCGGGTGTCGTGAGGAGGTCATTGGCCACAACTCTGCCGCTTTCGGGGTCGGTCCAGTCCATTCCCTTCTTGATGCCCTGATAGTAGGCGATGGGGATGCCCAGCTCTTCGCAACGGTCGGGCAGCAGATGCCGGTCGCGCTGCTTCTCTTCAAACAGGAAGCCGCTGCAAGGCACGCGGTGGTGCAACGGGATGGTGCGGACGATGAGGGCGTGATCCTCGTAGATGATGCAGCTCTGTGTCGTGTCGAACGGTGCGAAACGCACCTCCATGCTCAGGTCCGGACAGAAGAACTTGAACAGCGGGCTGAAAATCCGCTCCGTGTCGGCCGGCCCGTGGATGACGACTTCGCCGGTGCGTTGGCCAAGACCAAGCGTCGAAATCAGCCCCGTCAGGCCGAGACAGTGGTCGCCGTGCAGGTGGCTCAGGAAGATGTGGCCGATTTTCCCCATCGGCACGCGGCTGCGGCACAGGCCGACCTGAACGCCCTCGCCGCAATCGACCAGAAAGCGGTTGCCGCGGAAATCGACGACCTGGGCCGACGGGCTGTGGCGCAATGTGGGTTTGGCGCTGCCGCAACCCAATATCGTGACGTTGAAACAATCCATGTGATGTGTCGTGTGTGTGTTGGCCAATGCCCATCGGCCGCGTGTCATTCGGGTCTCGGCTTCGGACAATCGGCCACAAAGATACGGAATTTTTTCGGAATCGCATCTGTTTTTCGAGGAAAATCGGCCGACGTTTCAAATTTTTCAGCGAAAAGGCCAATGAATAAATTTAAAATGAGTATCTTTGCGCGATTTTTACTCAGGAAGGGTCTGACGGGGGACTCGCAGCGGCGGGAAATGGACATTGGCCGTCATCCCCCCACGCATGGAAACACGCCCCTCGACGCCCTCATCAACCCTTGAAGAATATGCAGGAAAAAACAACTCCCGACTACGGCTTTTTTCGCGTAGCGACCGCCATCCCCACTGTCAAGGTGGCCGATGTCGAATATAACCTGAAACAGCACATCGAGCTCATCCGTCAGGCACATGCCGACGGCGTCCAGCTGCTCGCCTTCCCCGAACTTTCGCTCACGGGCTACACCTGTGCCGACCTTTTCCATCACCAGCCGCTGCTTGAGGTCGCGCGTGAAGCCCTGATGCATCTGGCCGAGGCTACACGCGGCATCGACATGGCCGTCGTGGTGGGTGCGCCATTGGCCGTGGGCAACCGTCTGTACAACTGCGCCGTGCTGCTGGGCGACGGTGTCATCGCAGGCATCGTGCCCAAAATATATCTGCCGACCTACAACGAATTCTACGAGGCGCGCTGGTTCGCGTCGGGCGTCGAGGTGGCCGATGGCAGCTGGCTCGAACTTTCGATGACCGACCGCAAGGGCAAGCGCGTACAACAGCGCGTCCGCATCGGCAAAGACCTGCTTTTCGACTTCGAGGGCACGACCGTCGGCATCGAAATCTGCGAGGATCTTTGGGTGCCGATGGCTCCGTCGAACCGTATGGCATTGGCCGGCGCACAGGTCATCGTCAACCTCTCGTGCTCGAACGAGGTGTTGGGCAAGCACGCCTATCTGCGCCGCATGATCGAGGCCCAGTCGGGTCGTCTGGTGTGCGCCTATGTCTATGCCTCGGCCGGATTCGGCGAGTCATCGACCGACCTCGTCTTTGCCGGCAAGGGTCTCATCGCCGAAAACGGTACACTGCTTGGCGAGAGCGAACGCTTCCAGATGGAGCCGCACATTCTGGTGCGCGACGTCGATGTCGAAAAGCTGAAAGTGTTGCGCCGCACGCAGAGCACATTCTGCAACCTTATGGCCGATGCTTCTGCCTCGACACGCGATTTCCACAGCGAATACTACTCGCACAGCCTGCCTCGCACGGGCGGCTACCAGACAATCCAGCTGAGCAAGCTCAAGGCCCCCGACTTCGAGCAGCAACTCTACCGCTACGTGGCTCCACGTCCGTTCGTGCCGGCTTCGGCCGATGATATGGAGGCGCGATGCTCCGAAATCTTCAACATCCAGGTGCAGGGACTCGTGACGCGTCTGCAACACATCCAGGCCAAGACCGCCGTGGTGGGCATCTCGGGCGGATTGGACTCGACATTGGCCCTGCTCGTCACCGTACGCGCCTTCGACAAGCTGGGTTGGTCGCGCGACCGCATCGTCGGCATCACCATGCCCGGTTTCGGCACGAGCAAGCGCACCCACGGCAACAGCCTCGGCCTGATGAAGGCACTGGGCATCACTACGCGGGAAATCAGCATCAAGGACGCCGTCAACCAGCATTTCAAGGACCTCGGCATCGACCCGAGCGTGCACGATGTGACCTATGAGAACTGTCAGGCTCGCGAACGCACGCAGATCCTGATGGATGCGTCCAACCAGACGGGCGGCATCGTCATCGGCACGGGCGACCTATCGGAGCTGGCTCTCGGCTGGTGCACCTACAACGGCGACCACATGTCGATGTATGCCGTCAACGTCTCCATCCCGAAGACGTTGGTCAAATACCTTGTCCGCTACGTGGCCATGAGCGGCAGCGAGGAGACGCGCAAATATCTGCTCGACATCATCGACACGCCCATCAGTCCCGAACTCATCCCGACCGACGAGCAGGGCAACATCGCACAGAAGACCGAAGACCTCGTCGGCCCCTACGAGCTGCACGACTTCTTCCTCTACCACTTCTTCCGCTTCGGTGCATCGGCCGACAAGATTTTCATGTTGGCCAAGAAGGCATTCCAGAGCGACGAATATGCCGGCGAACGCGATGCGACCTACGACGACGAAACCATCCGCAAATGGCTCTCGACCTTCATGCGCCGCTTCTTCCAGCAGCAGTTCAAGCGTTCATGCCTGCCCGATGGCCCGAAAGTCGGCACCGTGAGCATCTCGCCACGCGGCGACTGGAGAATGCCGAGCGACGCAAGTTCCGCCTTGTGGAAGTAGACCCACCCCCCAGCCCCCTCCCGTTATATAGGGAGGGGGAGTATATACAAAAAGAAAGACAGAAACATGGCCAACATTTTTATTTTTACGGCCAATGGTTTCCATCTTGTTTATGGCCAATGGTTCACGACCACGAAACGGCGGGTTAGGACTGCCATAGTGGAGCGGCCGACCGTAAAAAGGTGAGGATTGCGAAGCGGTAAGCCCTGTTTGAGGCCGATAGGCCGAGTTTGGCTTACAAGCGAGCGAGACCACCTTTTTGCAGGCCGCGCAACGTAAGGCTTGAACTTTCTTTGCTTCGTTTCTTTGCTTCAAGGCAAAGAAATGAAGACACGCAAAAACCGAAATATGTAATCAGTAATTTGTAATTAAAATAATATGACTATCAACGAATTCAAACAAACACTCAACGACGAGAAAATCGAGAATATCAAGGCCATTTTGGCCAAAACCGAAAAGTTGACCGACGACGAATCGCAGGTCATCGAGGACTACATCAAGGCATCGGCCGAGGCTCTGGGCGACGACCAGATTGCCGAACCCGTGCGCTACATCCTGACATCAATCGGCGGACTGCGAGCCACCGACCTGCAGGCTGTCATCGGCGAAGAATTCAATCCCGACACCTTCGAGGAGTGGAACAACGTGCTCGGCGTGCCCTTCCTCGCCTACCGCGAACTGCCGAACTGCAAGTTGTACGACTTCACGCCGCAGCTACGCGAAAAATTGGACAAGATGCTCGACGAGGGCAACCACCGCAGCTGTGCAAGCGACCTCGGCTACTACCTGCTTGAGCACAAGGAGGCTGGCGACATCGTACGCGATGTGCAGATTACCCACCTGCTGCTCGATGGCGGCGAGACGGCTGCCGTTGCCGAATACGTCAGCCAGGCCGAGGGCGAGCAATTGCGATTGGCCGTAAACACACTCGGACAGGCGCTGAAGGATGCGCCTCAGGCCGTGAAGGACTGCATCTACGACATGCCGCGCTGCGAGGGCGAAAAAATAAATCTGACCAAACTGTTGATGATTCTGCTCAACGACGGACTGAACATTGTGGGCAATGCCGAACTCATCAAGCCATCGGCCGAACGTCTCACTCAGGTCGTCGAGGAGCTCATCGGCCAAGGCCATCAGGAGATTTCCGTCATCTTGGGCATCGGCCGACTCCGCATCGCACAGAACGCCCGTATGCGCCGCCAGGAACAGGAGGCCCAGCAGGCATTCATCGCTGCCATGAACTACCTCATGCCGCCGCTCCAGCAGGCCGACCCGCTCACCATCAGCAGCGAGCAGATTCGCCAATACTGGATTGCGCTGAAAATCTGTCAGGAGATGGCACAGCCGAAGGCCATCGCCGTCCTCTTCGAGGCCATCGTCAAGGCCGAACGCGCTCAGACGCAAGACGAGAAGCGCACCGAAGAGGAACGCGGACGCATCGCCGAAGACATCATCAACCAGCACATCGACATGGCCAAGCTCTACTACGCGCTTCCAAAGGAGTTGCAGGAGCAGTTCACCAACTACACCGAGCCTGCCATCAGCCTGCTCAACGCATTTCTGGACGAGCCGAAGGGCGACTATTCATCGCTCGACACCGCCGACCTCGCCAAGATGGCCGGCTTCTACCAGTCGCTGGGCGAACTGTGCGACCACGTTGAACGTCACGACAAGGCATACGACGCACTGGTCGAGGCTCAGATCCTGCAGATGAAGCTCGTCGGCCAATACCAGAAGCAGGACGGCGAACGGATGTCGCCTCAGGGCCTGCTGCAACGTCTTGCGTTGTCGGTCACGAACCACATGCTGGCCATGCACTACCGTCGCCAGAACAAGTCGAACCACGATCTCACCGTTGTGCTTACGGCCAATATGAATCTCGCGCTCGACTGCTTCAAGGCATATCCGCGCGACGGCCGCGTCATCCACTTCGCCATCAACGCAGCCCTCGAACTCGGTGCGATGCAGCATGGCACGGGCGGTCTGTTGGCCGAGTGCGGCACCTACGAGAAGGTCATCCGCCAGTTCGTCGTGCTGAACAACATGCGCCTCGACGGACAGCTCTGCCAGGACATGGCGATGATTCACACCAAATGCGGTCAGGCTCAGGCCGATGCGAAAATCCGCCGTTATGGCGATGCCGTGCGCAACCTGAACGTCGCCAAACAGCTGTGGGAGACATTGGCCAAGACCACCAAGAATGCCGAATTCCAGAAGAATGCCGACACTGTGGCCCAAATCATTGCAAAGATCAAGAAGTAAGACTCCGCAATCCGACAAAAAACAGTCACCGATGCCCAAAACACCGGTGACTGTTTTTTTTCTTCTGTTTACGGCCAATGTGCCTTATTTCATTTTTTGGCCGATAGCGTTGACCGTCAGTCCGTTATGTTCGATGACGAAATGGCCGTTGCGGATAGCCTTTGTGGCCCTTTTCTTGTCCGCCGACCTCACTACGCGGATTTCGCTCACGTCATCGCTGGCCGGACGTTCGTAAGGGCCGATGTCGCGCGACTGGCCGGTGACGGTGCGAGCGAGGAACGGGAAATCGGCCACAAGCTGCTGATAGACGCCGCAGGTCGATTCGTATGTCGCATCGCCCGCATCGATGAGCTTGCTGTCGGCAGCCAGACGGCCGAAGCGTCGCGGCAGGGAACCGTCAACGGCACGCGGCTTGAGCGCCTCCTCCTCGTCGAGCGAAATGAAATCTTCGCGGCCGATGCCCGTCACGAGGTGGTTCGTCCAGCCGTTCTTCGACATGGGCGATGCGATGGCATTCCAGTCGTCGCCGCCCACACAGATCTCCTGCCGTCCCAGACAGATGTTGTTGCAGAAATAGGTGTCGGCCGATGAACCTCCGCTCTCGAACATGAAGTCGTAGCTGTTGTCGAAGCCGAGGCATCCGATGAGCACGTGCCCCTCCTTGTGGCTGTTGCAGTCGAAGCCCTTGACCGAGCTGCCGTTGTTGTTGCCGAACGAGATGCAGTTAATCGCGTAGTGGATGCCCCGCGACGAACCGCCCGTGCCGTTGCCGCCCAGCTTGATGCCGTTGCCGTTGCCCGAGAAGGACATCGAGCCGCCCTTCGTCACGTAGTCCTTGACCCAAGTGTGGTCGGCCGCCTTGCCCGACTCCCACGCCCAACATTCTACGAGCACGACGCTGAAATCGGTCTCGTAGAGGTCCCACGCGTCGTCGGAATTGTGCCATGCGCGACAACGGATGAAGCGGTTGCCCTTGCCGTTGTGCATCTTGCAGGCAAAGCCATCGGCATCCGAGCCGTAGTTGCTGTCGTAGTCGCAATTATAATAGGAGTCGCAGTCGATGATGTCGTTGTAGGCGCAATACGTGCCGTCGTTCTTCGAGCCGAAACCCGTCGCACTGAAGTCGTGGCCGAAGCCGAGCTGCAGACCCGTGTCGAGGTTGTAGGAGAACTGGCAACGCTCGATGCGGTTGTACGAGCCTTCGAGCTTGATGCCGTTGTCGGCCGCGTGGGTGATGTGCAGGCCGAACAGCCACCAGTGGTTGCCCGTCAGGAGGATGCCGCGGTCGCCGATGCTGTTGTCCAACAGCTGCTGCTTGAAGTCGAAGATGGGCAGTTCGTTTTCGTAGTTGCGGATGACGATTGGTGCATCGGCCGTACCCGAAGTCGTGATGCGCACAGTGTATTTCTCTCCATCCTTCTTGTAGGTCGGGGTGTACGTGCCGCCGCGACAGACGATATGGTCGCCCGCAACGGCATGATCAACGGCATATTGCAGGTTGAGCCAAGGCTTCTCGAACGAGCCGTCGCCCGTCACGTCGTTGCCATTGGGAGCAATGAAATATTCGTGCAGAGGCGTCGGGAAAGGCCGTGTCGGCACAGGAATGCCCTCGGTGATGTAGGTCGGATCGGGTGTCTCGTCGTCTGTGATGTTGGCCGATGCCGAGTTCAACGAGATGTCGATGTCGTCCAAGTAGATGGTCGCGCTCTGGCAGGTGAAACGGATTTGCACGGCGGTGTCGTCCTCATCCGAATTGACCTTGAACGAGCTGCTGCCGTAGTTGGACGATGACGAGATGGTCGCCGTGCCGATTTCCGACCACGTAGCGCCGCCATCGACCGACTTTTCGACCAGCAGTTTCTTGCCGTTGCCCGATGCGCGATGCTTGAACGACACGTTGCCCGGCTGACACAACTCGGGCGTAATCACGTAGCCGCCGCCACTCATCGTGGCGCGTTTCGAGCCGTTGTCCGTCTTCGCATAGACGCCCTTGATTTTCCAGTCGCCCGACGCCAAAGCCACGGTGGTTTCGGCCGATGACGCAGAGCTGGGCAGTCCCGATTCAAATGACTCTTTCAGGTTCTCGGCCAATGTGCATGCCGCCGCAAGAAAGAGAGATACGAGTAGAGAGATGTGTTTCATGATCTATGAAAATTAGTTTTTTTATTATCCTGTGCGGAGGGCATTTCTGGACTCTCGCTAAAAGATTATCAATTATTCTATCCTTTGCTTCGTTTCTTGGCTAAACCCAAGAAACGAAGCAAAGGAAGTCAAGCCTTACGATTCGCGACCTGCAAAATATGGCGCGGCAGTCCCCTGCGGTCATTTTGTGGACGTGAGCCATCGGCCATAATCAAGGTAGAAATCATCGGCCAAAGAAAACGCCTCATTTGGTATATACTCCCTTCCCCTACATAACGGGGAAGGGCTGGGGTTAGGGTCTACTCTGTCCAGATCCGATAGCTTTCAATTGCTTGTCCGACAAGCATTTCGTAGCCGCACTTGACCTGTGCACCATGCTCGGCCGCACGTTTCATGAAGAGCGTTTCGGCCGGATTATAGACACAGTCGAAGCAGATGTGCGACGACGTGAGCAGCTCGTACGGAATGTCGGGACAGGCATCCACCTTGGGGAACATGCCAAGCGGTGTGCAGTTGACGATGACGAGGTGCGAGGCCATCACATCGGCCGTCAAATCGCTGTAAGTCAAGCGACCAGGAGCCGCCGTGCGCGACACATAGACCGGCTCGATGCCCAAGTCGCGTAGTGCCACAAAGATGGCCTTGCTTGCGCCGCCCGTGCCGAGCACGAGAGCCGCCCGTTCGCCGCTGTGGAGCATCGGCCGCAGACTGTCGCGGAAGCCGACGATGTCGGAGTTGTAGCCCTTCAGACGCACTCCAGCTACGCGGGTATTCCTGTCGGCCGATGGCTCAATCTTCACCACATTGACGGCGCCGATGCGCTCGGCCAACGGGTCAAGTTCGTCGAGGAACTGCATCACGTCCTGCTTGTACGGAATCGTGACGTTGAGGCCGCGCAAGTCAGGTTCATTGGCCAAAACGGAGGGCAACTTGGCGATGTCGTCGAGGTCGAAATTCTCATAGACGGCATCGATGCCGAGGCGCGCGAAACGGTCGTTGTGGAACTGTCGGGAGAAACTGTGGCCCAGCGGATGACCCAAAAGGCCGAATTTGCGTTTTGCGTTCATAAATTTCGGAGAGTTGCGGAGGTTTTTCAGTTGAAAACGCCGCAAAAGTACGAATAAATTTGGAGTTGTGCAAGTTTTTCAGTAGATTTGCAGCATTATTCACATACAGATTATTCCCATCATTGTCATTCTGTGCGTGGCGAAGAATCTCAATCATCATCTGGAGATGCTCTGAGCCACTCAACATGACATTTTTAGCAGATTATGAGCCGCTATCTTTTCCGACTGACAGTCCTGGCCTTTTCCCTGTTCTTCGGTGCGTTGCAGGTCTTTGCAGCGTCACAGTTTGTGGTCGTCATTGACCCCGGTCACGGTGGCGGCGACCCGGGCACTCTGCACCGCAAATTCAAGCAGGACGAGAAGACCATCGCGCTCAACGTGGCACTCAAGCTCGGCAAACTCATCGAACAGAACCACCCCGACGTGAAAATCGTCTATACGCGCACGACCGATGTCTATCCGACCTTGCCCGACCGCACCCGCATCGCACGCGAGGCCAAAGGCAACCTCTTCATCTCGATTCACGTCAATTCGGCGCAGAGCAGTTCGGCCAAGGGCGTCGAGACCTACGTCTTCGGCATCACGGGCCTGCAAGGCAAGAGCGAGACCGAACAGAAGCGAATCCGCGAACGGACAATGATCGAGCGCGAGAATCTCGACATCGACGGCAAGCAGATCGACTTCGAGACAGCGGTCGATATCGAGACGAAAATCCTGTGTCAGGCGCAGCGCGAGAAGCACAACAAATACAGCATGGAGGTGGCCCACTACGTGCAGGACAACATCATGTCGGCCCTGCGCAAGTCGAGCTACAAGAGTCATGCGCTGGATCGCGGCGTGAAACACAAGAACATCTTCGTGCTCTGCTACAGCCCGATGCCGGCCATCCTCGTCGAACTGGGCTACATCACCAACTACAACGAAGAGAAGTTCCTCAACTCGACCGAGGCGCAGGACCTCTTCGCCGCATCGCTCTTCAAGGGCTTTGAGCAGTACAAGCGCAACTGGGAGCGCCGTCAGCTGCGTGAGGAGTCCGAGGTTCCGGTTTTGGCCAATGTCCCTGCGGCTGCGGACGAAACGCCATCGGCCACAATCCCGACCCAGACTCAACCTGTGACGGCCTCTCCAACGGTTGATGAGAAGCCCGCATCGGCTGCGGTTGTTGTGGCCAATGAACCGGTGCAGTCAGAGCCATCGGCCCCGACGACACCCCCGACGCAGAAGTCCGAGACGGCAACGGCATTGGCCACAAACACGACAACGCCTGCCGAGGTTCCCGTGGGTGCGCCCGTTCCCCTGTTGGCCAAACGCTCCTGCTACCGCATCCAGTTCATGAGTTCGACGACCCGTTTCAACCGTGGCGATGCGGCGCTGAAGGGCCTGTGGCCAGTGCAATGCTACGAGGTGGACGGCTATTTCCGCTACACCTACGGCGAGGCCGCCGACCGGAGTGACCTGCAACAGGCCATCCTCAAGGTGCGCAAATCGTTTCCCGACGCATTTTCGGTTCACTTTGACGAAAACGGCAACAGAATAAAGTAAAGACCCCCTCCCAACCTCCCCGAGGGGAGGAGGAAATTTAAGAGGAGTGAAAAGGATTTCTTAATTCTTATTTCTTAACTTTAGAATAATGAAACGCGCAGAAGAGATAAAAATCGGTATCTGGACCATCGTGGCCATCGTCGCGATGGTCTTTGGCATCAAGTTCCTGAAGGGACAGCTGCACACCAGCACGGTCTATTACATGCAGAGCCCCAACGTAGAACGTGTGGCCGAGTCGAGCCATGTGAAACTGAACGGCTACAAAGTGGGCTTCGTCGGCTCGATGCACTACAACTACGCGACTAACGAGGTCGTACTCGGCCTCTACCTTGACCCGTCGCTGCGACTGCCACGCGGCACATCGGCCATCATCGTGCCCGACCTTTTGGGCAACAGCAACATCCACCTGACTTTGGGCGATGCGGCCAATGGTTTTATGGCGGCCGGCGACACCCTTCTGGGCGGTGGAATGGCTCCCGGTCTGACCGATGGGATTGCCGATGCAATGCCGAAAGTTATGGCTCTGCTGCCAAAAGTCGATTCGCTGCTCACGGGGCTGAACACCGTCGTCCACGACACAAGGCTCAACGAGACGCTGCTGTCGGTCAACACCTTGGCACACAAGCTCGACCGCACGCTCACCGACCTGAACCGCGAACTGCCCGGCATCCTGCACAATGTTAACAATGCCACCGCCAACCTCGACACGCTCAGCGTCGAACTGCGCGAGGCCCGCATACGCGACATCATCGGACAAGCCAACGCCACGCTCGATTCGGTCAACCTCATGGTGTCGGCCCTCAACAGCACGCAGGGCACGGCCGGCCGCCTCATCAACAGCGACGAACTGCACCGCCAACTTGAAGGCACTTTGGCCGATGTTGACAGCCTCGTGAACGACATCAAGGCGCACCCGAAACGCTACATCAACATCAAGGTGTTCGGGAAATGAGAGACCCCCTCCCGACCTCCCCGAGGGGAGGAGATTCGCCATGCGGACAAAACATTTTCGTGTTTTTCGTGAATTTCGTGGTTAAATATTTCCAGACGAATCAAAGTTCAAAACAATAATAAAATTATGAAAATTGCCATTATCGGCGCAGGCAACATGGGCGGCGCTACAGCCCGCGGCCTCGCCACAGGAACGGTCTTCAAGGCCGCAGAAATCACCGTAAGCGAACCGAACAAGGAGACATTGGCCAAAATCAAGGCCGATGTGCCTGAAATCAACATCACGACCGACAATCTGGCTGCTGTGGCCGATGCCGATGTCGTTGTCACCGCCGTCAAGCCGTGGCTCGTGCAGCCCGTCATCGAGGGCATCCGTCCCACATTGGCCAAACGCCGTCCGCTCATCATCAGCATCGCAGCCGGCATCAAGTTCGCCGACCTGAACGGATTCCTGGCCGATGACACGTTCCAGCTCGTCAGCGTCATCCCGAACACCGCCATCGCCATCAAGCAGAGCCCGACGCTCATCGCCTTCAACGACAAGGTGAGCGACGAGAACAAGGCATTGGTCAAGAAGATGTTCGACGAACTCGGCTCGGCCATCATCATCGACGAGAAGCAGATGGCTGCCGGTACCGCCGTCACGTCGTGCGGCATCGCCTACGCCTTCGAGTACATCAAGGCCGCCATGCAGGCCGCCATCGAACTGGGCTTCTATACAAGGTCTGCACCCCTGGCGGCATCACCATCAAGGGTCTGAACGAGATGACCAAGGAGGGCTTCGACCACGCTGTCATCGCCGGCCTGATGAAGGCGGCTGGAAAGTAAGACAAGAAGATTTGGGTCAAGGCGATGTCCGACGTGCAACAAGCTGACGGACATTGCCTTGTCCTTTTATGAGCCATCGGCCAAAGCCACAAAAAAAATCCAACAAACATTTCCCCCACAGCATGAGCACCCATCTCCGCACCGCAATCGCCACCGCCGCACTGTCGGCCACATTGTTTACGGCCAATGCCCAGACGCCATCGGCCACAGGTACATGGTGGCACTGGATGAACGGCCACATCACCCGCGAGGGCATCACCAAAGACCTCGAAGCCATGAAGGCCAACGGCATCGACAATGCCACAATCCTCAATGTCTATCGGCCGTTCGGATCGCAGTTCAAGGCATTTGAAAAATACGTCGCACCCGAAAATATGCGCGACATCGACGAGTCGGCCTGGCCCGTGGCGAAATTCGCGTCGCCGGAGTGGTACGACCTTTTCCGTTGGGCATTGGACGAGGCAGAACGTCTCGGCATGACCATCGGCACGGCCAACTGCGACGGCTGGAGCGAGACCGGCGGCCCATGGATTGCGCCCGAAAACTCGATGAAGGGCATCACCTACGCGAAAGTGCTGATTACGGGGGCCAGCGAACTGCAGAGTCTGGCCGACGGACGCATGGAAATCGAACTGCCACAGCCCGAGACGAAGGCGAACTACTACGAGGACGTGTGCGTGCTGGCCTATCCCGTGGGGCTGAAGCGGGCTGTGACATTGGCCGATGTGAAAGACCTCACGCCCTATCTTGACGCCAAGCGCGGAGTGCTGACCGTGCCAGCCGAATTGCAGTTCTCCATCCTGAGCAGCGAGGTAAAACGGTTCGAAGTGCTGCGTTTCGGCTACACCACGACGGGACAGAAGACCCATCCGGCCTCACCCGAAGGCGCCGGTTTCGAGTGCGACAAGATGGACACCACCGCCCTCAATCTGCATTTCGCCCACTACAACCGCGACGTGATGAAGGCCGCCGGACGGCATTGCGGCAAGACGTTCTCCTACTTCCTTGTGGACAGTTGGGAGTGCCGCCTGCAGACGTGGACGAAACACCTGCCCGAAGAGTTTGCAAGACGGCGCGGCTATTCGATGCTGCCCTATCTGCCTGTGCTTGCGGGCGATGCCATCTTCGACGCGACAACGTGCGATGCCTTCATCCACGACTACCGGCTCACCCTCGGCGAACTCATCGAGGAATACTTCTTCAAGCACTTGGCCGACCTGTGCCACGCCAACGGCATGTTGCTCTACAGCGAGGGCATCTACGGCGGCAAGGACGACATTCCGGGCTGCGACATCATGGCGACCTACAAGTACTGCGACGTGCCGATGACCGAGTTCTGGGCGCGTCTGCAGGCCATGCAGACCCCTATCACATCGAAGGTCACCGCGCCGTTCAACCACATCCTGCCACAGCACGCCGCGCTGCTCTACGACAAACCCATCTTGGCCAGCGAAGCCTACACCGGTGCCGCCATCTACAGCGAATCACCGTGGGATTTGGTGCCATACGCCAACCAGGCCTACTCGGAGGGCGTGAGCAAGATGATGCTCCATTCTTACGTGCACCAGATGCAAGATCGCGGCCCGGGCTTCACGCTCGGCATCTATGGCCAAGCCTTCAACCGCCTGAATCCGTGGTTCAACGAGTCGCTGCCCTACTGGACATGGCAGCAGCGCATTCAGGAGCAGATGCAGGGTGCACAGCGGTGTGCCGATGCGCTGATCTACATCGGCGATTGCCGTCCGGCCAACGAATGCAAGGCCGACGAACTTGCCCGCCTCATCCCCGAAGGTCAGAAATACCAGTACATCAACGCCGAGGCATTGGCCGAAACCCAAGTCCGCGACGGACGGCTGGTCATCCAGCGGCCGCACCTGAAAGGCATTGATTATCAATATATCATCGTGCGGCAATCGGCCATCAACCTATTGACCATGCGCCAACTGCACGCGCTGCACAAGGCCGGAGCCAAGGTGTGCGGCGTGAAACCCGTCGCCTCGCTCGGACTGCTGAACCACGCGGAGGAATCGGCCGAAGTGCTGCGGTTGGCCAATGAAATCTGGGGCGACAACGATTTCCTGCCCGCGCCCGAGGTCAAGCGCGAGGTCGTTTTTGCCGACAAGGCCGACGACAGCCGCATCAACTACCTGCACCGCAAGAGGGCCGGAAAGGATGCCTATTTCTTGGCCAACATGCAGGACGACAAGGAGTTGATGGCCGATGTGACATTCACGCGCGAGGTCGGTCGCAGTGCCGTCCTGCTCGACCCGATGGATGGCCGACGCTACGCGATGACGCCCCGCGACGGAGCCTACCGCATCAAACTGCGCCCACGTCAGGCGGTCATTGTCCTCTTCGGTGAGGAGGTTGCGGCCGATGCCTCGTACGACCGTGAAGTGCTCGCTCCGGCCATCGTCGAGACGCTCCACATCACGAAGGCCGACGGACGGCTGTCATTCCCATCGGACAAAGACATTAAGACGCAGAAAATCAGCGAACTACGCGACATCACCGAATCGAAGAATCCCGACATCAAATACTATTGCGGCGTGCTCGAATACGACCTGACGCTCACTCTGCCGGAGAAATACATTGGCCAACGCCTCAAACTGAACCTGCCGGCCTTGGGTGCGACGGCTCACGTCTGGGTGGGCAACTCCGATCTAGGCACGGTTTGGGATCCGACCTACGCGCTCGACATCACCGATGCCGTTGCGACCTGCATCGGCCAAAGCAAGAAGGGCCAATGCACGTTCCCCGTCAAGTTGCGGCTCACCAATCCGTGGCGCAACCGTCTGGTGGGCGACCTCAACCAGAATCGTGGCGACAAGGCGGCCCTGTGTACCTCGCCCGGCATCGAGAAGTACGGCGACATCCCGTTCGTGCGGCGCGACCAAGTGCTTATTCCAGCCGGCCTCAGTCAAGGCATCAACCTGATTGTCATGGAGAAATAATTTAACTCCCGACATAACTACAAAAAAATAAACTATGCTTAACTACATCTGGCTATTCTTTTTCGTTGTGGCCTTCATCATGGCCATTGTCGGCTCGCTGACGGGCGATGTCGAAGTGTGGAGCCGACTGATGAACACGACGTTCGAGGCATCGAAGCGCGCCTTTGAAATCTGCCTCGGACTGGTCGGCGTGCTCAGTTTCTGGCTCGGACTGATGAAAATCGGTGAACAGGGCGGCGTGATTGCCAAGTTCTCACGGCTCATCAATCCACTCTTCTCGCGCATCTTCCCCGGCATTCCGGCAGGGCATCCCGCCCAGGGCAGCATCCTGATGAACGTGTCGGCCAATATGCTTGGTCTCGACAACGCTGCCACGCCGATGGGCTTGAAGGCGATGAAGGAGCTGCAGGAACTGAACACGAAGAAGAACACGGCGAGCGACGCGATGATCATGTTCCTCGTCCTGAACACGTCGGGTCTGACCATCATCCCGATTTCCATCATGATGTACCGTGCGCAATACGGTGCGGCCAATCCATCGGACATATTCCTGCCCCTGCTGTTGGCCACGGCCTGCTCGTCGCTGGGCGGCCTGCTGCTGTGTTGCCTGCGTCAGCGCATACGGTTCGACAAGGTGCTGCTGGGCTTCATCGGCGGTGCGGTGGCCTTCATCGGCGGACTTTCATATTTCTTTGCGACGCTCGACGAGGAGAGTCTGAAACTCTATTCGACGCTGGTGAGCAACATCCTGCTGTTCGGTTGCATCATGCTCTTCCTGCTGGTGGGCGTGTGGAAGAAAGTTCCGCTGTTCAGCACCTTCGTCGATGGTGCGAAAGAGGGATTCCAGACCGTCGTGACCATCATCCCGTATCAGATTGCAATGTTCGTGGGCATCAGCCTGTTCCGCGAGTGCGGCGCGCTGACCTACATCACCGACGGCCTCGGCTGGTGCTTCTCGGCCATCGGCATGAACACCGATTTCGTGGCCGGACTGCCCTGCGCCATCCTCAAGCCGCTCAACGGTGCCGGAGCACGTGCCATGATGCTCGATGTGTTCGAACACTACGGCGTCGATAGCTTCCAAGGTCACGTAGCGTCCATCATCCAAGGCTCGACCGACACGACGATGTACGTCCTCGCGGTCTATTTCGGCTCGGTGGGCATCAAACGGTTCCGCTACGCGGCTGGCTACGGTCTTGCGGCCGACCTCATCGGCATCATCGCGGCCATCACGATGGGATATATATTCTTTTACTAAAAAGAGCGACCCCCTCCCGACCTCCCAGAGGGGAGGAGAGAGTCCCCGTCAATCGTTTTTTTCTATTTTTGGCCAATGAATATCAAAAAAATAATGAGTTAAACAATAACAAATTTTCCCCATCTTGTCTGCATTGGCAGAAGTCTTCCCTCGGGGAGATTTAGTTGGGTAACTAATCATCCATTCGGTTTATCCCCTCGGCCGAATGGTCAAACACCTCCCCTCGGGGAGGATGGGTGGGGGGCATACTACTATGAAACAGTGTTATTTTTTTCTGGCTGCCATGGCAGCCGTGACATTGGGCAGCTGCTCCAATGAAGAAATCGGCGAGAGAAACATCCTGCCGGACGAGAACGGGCGCACGCCCATCACAATCACCACCTACCTGCCGCAGACGACACGCGGCTACAACGCACAGGAGGCCACCATCAGCTCCCTGTCCAATAGCGGCGGCGGCTTCACGATCCATGCCGTGAACACGACGGACCGCACAACCGTCATCAATGGGTGGACATACGTCGCAAGCGGCGATGGCAGCAGTTCGCCCGCCAACACCAGCCTGATGGCCTATTGGCCTGACGACAACAGCAAGGTCACCTTCTACGCCTACTATCCGGCCGACGGAAACACATCGGCCGTAAGCACCACCTTCAACGGCACGACAGGCACATTGGCCATCACCACCGACGGCACCAAAGACGTCTTGGCGGCCTATGCCTCGGCCAGCAAAGACGACAACAACGGTAGCGTCTCGCTCCAGTTCCGCCACCTGATGGCGCAGACCATCATCAACGTCTTGGCCAATGCGACCAACATGCCCGACGGCACCACACACACGCTCACCGGCCTCACGCTCAGCGCACCCGGTGCCGCCACCCTGACCTTCAGTTCGGGTGCGGTTGTGGCCAATGCCGATGCCGCCGCGACCTACGCCTTCCACAGCGCCGAGACGGACAATCCTGTCGAGCTTTCGACCGATACCACAACCGTCGGCACCGCGATGATTCCCGCCTCGACCGGCACGGGCACGAAGGCACAGCTCACCGTGGACTACACCGCCACCATCAGCGGCAACACCCGATCGTACAGCCGCACGGCCGAGGTCACGCTCATCTCCGGCTACAAGAACCAGATCAACGTCAGCGTGCAGGGCGACATGCCGCTCACGATCAACGCCGTCGTGGAAAATATGGAGCCTATCGTCGATGGCCACGTTTATGTCGATTTGGGTCTGCCCAGCGGCTTGCTTTGGGCGACGATGAATGTCGGCGCAAGCAAGCCAGAAGAATACGGAGATTATTTTGCGTGGGGAGAGACGGAATCCAAAGAAGACTACTCATGGCAGACATACAAGTATTGTAATGGCACCCAAGAGACATTGACAAAATATGTCCCGCAAGAAATGGCCGAAAGTTATGGCTACGAGGGTTATTATGACACATTGTCTGTGCTTGAATTGGCCGATGATGCAGCCCACATCAATTGGGGCGGAGGGTGGAGAACTCCATCGGATGCCGAATGGCAAGAGCTCTTTAACGCATGTACCTACGAAGCAATAAACGAAGATGGCGTGATTGGAGCAAAGCTCATCAGTTCTTACAATGGCAAGAGCATTTTTTTCTCGTTTGCAGGTTTCATGACTGGCACGAATTGGCAGGAAGAGACGTTGGAATCGTATTATTGGGGAACTGGAGTGAGAAGAAATTGGCCTGTCTGCGTCTCTCAAGCTGTGTTTCAGAATGGTTCAACTTATGTAACCACTTCGTACAGAAACATCGGCATTCCCGTCCGCGCTGTCCATCCGGCGGAATAGTTCCATTGGCCATAAAACGGACAAAATAGGTAGAGACGCCACAATGTGACGTCTCTACGTTTTTTCGCGGGGAACAGTTTAGAAAAATCAACTCTCACCGCGCGCCTGGCGGGGCGTGATGCCGAACTCGTCGCGGAAGCACTTGGCAAGGTATTGCGGTGAGGTGAATCCGACCTCGTAGGCGATCTCGGTGACCGACTTCGTGGTCGTGCGCAGCAGTTCGGAGGCGCGGCGCAGGCGGTACTGCCGGATGTATTCGGAGGGCGTGACGCTCGACTCGGCCTGAAAGCGGCGGTACATGTTCATGCGGCTCATCGAGAGGTCGCGGCTCAGTTCGTCCACGCCGTAATCGACATTGGCCAGATTGCGGCTCACGAGGGCCTCCACACGCTCCATGAAATGCGGGTCCTGGCGGGCTGGAGCATCGGCCATCATCGTCATCATCCTGTTTTTGGCCAATGGGAACCGGCACGCCCACAAGCCGTAGAGAATCAGGGCGCCGATGGCGATGGCAAGGCTCCACGGACGCAGAGGCCAGGGACGCGAGATGGAGAGGACTATCTGCTCGCGGCTCCAGAGGCCGTATTCGTCGGTCGCGCGCACGTAAAGCGGTGTCTTCCCGTGGCCGATGTCCGTCAGTCCGATGACGTTCTGGCCCGCCGGCAGTTCCGTCCATGCGTCCGACGGGCGGAAACGGTAGGCAAAGTGGACGTCGGCGGCGTGGGCGTGGTTCATCGTTGAGAGGTGGACGGCGCGCAGCGTGTCGTAGCGGGTGACAAGACAGGGGCCGAGGTCGCGCGGCGAGTCCAGTTCGCGGCAGGAGCCGATGATGCAGAACGCGCCGATGCCGCCCAGACAGATGCTGTCGCCGGCTCGGGTGATGTCGGTGAACGAGTCCATGGCGATGTTCCTGTCCGATGGCCGCAGGGTGCGCGTGGCGCCTGTGCGCGGACTGAACTCGGTGAGGGAGAGCTGGTTGAGGGTCCAGATGTGGCCGATGGCGTCGGTCACGGTCTGGGCGGCCTGGGCGTCGGTGGAGTAGGAGAGAATGCCATCGGCCCCGAACCCGACCTGGTGGACGACAGCCTCGGCATCGGCCAACTTCTGGAGCGAACTGTCGCGGTAGTTGTAGAGGAAGACCTCGCGCTCCGTCCCGATGAGCAGGCGGCCGTCGCCCTCGTCGCTGAGGGCCGAGATGTAGTGCGGGAGAAGGGCATCGGCCACCTCCTCCCAATGGATGGTCATCCCGTCGTGCCAGGCGTGGACGAGGCGTTTGCCGTTGCAGGTCCAGACGCCGGCCATCGTGCGGCAGCGGGCGAGCGGGCGTTGGGTGGAGAGGGGCGTGGGGCGGGCGTCATTGGCCATAAAGGCAAGCTGGCCCGTCGTGGCGTCGTAGAGCGAGAGGCGCGTGCGGTTCTGGTAGATCCAGTAGTAGCTGCCCTCGCTGGCGATTTTTTCGGCCATGAGGCGGTAGCCGACCTGCTGGGTCATGGCTGGGACGGCGTCGCGGCGGATGCGGCCGCTGGCGTGGCTGCCCGTGATGATGAAGGTGTGCGGCGAACGGCCTGGCACCCAGATATTTCCGCGCCGGTCGGCGATGAGCTTGTTGATGAGTTTTTTGCCCGATGGAATGACATTGGCCAATGAGAACGTCGAGAGACACGGCTCGCCCTCGCGGATTGTGTCGCTCATGCGGTAGGCATAGACATCGTCCATCGTGGCGACCCACATGAGGCGGCTCTCGTGGTCGAGCCAGAGGTTATAGACCTCGCTGCCAAACTTGTGGCGGTCAACGGATTGCAGTGTGGCGGGTTCGACCTGCATCGCGGGATAGCGCACGATGCCGCCGCCCCATGTGCCGACCCAGTAGCAGTGGCGCACGGTGTCTTCGGCAATGTAGCTTGCGGCCGATGGATAGTCCCACGGCTGGTGGGTGAGCGAGTCGGTCGCCGGGTCGATGGTAATCAGGCCGCCGCGCAGGACGGTGACCCACAGCGTGCCCCGGGAATCGACGGTCATCTCGCGCGGCTCCTGGCGTCTGTTGGGGCCAATGGAGAGCGTCTTCACGAGGGAGCCATCGGCCGAAAACTTCAGAATGTTCTGCCTGAGGCCGACCCAGACGGCACCATCGGGCGTGACGGCGATGCAGTTCACCTTGCGGTCGCCGATCTGTTCGTTTTCAATGCGTTGGCATTGGCCGATGTCCCGGCGCAGCGTGTAGAGTCCCGCGCGGGTGCCGAACCAGATGCGGTGCAGGCTGTCCTCGGCCATGCAGGTCACGTCGTCGCTCTTCATCACGCTGCGTCCGGCCGTCTCGCTGTTGCAGGCCGTGACGCTGTAGCCGTCGTCGCAGCAGAGACCGCCGCCCGCCGTGCCGAACCAGATGAATCCGGCCGCATCCTGCATGATGACATCGACATCGGCCACGGGCAGCTGGGCCTGGGTGGGCAGCGGGTGATAGCCGAGGCATTGGCCAAGAACCGCACTGCATGACAGGAGCCACGCGGAGAGGAGAAAAAGGGCGGATTTTAGATTTTGATACATAAAAATGCGAGAAACGGTCGTTTTCGGCCACAAATGTAACATTTTTTCGGCAAAAATGTGCCGTTTGGTACGATTTTGTACGTCTTTGTTACTATTTTTAACCGCGAAGAATGGCAAAATCGATACCTTTGCAGCAAAAATTACGACACTTAACTGTTACATCATGAAAAAAATCCTTCTTGCACTTTTGACTTTGGTTTTGGCCAATGGCACAGCCTCCGCCCAGCGCCTCCAGCAGCCGTTGGGTCGTGGCGTGGTGGCTGTCTATCGTTCGGGCGGACGCAGCGTGACATCGGCCGGCGGGACGAACAGTTCGCTGATTTCGTGGCGTAAATTGGCCCAGGAACCCGAAGGGACGACCTACAACGTCTATCGGCGCGCGGCCGGAAGCTCGGCCTGGACGCTGATGAACAGCCAGCCGCTCGCGGTGACGAACTATGCGCCATCGGCCCTTGCGGACAATACGGAATATGCCGTCACGGCCATCGTCAATGGCGTCGAGGGCGAGATGAGTGTGCCGTTCCTCTATCGGACGCAGGCGTGGCCGAACGTGTGGTTCGACTTCGATTTCGACGATAAGGTCATTGGCCGAAATGATTATCGCACGAAGTTCGTGTGGCCCATGGACCTGGACGGCAACGGCGAGGTGGATGCCGTGGTCGTGGACCGTCTCTTTGCGGGTGCGGCCAATAGCGATGACGCTGAAAACCAGTCGGACAATACATCGGCCACAAGCCACAAGATCCAGGCCTACAGGCTCGACGGAACGCTGCTCTGGACGGTCGATATGGGCCCGAACGTGAACATCTGCGCCGGTCAGAACGACATGGTCCTGGCCTATGACATCAACTGTGATGGCCGATGCGAGGTCATCATCCGTTCGTCGGACGGCACGCGGTTCTGGGACAAGGCCCATGAGACTTGGGGCGCGTATGTGGGCGGAAGTGCATCGGCCGACACCGACAATGACGGCATCATCGACTACCGCACGCAGACTCGGCGCAATCCGCCGTTCTATATCTCGGTCATCGACGGAGCGACGGGAGCGGAATTGGCCACAAACGAACTGATATACAGCCAACTGAGCGAAGGCGCAGGCGGTGACAACTACAGCCGTGACAACCGCGCGGACTACATGAGTTTCGAATATGGCGCGATGGTGGGCCACTACGGCATCGCCTATCTTGACGGCGTGCATCCCTCACTCATCATGGAGTGTGAGGACCGCGACAACACCAAGCTGCACCACGGCTACATCCTGACGTGGGATTTCGATTGGGCCAATGGCGTTGCGTCCAACTGGCATCACAGCCACACGTGGGTGCGTAATCCTATCCGTCCGGGCTGCGCCGAGTTCCACCAGATACGCATCCTGGACAGCGACGGCGACGGCTGCGACGAGATGTGGGCGGGCGGCTACGGCGTGAATCCGGCCCAGAACCGCTACACCTCGACCGGCCTGGCCCACGGCGACCGTTTCATCATCAGCGACATCGACCCCGACCGTCCGGGCCTGGAGGGATATGCCATCCAGCAGTCGGCCTTGTTGGGCCAATGCCTTTATGACGCGGCCACGGGCGAGCGCATCAAGGAGTGGTATCTGCCATCCATCTACGACGTGGCACGCGGCTCGTGCATGGATGTCGATCCGAACCACAAGGGCTACGAAATCTACAGTTTCACAGACGATTACATCTACAACAGCAAGGGCGACGCGACGGGCGAGACCCGTTCGCAGTGGGGTATCACGACCTGTTTCGAGGGCCTGTGGTGGAACGGCGACCTCCTGCGCGAGGAACTCTCTTCGCCGGGCGGCAGCAACTACGGCACGAACCTGATGGTCACGACCGTGCGCGGCAAGAGCCGTCTCGTCGAGTTCTCGCAGGAGTCCAGCTGGGCGACCCACGGCGGCACAGGCACGCGTCCGGCCTTCATGGGCGACATCACGGGCGACTGGCGCGAGGAGGTCATCCTGGCCAAGCAGAATGACTCGCAGAGCACGGGACTCGTGGGCTACACCTCCAATCTCGCCACTTCGCGCAGCATCTACTGCCTCCAGCAGGACCCACACTATCGCGGCGACTGCACCACGCGCGGCTACTACCAGCATCCCAACACGGGCTTCTATCTGGGCGAACAGATGCCGCTGCCTCCGTTGCCGCCCACGCTGACGGCCGAGGCGCGCTACCGTTCTGGCGCGTGGGGCATTGGCCAAGAGAGTTTCACCAGCTTCGACCAGACGCAGGCATTGGCCTACAGCGACGGGCAGAGTGTCATCTTCGACATCTCGGGCGACAACTCGTCGGCCATCCAGATCACGGGCGAGGTCAAGCCATCGGCCACCTACATGATGAACCCCAAGGGGCATGATTTTGTGGCCAATGGAACTATCGCGGGCTCGGGCGAAATCATCAAGTCGCAGCCGGGCAACTTCACCTTGAATGGTGCGATTGCGACATCGGCCAAGACCATCGTCAGCGAGGGAACGTTGACCTTGAACGGAACATTGGCCAATGACCTTGAACTGCGCGCCCGCGGCACTCTGGCCGGCAACGCGGTCCTGAACGGTCCGGTCACCTTCGAGGGTGGACTGAACTACGAGGGCTGCCGACTCGCTCCGGGCGCGGCCGATGCGCCCTTCGGTACCATCACGACGAGCGGCGACCTGACCCTCACGGGCGGTGTCTATGTCGAACTCGACCTCCAGACCGAGGGTGAGGTGCGCAACGACCGTATCGTGGTCAATGGCGACTTGACATTGGCCAACACCAACACGCTCTCCATCGTCCCGGCCGAGGCGACTCCGCGCGAGGGCGAATACATACTGCTCTCATGTTCAGGGACTTTGACGGCCAATGCCGCTGACATCAAGGTGCGCGGTCTGGTGGGTCTGAACTACGTCATCGAGGTGCGCGAACGGGACATCGTGCTCGTCATTCGCGCCACCCGCGAGGCCGCCATCGACGTCACCTGGAGCGGTGCGCAGTCGGCCGACTGGGATTACCAGAGCGACAACTTCACCGTGGCAGGCACTGCAACCTCGTTCGTCGCAGGTGATGCGGTCATCTTCCCCGAAGAGTCCACGCAACGCACTGTCAATCTGAGTGATAAGATGGTGGCCAATGGCATCCGTCTGACCCACACGAGCGGCACCTACACCTTCACGGGCGAGGGCGGCATCGGCGGTTCGGGCGACCTGGTGATGGAGGGCACGGGCAGCCTCGTGCTCAATGCGACACGCAGCGACTATACCGGCAAGACCATCCTGAACGGCGGAACGACATCGGTCAAGAACCTTGAAAACCGCGGCACGGAGAGCTGTCTCGGCGCCGGAACGACGGTCCAGATAGGCCGCGCGACGCTCATCGTCAACAACACGAACGCTGCGACCGACCGCAGTTTCGTCCTCACCGATACGGCCACGCTCAACATCCCGAGCGGTTCGACCTCGCTCAAGTCGGCCCTCACGGGTACGGGTGTCCTCGTCAAGCGTGGCGCTGGCCAGCTGAACCTCAACTATGGCGGCACGAACGGCTACAGCGGCACGATACTCGCGGCCGGTACGCTCTCTCAGGGCGCATGGAATGCCACCCTGGGCCGTGCGGGCTCGACCATCGACGTGACGGGCAACGCCGCGCTCACCATCTTCAACAACAACTCGACGAGCGCCGTGCCGGTCATCACCAATGTCATCAACGTGCGCGAGGACAAGACGCTGACGGTCAACGGCGGCCAGCCAAACTGACGGGCGCAGGCACATTGGCCATCAACTTCCCCTACGTGCGCGGCGACTTCGAGAGCGACTGTTCGGCCTTCACGGGTGTATTGAGCGTGACGAGCGGCCAGTTCCGCGTGACGACGGCCTTGGATTTGGCCAATGGTACGTTGCAGCCGGGTGCAGGGGTCTATGTGGCCAATGTCACGAGCCAGAGCGGCAGTGAGACGAGCCGTACGGCACGCATCGGCGCGCTGCGTTCATCGGCCACCGACTGTTCGTTAGGCACGGGCATCTGGAACATCGGCTATCTGGGCACGGACGAGACCTTTGCCGGCACGTTCGGCTCATCGGCCACGGTCAACAAATACGGCGACGGCACGCTGACGCTGACAGGCGCATCGGCCAGCCCCATCAATATCTATGCGGGCGAGATCTTGGCGCAGAATACATCGGCCCCTACCACGACGGGCACCATCACGGTGCGCAGCGGCGGCCAGCTCGGCGGTGACGGCCAGGTGCAGAATGTCACGGTGCAGGCGGGCGGTACGCTCGGCGCGGGAAAGGCATCGGCCACAACCATCTCCAAACTGACGGGCGCAGGCACATTGGCCATCAACTTCCCCTACGTGCGCGGCGACTTCGAGAGCGACTGTTCGGCCTTCACGGGTGTATTGAGCGTGAC
>CACZAY010000026.1 GCA_902779265.1 uncultured Bacteroidales bacterium | reverse complement strand
CCTGGGGCCAAGGTTTATCTCCAGATGCAGAGCAATGCCTACGAGCTGTATCGCTGCACGCAGGGATTCCGTGCCACGGCGGGCTACTATGCCAAGCAGAAGGATTGGGCATCGGCCCACGAATATTACACGATGGCGTTGCAGGCGATGGATTGCGAGATTTTGGCCGATTATGCCCGCACGCAGCCAGAAGTGAAGGCCGATTTTGAGAAGTTTCGTTCCGATTCCATCCGTCAGCGGCTGTATTATTCCTGCGCCGTGACTGCGGTGCAGATGCAGGACCATGCATTGGCCGTAAAAGAACTCGAACGGGCGAAATATTGTGGCATTGAGCCGAACCGCATCCGTCAGCAGCTGTGCAAGGAATACCTGATCTTGAAGGATACTGTCGGCTACGAACGGGCGTTGCGTGACGGTGCGAACCTTTTGCCCAATGAACCTTGGTACGCCGAAAATCTGCTCAACCTCTCGTTGGCGCGCAATGACCACAAGCAGGCATTGGCCATCATCGACCGCGTCATCGCCTCCAATCCCGACAATGCCAAGCCGCTCGAACTGAAGGGCCAGTTGCAGGATGAGGCGGGAGACCTCGATGGCGCCATCACGTCGTTCATGCAGGCCATTACCATCGATACGACGTTGATAGTCAGCTACTCGTCTATGGGTCGCATCTATTTCAACCGCGCCCTCGAGGCCGAAGAGAAGCTCGTCGAGTCGCGCCAGTTCGATGCCATCTACACGACCGTTGTCCCGATGTACGAGGCCGCCTTGCCCTACTACAACAAGGCTTTCGACAACGACACCGAACGGCGGGACAGCAGCATCGCATCGGCCATCCGCACCATCCTCTACAAGCGTTTCCAGAGTCCCGATTGCCGCAACGCACGTCAGCTGATCCGTCGCTACAACGAGGTCAGCAGGGCCTACGGCATGAGCACACTTTGATTTATGGCCAATGTTCCTTGTCCGACTATGATACCCATCGCACATATACACACGGATTTTGACAGCAAGTTCGGAATTCCCCGCCAGAGCGGACTCGTTCCCGCCCTGGAGGGTTGCATCATTTTTGAGCCGGAATTCCGTGTGGCCGATGCCTTGCGCGGGCTCGATGGATTCTCCCATCTGTGGCTCATCTGGGATTTCAGCGAAGCCCACCGCGCGGAGTGGAGCCCGACCGTTCGCCCTCCACGTCTGGGCGGCAATACACGCATGGGAGTCTTCGCCACACGTTCGCCGTTCCGCCCCAATCCGATTGGCCTTTCATGCGTGGAAATCAGCCGGATAGAGCTTTTTTCGGCCAATGGACCTGTCATCTACGTGCGCGGTGCCGACCTCATGAACGGCACCCCGATTTACGACATCAAGCCTTATCTCCCCTTGACCGATAGCCATCCCGAGGCGCGCAGTGGTTTTGCCCGGCAGACAGCCAGCCGTCCCGACCTGGTAGTCCATTTTTCGGCCGATGTCGAGCGCCTCTTCCCACCGGAAAAACTGGAGACCCTGCGTCAGGTGTTGGCCCAGGACCCTCGACCACAATATCAACGGGATGACACGCGTATTTACGGCATGAATTTCAGTGGAAAGGAGCTACATTTTTCCGTGTGCGACGGTGAAATGAACGTTTTCCCTTGATTTTTTCGACGAAAATGGCAGATTTTTGAGAATTTTCTTGGCCAATACCTTTTTTCTTTGTATTTTTGCCACAATGAACCCGAGACATTGTACCCTAATAACAGCCTTGATCCTATCTATTGTGACCACTATTTCTGCCCAGCCTGCGGCAGACGGTTCGTCAGTCTCACAGCGTAACGCAATTTCTGCAACGGGTGATGCAGCGAACGCCAACAACGGTGGAGCACAGAGGAAGAAGAACGCTGACCTCTATCTTGCCGACGACGAGACACGTTGGGGAGTGAGGACCAATATTCTCTATGATGCCAATGCATTTGTAAACCTTGGCCTTGAGACCAATGTAAGTAACAAGTGGGGCTTGACCTGCGACCTCTTCTTCCCATGGTGGAACAAGTGGGACAACTCGCGTACGACCGAGGCTCTTGCAGGCTCACTGGAGGCGCGGTACTACTGGCGTTCGTGGACGACGAGCATACGGGTCCTGAACGGCCCTTTCATCGGCATGCACGCCAGTGGCGGCATCTACGACATCTGCCGCAACAAGAAAGGCAGTCAGGGCGACTGGTTCGCGGCTGTGGGCGGCGTCATTGGCTATAGTGTCTTCATTGACAAGTGGTGGCGTCTGGACCTGTCGGCCGGCGTGGGCTACATGACAACCCAATATGAGCACTATCACGTCCTGGACGAAAAGTACCTCTATGGCCACTATAAGGGCAAATACAACTATGTCGGGCCGACAAAGCTTGAAGTGAGTGTTGTTTGGCTTTTCAGCCAATGTTGGCAGGACAAGCGATAACTCCATAAATCGTGAGACCATGATGTCATACTACAACAATTTACTGATGATAAAGAGAACTTCCATATTCATCTTGTGCACGGTGCTTTTGAGCTCCTGCCACTTCCGCAATATCATTTCGGAAGAAGAATACAACACCATCGACAAGTTGGTGCTGGATCTTGATGTCGATTGGAGTGAGTTGGACACCCCGCCTACGGGCATGACATTGGCTCTGTATCCCATCGATGAGACCGACCCCGAAGCCGAAACCGAAGGACATGTCTATCATTTCAATACGGTGGATCATGTGAGCCTTTCCGTGCCCATGGGGGATTATTCCATCATCTGTATGAACCAGTCGGAAGAGGAGTTCGCCGCATTCACTTTTGACCTCAGTACGTTCAACAAGGCATCCGTAACGGTGCGTGAAGATGGAACTTCCACCAAGGCCAACGTGAGATATGGCACTGGATCGACGCGCGGACATAATAGAAAGGGCGCTTTGAGTCCAGGTTCATTGGCTATCGGCTCATTGAATTCTGTCTTGAAAGATCCCGAATCTACGCGCGGACATAATAGAAAGGGTGCAATACAACCTCATAACGTAGTGAAGGGATTGTCGCTGGAGGTCAATGCCTTCGGATTGAATGAGACGGTGAAGGTGAGAGGAACGTTGACGAATCTCGCCGGAGCCTTGTCGATGCGGAGCTTGAAGCCGATTGGCAGGGCGATGGACCAGGAGATCGAACCGGAGATGTGGACGATGACGTTGCCTACCGACAAGACGAAGCCTGGCAA
The DNA here is from genome assembly GCA_902779265.1 of uncultured Bacteroidales bacterium. Lineage (GTDB taxonomy): Bacteria > Bacteroidota > Bacteroidia > Bacteroidales > UBA3663 > Liminaster. Next base: position 16,583 of record CACZAY010000026.1, on the reverse strand, counting down.
GGTGTCGTGTACGTTCGGAACATTCGGACCATTTGTCTTGCCGGAGCCGGAAAATGATCCTTTTACCCGTGGAGCACTCGATGAGGGCGATGGAGAGAATTCCCCCGCTCCAGAAACCGCAGAAGATGTAAAATGTATGCTTTTGATGGATATTGAATTTAATGATGGCACGCATTTCGCCAAAGCACTTGATATGACCGAATTCATTTTTCAGAATTTTGTTAAAGAGGATAAGGACGAGGCTACCTTTGTCGTAGGCAGTTCTACTGATACAGGAGGCTCTTCTGATTTGACCGTAGATGGTGAAACCGAACAAGGCACACTCATCTTTCATAACACGGATAACGTAGGCAGGACTACGGTGAGTGTCGAGGGATGGACCAAGATCAATAACATAGATGTGAACTTTTAATATCAATATTAACCACTTAATTTAAAAAACAATGAAAAAGTATTTCGTTTTGGCTGCAAGCGCAGCCGTAGTGTTGGGCAGCAGCTGCTCAAACGAAGAGATTTCTGAAGTGTCAGCTTTGCCAGAGAACGGGAAGAAGGCTATCGAGATTTCGGCCTATACCCCTGGCTTGACCCGTTATGATGCTGCCGAGGCAACCCGCAAGAATCTTGAGGAGTATGATGAAGTCCTCAAGCCCAATGGTGCAGGTTTCTATATGACGGCAAAATATATGGCCAATGACGAAGATGAAACGCTCATGAATAATGTTCATTTCTATGTCGATAGTACAGATGTCGATGGAAAGTGTTTCGTCGCCGAGGAGGAGCAAACGAAGTTGTTCTATTGGCCTGAGGAATTAGAAGGTAACGTGAATTTCTATGCATACTATGTCGGTCGTGAATTTACGACGCAACCTTGTACGTTGAATGTGTCTAGCGGCGTGGATGAACCAACTATGAATATAAACTTCGACCAAAATGATCGTGGAAATATCGATGTCATGGTAGCCTCTCAGTCAGCCTCTACGGGTAATGTTGGTCTCGATTTCAAGCATGTTATGGCACAAGTCGTAGTAAATGTGAACTATGATGCAGAATATGTAGGGGATCTTGATGCAAACAATGTGTCATTTACCCTGACATCGCTTACTTTGACGGCCCCATCAAGCAGTACATATAATTTTTCAGAAGATGCAATCACTGCAGCAGGTGAATACACATATTCATTTTTGGGCCAAGGCGTTTCTGTGCCCATTTCTGAAAATCAGAAAATTGGTACTGTGATGATTCCTGCTTCAGACGGTCCAGATGGAAGTGCGTGCGGCATTGCTGTAGGTTATAATGTTCAGATTGATGGAAATGAAAAGTCTTATTCAAAGTCAAAGACGGACGGTCTGAAGATTATTGCCGGCTATAAGAACATTATCAATGTTACATTGTCAGGAAGCAAGCCTATTTCAGTTTCTGCTACGGTAGCAGCATGGCAGTCTGGTGAGGACACTCCTGTCGATTTCTAATAGAGACATAATTTGACAGGGGCGTGACGGTGGTTCGTCATTTCCCCCCCGTTTTCAAGAGAAAAAAAATTGGAACGGATTGGCATCGGAATGATGCTGGTCCGTTCCTTGTTTTGTGTGCGATTCCTGTTGCGATGGAGGGGCATTGGCCAAGAAAATGCGGAAGGGTCAGGCCAAAGTCCTTTCTACGACCATTTCGGGCGAGATGCCGGTCATGCAGCGGAAGTCGCCGAACTTGCAGGGCTTATTGCCGTAGATGGAGCACGGACGACATTCCAGCGGCAGCGAAACCGCATCTTCAAGACGCTGGTGGTAGCCGAAAAAGCCGGCACGCACATCGGTCGCACCCCAAATGCTCACCGCGCGGCAGCCGACGAGCGAGGCCATGTGCATATTGGCCGAATCCATCGAGATGATGCAGTCGAGGCGGGACATGAGGCGGAGGTCATCGGCCAACGTCTGTCGCCCGGCGGTGTTGGTGATGCGGGCGGGATTGCGCTCGGCCCATGCGTCGAGTTCGCCCTGTTCGTCGGGGCCGCCCAGCAGATAGATGTGCAGGTCGGGGCGTGCGTCGAGCAGGAGGTCGATGACGCGGAGCATCTGCTCCTTGGGGTAGATCTTGCCGCGATGTTGGGCGAATGGTGCGATGCCGATATTGTGGTTTGCGGTCAACGAGAGGTCGTTGGCCAATGGCTTTGGCTCGAAGTCCAGGGTGACGGGCAGGCCGAGTTGGCCGAAGACCTCACGGTAGCGTTCGATGCTCGTCTTGAGCTGCTCGTGGCGCTTGTGGGCGACGAGGGCCTTCTTGTCGGCGCGACCCTTGTCGATGCGGGCCTTGGCCGTGTGGTCGAGCGAGAAGCGCAGGTTGAGCCACTTGGTGCGCAGGACGTCATGCAGGTCGGCCACAGCATCGAAACCCTCGGCCTTCAGTTCGTGATAGAGACGGTTCAGTCCGGCGATGCCGTGGTAGTCGCGCTTGACGTCGATGTCCTTGACGTGCAGGTTGGGGACATCGGCCAATACCGCCCGATAGATTTTTCCGCCCATGCGGCTGGTGAGCATCGTGACCTGGAGGTCGGGGTACTGGCGGCACAGCGATGCCACGACGGGCACCGTCATGGCAATGTCGCCGAGGGCTGAAAATCGGATGACGAGCAGTTTCTGAATCACGGTGATTAATTACAAATTACAATTACAGATTACGAATTACAAAAAGAAGGGAGAAAAGGATTTTACAGCTGTTTGTGTCGTTCCTTTTGCTCCCTTGTCGTATCTCTTTAACTACTTTTCAATCATTTGTTGCCGTAAAGCACAGGATTGAGGTTCGGATCATTGTACATCTTCATCTGCTTGTAGACCTTCATGTACTTGCGGCCTGCGGCGATGTCGTCGAGCAGCTGGTCGATGGCCGATGAGAGGTCTGTGCGCTGGGTGAGGAGGACGTTGAGCTTCTCCTGGCACTTCTGGCGGTGGGCATCATCGACGTCGGTGCGGTTCACCTCGACCTGCATGTGGTAGATCTTGAGATAGAGGATGGAGAGGCGATCGATGGCCCAGGCGGGACTCTCGGTGTTGATTGTGGCATTGGCCAATGCCTTTACCTCCTTGTACTGGTCGAGGAAGTAGCTGTCAATCATCTCGACGAGGTCGGTGCGGTCCTGGTTGCTCTTGTCGATGTGGCGCTTGAGGACGAGGGCTGCGGCGGGGTCAATCTGCGGGTCGCGGATGATGTCCTCGAAATGCCACTGAACCGTGTCAATCCAATTCTTCAGATAGAGGAAATACTCGATGCTGCGCTCTGGATACGGATTTTTGATGGGCGTATCGACATTGTCCGTGACGTGATAGTCGGCAATGGCGCGGTTGAAAATGGGGGCACAAAGTTCAGTAAATTTCATAGGTTGTATGTTTTTATTGGCCGCAAAAATACAAAAAAAAGTTGGAATCTGCCTTTCTTTCGGAAAAAAAAATTATCTTTGCCCCCAATTTGACGAAAATTATGAAAGTTTGTATTGCAGAGAAACCAAGTGTGGCGCAGAGCATAGCCAATGTATTGGGCGCAACTTCCCGCCAGCAAGGATACTATGAGGGCAACGGTTATCAGGTGACGTGGACCTTCGGCCACCTGTGCGAACTGAAGAATCCGGAGGAATATACCGACTTCTGGAAGCCATGGGCCGAGAGCCGCCTGCCGATGATCCCGCAGACATTCGGCATTACCTTGAAGAACGACGACGGAGTGCGCCGCCAGTTTGCCGTGATTGCCGACCTCTATGCCAAGGCCGACGAAATAATCAACTGCGGCGATGCGGGGCAGGAGGGCGAGCTCATCCAGCGCTGGGTGATGCAGAAGGCGGGCATCATCTACGACCGCAGCCGCGACGTCTATGTGCGGCCCGACCAGCAGGTGTGTCCCGTGCAGCGGTTGTGGATCTCCTCGTTGACCGACGATGCCATCCGCGAGGGTTTCCAGCATCTCGTGCCGCAGCAGCAATATGACAAGCTCTATGCCGCCGGACTGAGCCGCGCGATAGGCGACTGGCTGCTGGGCATGAACGCGTCGCGCCTCTACACGCTGCACTACGGACACCGCGACCAGCGTCAGGTCATCAGCATCGGCCGTGTGCAGACACCGACATTGGCCCTGATCGTGAAGCGGCACTGGGAGATTGCCAATTTCCAGCCGCAGCAGTATTGGGAAATCAAGACGCTGTACCGCGATGTGACGTTCAATGCCACAAAAGGCCGTTTCGAGAAGCAGGAGGAGGCGCAGCAGGCATTGGCCGAAATCGAAGGAAAACCGTTCACTGTCACCGATATACAGAAAAAGCAGGGCAGGGAACAACAGCCGCGTCTCTACGACCTGACATCGTTGCAGGTCGATTGCAACCGCAAGTTCGGCTACAGCGCCGACGAGACCCTGCGCCACATCCAGAGCCTCTACGAGAAGAAGCTCACGACCTATCCGCGCGTCGATACGACGTTCCTGAGCGACGACATCTACCCGAAATGCCCGCAGACGCTACGCGGATTGCGTGGCTACGAGGCACTGACGGCACCGCTGTTGGCCACAAAACTGCCCAAGACGAAGAAGGTGTTCGACAACTCGAAGGTGACCGACCACCATGCCATCATCCCGACAGGACTGCCAGCCAACAACATCACGGCCGAGGAGCGCAACGTCTATGACCTCGTGGCGCGGCGCTTCATCGCGGTGTTCTATCCGGAGTGCGTCTTCAACACGACGACGGTGAACGGCGTGGCGGGAGAGGTGTCGGCCAACGGACTTCCCTTCCGCGCCAGTGGCAAGGTCATCGTCGAGCCGGGCTGGCGTGCCGTCTATAGCGACCTTGGCGGCGGGGGTGAGGACATCACGCAGACCAAACCGCAGGCAAAGCAGGGTGAGGCATCGGCCGACGAGGAGCCGACACAGGGCATCATGCCCGACTTCGTGCAGGGAGAGAGCGGCCCGCACGTGCCGTCGTTGCTCGAAAAGTGGACCAAACCGCCGCAGCTTTACAGCGAGGCTACCTTGCTGCGCGCCATGGAAACGGCCGGCAAACTGTGCGACGACGAGGAGCTGCGCGACGCCATGAAGGAGAACGGCCTGGGCCGACCTTCCACGCGTGCCGCCATCATCGAGACGCTCTTCCGCCGCCGCTACATCCGCAAGGAGAAAAAGGCGCTCGTGGCCACCCAGACGGGCATCGAGCTCATCGGCATCATCCGTCAGGAAATCCTGAAAAGTGCGGAACTGACCGGCCAATGGGAGAAGAAACTGCGCCAGATCGAGCGCGGCGAATATGAGGCGCGGACGTTCATCGACGAACTGAAGCAGATGGTGCGCGACATTGTGGCCGAGGTCATCAATGACCGGGTCCAGACACGTGTTGCCTTTACGAGCGAAGAGGAGGTCGCTGAAAAGAAAAAACAGGCTTCGACAGCCAAGGCATCGGCCGAAAAGAAACCCAAGGCGACGGCAGGGAAATCGGCCAAAAAGAGCGCCGAAAAACCGACGTACAAATACACGTTGGCCACATTGCCGCAGGTCTGTCCGGTGTGTGGAAAAGGGCAGATTCTGCGTGGCAGGACGGCGTTCGGATGCTCGAATTATGCCAACGGTTGCACTTTCCGCATTCCATTTGAAGAGGTTCAGCCCGAATAAAGTTTAAAAATACACAAAATTGTTTAAGTTTCGCGTAGGGCAGTTGGCGGTGTCGGAAAAAAAGTGTATCTTCGCGCAGATTTTAAAGGGGGAAAGAGCATCCTCCGCCAGAGAAATCCGATTGACGGGAACTTAAACAGACAGCTTGTGCGTACGCTCCGAAATATAGTAATTCTGCTAGTTGCGATGACTGCGGCCCTTGGTTTGCAGCCATCGTTTGTGTATGCGCAGGAGGTTGCGGCCAATGTCCCATCGGACACGGTGCGGGATTCATTGGCCTTGAAGGGAGATACATCGGCCATAAACACAAGAAAAGATTCGATTGCGGCCGACAGCGCATCGGCCAAGAAAAAGAAGCCCGAAGGCGGCGGACTGACCGCTGTGGTGAACTACAAGAGTTCGGACTCGCTGGTCTTCTCGATGGGCAACCAGGCGTGGCTCTACGGCAACAGCGAAGTGACCTACGACGACATCAACCTCACGGCCGAACGCATCCAGATGTCGCTCGATTCGAGCCTCGTCCATGCCAACGGCGTGCCCGATCCGGACGCTCCAGAGGGCAGCAAGATGCTGATCGGTGCGCCGGTGTTCAAGGATAAGTCGGGCGAATACGAGACGCGCACCATCTCGTACAACTTCAAGACGGCCAAGGGCTACATCACCGACGTCGTGACCCAGCAGGGCGAGGGCTACGTGACCGGCGGTACGACCAAGAAGATGCCCGACAACGACATCTTCCTCGAGAACGGCCGATACACCACGTGCGACCTGCACGACTGTCCGCACTTCTACATCCAGCTCACCAAGGCGCGTGTCCGTCCGAAGAAGAACATCGTGACCGGACCGGCTTATCTGGTTGTGGCCGATGTCCCATTGCCGCTCGCCATCCCGTTCGGCTATTTCCCGTTCACCAAGAGCTACAGCAGCGGCATCATCGTGCCGACCTACGGCGCCGACCAGACGAAGGGCCTCTACCTGCGCGACGGCGGCTACTATTTCGCCATCAACGACTATATGGACCTGGCCTTGAAGGGCGAGCTCTACACGAAAGGCTCGTGGGGCATATCGGCCAGCTCGAAATATGCATGGCGCTACAAGTTCCGTGGCAACTATTCGTTCAGCTACATCAAGACCATCACGGGCGACAAGGGAATGCCCGACTACAGCGAGATGACCAACTTCAAGGCGGTCTGGAGCCACTCGCAGGACAGCCGTTTCAACCCGAACATGACGCTTTCGGCATCGGTCAACTTCACGACCTCGGGCTACGAGCGCAACAACTTGGCCAGCTACTACAGCAGCGAGATGACCAACAGCACCAAGTCGAGCACCATCAATGCGACCTACAAGGTGCCGAACAGCAACTGGAGTTTCTCGGCAAGTACGTCGGTCACGCAGCGTACCAAAGACTCGACCCTCGTCGTCTCGCTGCCCGATCTGACCATCTCGATGAGCCGTCTGTATCCCTTCAAGCGCAAGGTGAAGTCGGGTGCCGACCGCTGGTACGAAAAGATTGCGATGAGCTACTCCGGCCGTTTGTCGAACAGCATCACCACCAAGCAGGACGAATTCAAGGACAAGAGCCTGATACGCGACTGGAAGAACGGTATGCAGCACTCGATTCCGCTTTCCGCATCGTTCACCGTGTTGCGCTACGTGAATATCACGCCGTCGTTCAACTTCACCGACCGAATGTATTCGCACAAGACCGAGAAGTTCTTCGACCCGTCAATCCAGAACAGCGACGGCACGTACGGCGGCATCGCATCGGACACAACCTACGGCTTCTACAACGTCTATAACTATTCGACTTCGTTGTCGGCCAACACCAAGCTCTACGGCTTCTACAAGCCTGCGCCGTTCTTCAAGAATGCCAAGCTCGTCGCCGTGCGCCACCTCTTCACGCCGACCGTCTCGTTCAGCTACACGCCCGACTTCAGCAAGCGGAAATACGGCAGCTGGTCGTCCTATGATATGCCCGATGCGTCATCGGCCACAGGCTTCAAGACCGTCCAGTATTCGCCATTCTCCGGCTATCTGTACGGCACGACAAGTTCCGGGCGGACGGGTGCAATCAGCTTTTCGATGTCCAACAACATTGAGGCCAAGATCCGCAGCGACAAGGACACGACAGGCTACAAGAAAATCTCCATCATCGACAATCTGACATCGAGCATCAGCTACAACATGGCGGCCGACTCGATGCGCTGGAGTTCCACGATTCCGGTCTCGATGGTCATCAAGATGGGCAAGTCGGGTTCGATGAACCTCTCCGGCTCGTTCGACACCTACATGTACGGCCTGACAAGCAGCGGCAACCCAGTGCGCATCGACGTGCCGCGTTGGACGGTTGGCAAGTTCCCACGACTGATGAACACCGGCTACAGCTACAGCTACCAGCTGAACAACAAGAAACTGGCCTCGCTGTTCGGATTCGGCGACGATGATTCATCGGCCAACGACATGGACGACACCGACGATGAGCCGGACGATACGGTCGATGAGAATCTCGACCCGTCGTACGACAAGGAGGTCAAGAATTCGCGCAGGAAGAAGAATTCCGGTTCGGGCAACTCGACCTACGATGCCGACGGCTACCTCATCTGGAGCATTCCGTGGACGATGAACATTTCGTACACGATGCGCTATGCCTACGGCACGTTCAACAAGTCGAAGATGGAGTACAACTACAAGCTGACGCACAGCGCAACGGTGTCGGGCACGATTCAGCCGACCAAGGGCTGGAACTTCTCGTACAACTTCACCTACGACTGCAACAATCACAAGGTGTCGTACATGAACCTGAGCGCGAGCCGCGACATGCACTGCTGGTCGCTCACCGCCTCGATGAACCCCATTGGCACATACGCCAGCTTCCACGTCTGCATCGCCGTCAAGAGTTCGATGCTTCAGGACTTGAAGTACGAGAAGAGCTCCGTCTCGCGCAGCAACAAGATTGACTGGTATGATGACTAAGAGAAAGAGCTTGGAAAAGTAGTAAAAGGGGAGTGAAAAGGGAGTAAAAGGGACGATACAACCGGAAATCGAAGGTTTTTATGGCCAATGGTTCAGCTGTCCGTCATTGGATTTGCTCCATTCATGACAGCAAGGACGTAATTTGAAATTCGTAATTCGTAATTTTGCAAAATAATGGTTGCAATTGTAAAATACAACGCAGGCAACATCTACAGCGTGTTTTGCGCCTGCAAGCGGTTGGGCTACGAGCCCGTCATCACCGATGACCCGGAGTTGCTCCGCTCGGCCGACAAAGTGATTTTCCCCGGCGTGGGCGAGGCCCGTGCTGCCATGGAATATCTGAACGCAACGGGGTTGGCCGATGTCATCCGCTCGCTCAGGCAGCCCGTTCTGGGCATCTGCATCGGCATGCAGCTGATGTGCCGCCACAGCGAGGAAGGCGACGTCGATTGCCTCGGCATCTTCGATGCTCCCGTCGAGCGTTTCCGTCCCACATCGGCCGTCGATAAAGTGCCGCAGATGGGTTGGAACACGGTTTCGGCCAATGGCGCATCGGACAAGAACTGCCTTTTTGAGGGTGTGGCCGATGGCGCATACGTCTATTACGTGCACAGCTACCGCGTTCCGGTCTGCGCCGACACCATCGCCACGACCGACTACTGCGGCGAGTACAGCGCAGCCCTGCACAAGGGCAACTTCTACGCCACGCAGTTCCATCCGGAAAAGAGCGGCAGCGTCGGAGAACAGATCCTGAAGAACTTCCTGGCTCTGTAATGGCCCACCACCGACCTCTTCACAAGGGAGGGGAGTGGATGCCATTGGCCAAGAAAAGTAATTTGTAACTTGTAATTTGTAATTTTACAATGATTGAATTAGTTCCCGCAATAGACATCATCGGAGGACAACTGGTGCGCCTCCAGCAGGGCGACTATGCCGCCAAGACCGAGTACGGACGCGACCCGCTCGACGTCGCCAAACAGTATGAAGACATCGGCGTGCGCCGCCTTCACGTAGTGGATCTGGACGGAGCCAAGGGCGGCCACATCGTCAACCACAAGACGCTGGAGCGCATCGCATCGGGCACGAATCTGGTGGTCGATTTTGGCGGCGGCGTGAAGTCGGACGACGATATCCGCATCGCATTCGAGAGCGGCGCGCAGATGATTACCGGCGGTTCGATTGCCGTGCAGAAGCCTGAAATGTTCCTCGCGTGGCTGGAGAAATACGGCGCAGAACGAATCATCCTCGGAGCCGACATCAAGTCGGGCAAAATCGCCATCACCGGCTGGCTGGAGACGGGCGATGCCACTTGGCAGGCGTTCCTGAAGCGCTACGTGGATTTTGGCGTCCGTCAGGTGATTTCGACCGACATTTCGCGCGACGGAATGTTGTCGGGACCTGCCGTTGACCTCTATCGCGACATGATGGCGCAGTTCCCCGAGCTGCACGTGACGGCCTCGGGTGGCGTGTCGGGCATGGCCGATGTGCTTGCGCTCGACAAGGCTGGCGTGCCGGACGTCATTGTCGGCAAGGCCATCTACGAAGGTAGAATCAGCATTGACGAAATGAAGGACTTCATCAAGTCGTCGCGTTGAAATCCATTGGCCAAAAAACAAATCTTTAACTCTTAATTGCAGCGCAATATGTTAGCCAAACGAATCATTCCGTGTCTCGACGTCAAAGACGGCAAGACGGTAAAAGGTGTCCAGTTCGTCAACTTCCGCGATGCCGGCGACCCCGTCGAACTCGGCAAGCAGTACAGCGAACTCGGTGCCGACGAATTGGTCTATCTCGATATTACCGCTTCGCACGAGGGCCGGAAGACCTTCACCGAACTCGTCCAGCGCATTGCGGCCGAGGTCTCGATTCCGTTCACCGTGGGCGGCGGCATCCACGAATTGAGCGACGTTGAACGACTGCTCGCAGCCGGTGCCGACAAGGTCTCGATCAACAGTTCGGCCATCCGCCGGCCGGAACTCATCTCCGAGATTGCAGCCCGTTTCGGCGTGCAGGAGTGCGTCTGCGCCATCGATGCCCGTCTGGAAGATGATGGCCAATGGCGTTGCTACCTCAACGGTGGCCGCATTCCGACCGAGCGTACCCTCTTCGAGTGGGCGCATGAGGCACAGGAGCGCGGCGCAGGCGAAATCCTCTTCACTTCGATGAACCACGACGGCTCGAAGCAGGGCTTTGCAATCGATGCCTTGCGCCGTCTGCATGAAGAACTGTCGATTCCCGTCATTGCATCGGGCGGTGCCGGTACGAAACAGCACTTCCTCGATGTGTTCCAGCAGGCTCACGTCGATGCAGCATTGGCCGCCTCGGTGTTCCACTTCAACGAAATCCCGATGGCTGAACTGAAGCAGTTTCTGGCCGAGAATGGAATCAACGTCCGTCGGACAAAATAAGAAATATCAAATTCTAAATAATAAATACAATGGAAATCAATTTTGAGAAATTGGGTGGACTCGTTCCTGCTATCGTTCAGGACGCAGACACCAACAAAGTGCTCATGTTGGGCTTCATGAACAAGGAGGCCTATGAGAAAACCGTTCAGACAAACCTTGTCACCTTCTGGAGCCGCACACGCCAGTGCCTGTGGACCAAGGGTGAGACATCGGGCAACACCCTGACCGTCAAGGAGATTCTCAACGACTGCGATCAGGACACCCTGCTCATCAAGGCAGTTCCCGCCGGTCCTGTATGCCACACGGGGGCCGACACCTGCTGGGGCGAGACCAACAAGCGCGATGCCGCTCATAATCAAGAGAATGCACTGCTTTTTCTGAGCGAATTGCAGGACTTCATCGAGAAGCGTCACGAGGAGATGCCAGAAGGATCGTACACCACATCGCTCTTCAAGGACGGTCTGAACCGCATGGCGCAGAAGGTGGGTGAGGAGGCTCTGGAACTCGTCATCGAAGCCACCAACGGCACCAACGACCGCCTCATCTACGAAGGCTCGGATATGCTCTACCACCTCATCGTGCTGCTCACCAGCAAGGGTCTGCGCATCGAGGAAATGGCTGCCGAACTGCGCGAACGCCACAATCCGGGCTGGAAGAAGCACTGATTTCAAGTGCTCTAAAAGGTTGTAAAAGTGAGCGAAAGGGGAGTAAAAGGGACGATACCGTTGTTTGTCAGAACTGAGAATCCCCTTTTTTCAGCCGATGCAAACGTCTCTTTTTCTCCACTTTTACAACTTTTTACTCCCTTATCACAACTTTTTGTGCTTCCCCTTAAATTCCCTTAGACTATGATAAATTACAGCGGAGTTTCCATCGAGCGCGAGCAGCAGTTGTTGCTCCACGACGTCGATTTGCACATCAGCGAGGGCGAGTTCGTCTATCTGATTGGCAAGGTCGGCAGCGGAAAGAGCAGTCTTTTGAAGTCGCTGTATGCCGAAATGCCCATCGTTGATGGCAGCGCACGCATTTTCGACTACGATTTGCGCACCATGCGTCGCAGCCAGATTCCGTATCTGCGCCGCCGGTTGGGCATCATCTTCCAGGACTTCCAGTTGCTCGTTGACCGCACCGTCCAGCAGAATCTCGAGTTCGTGTTGCGTGCAACGGGTTGGACCGACCTCCATTCGATGGACGAGCGCATTGAAGAGGTCTTGAAGCTCGTCGGCATGGAAAACAAGGGCTACCGTATGCCCAACACACTTTCCGGCGGCGAACAGCAGCGTGTCGTCATCGCGCGCGCCCTGCTCAACGAGCCGACCATGATCTTGGCCGATGAACCTACGGGCAACCTCGATCCCGAGACCGGCAACAACATCGTCCAGCTGCTCTACGACATCTGCCACACGCGCCTCACCGCAGTGCTGATGTCCACCCACAACCTCCAGCTGCTCGAACAGTTCCCCGGCCGCGTGCTCCGCGTTGAGGACGGTAAGGTGACAGAAGAGGTTATGGCCAATGCCTCAGATGCAGACAACATCGCCGGAAGCAACGAACCATTGGCCGACGAAGAAACATCGTCGGAAACAAGTTCAGAAAAGGAATCGGAAAGTGGCGAGGTCGTTGTCGTCGATGAAACTATATCGGAAACCGAGCCGGAAGATGACGTTACGCGGATTTCTGAGCCGGAAGAGGAAGCACAGACGGCAGCTACGTTGTTTTTCGAGCCAGAAATCGAGGTCACAGCCGCCGAAGTCACATCGGAGGATTCTGCGATGGCTCAATCTGTTGCCAATGAGGAAGTTGCGGAAGAAATTCAAAGCAATTCCGCTCCCGATTCAGCCGACAGCAGTAGTGTTGAAGACCATTGCTCACAATCAGAACTTCAACCTGAAGAGCAAAATCGTAGTGGACAATCTGATCAAAAACCCGTTGCGTCAGCCGCACCGACGGAGCCTTGTACTCCACAATCACAGCCGGCCGACCCGCTTGGTTGAACACAACCGTGTCGCAACGCTTTTCCATACGTCCCACGCGGATTGCGACCTCATTCTGAAGTCGTCCCTGCGGGAATCCCAAATCGTTGATCAGGTGTTGCACAAAGTTCTGCCGCACCCATTCTTCGGGTGTTAGCCGTACGAATTTCCTGCGTTGTGGGTCGAAGATTTCCTCCAGGTGGCTCGTCGGGTTAAATTGCGTCTTCAGCGCACAGGGAGGCAGATTGAGCGGTGTCTGATTCATGCCGCAAAGATACGAAGAAAAACATAAACCGACAAGTAAAAGGCGAGAAAATGGCAAAAAACGAAGATTTCGCAAAAATCTGTAACGACATCAAGGCCGGGCAGTTCGCGCCCGTCTATCTGCTGCACGGCGAGGAGGCATACTTCGTCGACCGCATTGTGGAATTGTTGTTGGCCAATGTCCTTACCGACGAAGAGAAAGATTTCGACCTCCTCCAGATGTATGGGGCCGATGTCGAAGACCTGACCGACGTCATCTACACCTGCCGCCGCTATCCGATGGTGGCCCAGCGCCAGCTCGTCATCCTCCACAATGCACAGTCGCTCGTTGGTCGTTCGGAACGCAGCCGCATTGACCACCTCGTGCCCTATTTCCAGAATCCATCGGCCCAGACCATCTTTGTTGTGGCCTACAATGGCGCGAAACTCGAAAAGGCCGAGGTCATCAAGTCCGTTACCAAGGCCGGTGGCGTCGTCTTCGAGGGCAAGCGCATCGCCGAATACGAATTGGCCAAGTTCCTGCCCGAATTTCTCGCCCAGACCGGCCTACAGTTCGATGGAAATTCCGTCCAGATGCTCGCCGACCACATTGGCAGTGACCTGAACCGCATCATGAGCGAGATTGAGAAAATCCGTCTCAACCTCAAGGGCAACCGTGTCACGCCCGACATGGTCGCTGCCCACATCGGCATCTCCAAGGAATTCAACAACTACGAGCTTGTCCACGCCATCGCCGTCAAGGACTTCCGCAAGTGCGAGCTCATCCGCCGCTATTTCGTCCAGAATCCGAAGAACAATCCGTGGGTCGTCACCCTCTCCGTCCTGTTCGATTTCTTTGCCAATGTCATGATGTCGCATTATGCCAAGGACAAGACCGTCAACGGCCTCATGCGCGAAGTCGGCCTCAACTACGGAGCCGCCAAGGATATGGTCGCCGCCCTCAAGAACTACAACGCGTGGAAGGCAATGGCCAATGTCGCCCTCATCCGCGAGTGTGACGCCCGCCAGAAGGGTGCCCGTGGTGCTGCCGTCCCCGACGATGAAGTCCTGCTCGAACTGCTCTACAAGCTGATGCACTGATTTTGGCCAATGGAAAGCAACAATAATCCCCGTTGTCGCGGTTGTTGGAAAACAACGCCGTGGCAACGGGGATAAAATATGTCGGAACCTGAAGCTTCAAGACAAAGGCATTGGCCAAGAAAACTCAGATTTATTTATACGGCCAATGAAATGTGGTGGGCTTCGGCCAGCTTGCGCATGTTCAGAACGGCGTAGCGGACGCGGCCCAGAGCCGTGTTGATGCCGATGCCCAGCTGGTCGGCAATTTCCTTGAACGACATGTTCTTGTAGAAGCGCATGATGACGATTTCACGCTGGTTTTCAGGTAGATATTTAATCATGCGGCGGATGTCTCCCAAGACTTGCTGGTAGGACATTTCCTCCTCGTGGCTGCTGTCAAGCCCTTCGCCAACGAGTTCACGTCGGCCAAAAAGATCATAATCCACCTCGCTCTGCGTGATGGTCTGGGCCGTTTGCTGCTGGCGGAAGAAGTCGATGATGATGTTGTGAGCCACACGGAAAAGGAAACCGGCAAAGCGTCCAGACTCCTGATAGCGTCCGGATTTCAGTGTGATGATGACTTTGGTAAAAGTGTCCTGGAAAATGTCTTCCGTAACCTCTCTGTTCTGAACGATGGTATAGATATATGAATAGAGGTTGTCCTTGTAACGGAACAACAACTCATCAAACGCCTCGTTCTTACCCTGCGCATAGAGAGCAACCAAGCTCTCGTCTGATAGATTCTTCATCTAAACTTGATTTTTTGGTTAAAGCGTAGAGTTTCGTTCAATAGGCGTAACTAATTTTGAGTTATTGTTTAAGACGGCGCAAATATAGATGTTTTTTTTTATACGCTGAACAATTTTTAACGAAAAAATGCGTTTTTAGAGTTATTTTTCAGAAAAATGTCGTTTTTTATTGCTTTTTTCATTAAAAATCCGTACTTTCGCACGCATTAAAAGCCGTTTACGCGCTTTTGGGCTATAAAGGACATCAACACAACTTTAATTCAAATCAAAATGAAACCAACTCTTTTTCTTCTTGCTGCCGGCATGGGCAGCCGTTACGGTGGACTGAAACAATTGGACGGACTGGGTCCGAATGGTGAGACCATCATGGACTATTCCATCTACGATGCCATCCAGGCAGGATTCGGCAAGATTGTATGGGTCATCCGTAAGGATTTTGAAGAGCAGTTCCGCACCCAGATTCTTGCAAAATATGAGGGCCACGTTCCCTGCGAGCTCTGCTTCCAGAGCATCGATGCACTTCCTGAAGGTTTCAAGGTTCCGGAGGGCCGTGTAAAGCCTTGGGGCACCAACCATGCCGTCCTGATGGGCAAGGACATCATCAAGGAGCCATTCTGCGTCATCAACTGCGACGACTTCTACAACCGCGACGCCTTCAAGGTCATCGGCAAGTTCCTTTCTGAGCTCCCCGAGGGCGCAAAGAACCAGTACGCCATGGTGGGTTTCCGTGTGGCCAATACGTTGAGCGAGAACGGCACCGTGAGCCGTGGCATCTGCTCGAAAGACGAGAACGGCTGCCTGACCACCTGCGTCGAGTGCACCAAGATTGCCCGCGTCGATGGCAAGGTTGCCTACCGCAAGGACAACAAGGAGGACGGCGAGTGGGTCAATGTGGCCGATGAGACTCCTGTTTCAATGAACATGTGGGGCTTCACCCCTGACTACTTCGAGTACAGCGAGGCCTACTTCAAGGAGTTCCTCAGCGACCCGAAGAACATGGAGAACCTCAAGGCCGAGTTCTTCATCCCGCTCATGGTCAACAAGCTCATCACCGAGGGTACAGCCACCTGCAAGGTGCTCGATACGACCTCAAAGTGGTTCGGTGTGACCTACGCAGAGGATCGTCCTGACACCGTGGCTCGCATCGCTGCATTGGTCAAGGATGGTACATATCCGAACAAGCTGTTTTAAGTAATAAAGTTCTGTCTCTCATGCGCATTGGCCATTATATTTTATTATTGTGGCCAATGTCGTATGGGAGTTTTTTCAATAAAATAGTCGGTGAGGCCGCTCCGTCAGTAGGAGGCTTGGCCATCACAACCGGAAAAACCTCAAATAGAAATACTTATACTGTATGAAAAAGATTCTTCTCACTGCAGTTTTGGGATGTCTCATGTCTGCCCCGGCATTGGCCCAGGAGCAGCTGCCGTCGCGTGCGGAAATCCTGCACCAGATGGAGATCGTGAACGACTGGTTCATGAAGCGCCATCCGGACCCGACGGTCAAGTCGTTCGGCAAGG
>CACZAY010000025.1 GCA_902779265.1 uncultured Bacteroidales bacterium | reverse complement strand
AGGCCAATGCAACAGAAATGAACGCCGTCAAGCCCCAGAACGCCTTCCAGATCCACTCCTCGGGGAAGATGGCTCCCATCGAACCGAAACCGCCCAGCTCCTTCGCGCCCTCTTTGGTGAAGACGAGCTTGAACTGGCGCACGTAGTTGTAGAGCATCGTCCAGCCCTGCTGCAAGCCGGCTGGAATGGCTTCGGCCAACGTGAAGTCGATGTGCGTGAAGTGTTCGGGGCCGATGAGGCTCTTCGAATAGATGCCCAACTTGCCGTCGGACGTCAGAAGGACATCGGCCACACACAACGAATCGCCGCGATAGTAGCCGATGCGCACCGAATCGCCCGCATGGAGCTTCAACTGCGACGTCACATCGGCGAAATACGGCGTCAGGACGCTATCGACCATGACAATGCTGTCGCCCGCCTGCAATGCGGCTCGTGCGGCAGGTCCATCGGCCAACAAATCGGCCACGACCATCGGCTGACGCAGCGAGAGGAACGACATGATGTCCTTCTCCTTCAGGAAATGCGTTCCCAGCGTATCGGGCAGAGCAAACGTCACCTCGCCTCCACCGCGACGCACGGTCACGTCATTGGCCAACAGAAGATGATTGCCGATGGAGTTGAAGTCGGTCACACGCTCGCCGTCGAAGGCAACAATCATGTCGCCGTCCTGGAAGCCTATCTCCTTGGCCAATGCGCTGTATTCCACGCCGTAGGGCAGATTCTCGATTTCGAGCACATCCTTGCCCCAATGCCACGCCATGCCGATATAGATGATGACGGCCAATATCACGTTGTTCAAGACGCCGCCCACCATTATCATGAACTGGGCGAACTTGCCCTGCTTGACGAAGGCGTCGGGACGGTCCATGTCGGCCTGCTCGGAATTGTGGGTCTCATCGACCATGCCGACGATGGCACAATAGCCGCCCAACGGCACCCAACCGATGCCATACTCCGTCTCGCTCGGATTGACCAGACGCGGCAGGTGAATCCAGTCGAAGAAGTGCAGACCCTGCTTGTTCCAACGGACGAGGGCGAAATCGTAGGCGTCGAAGAAGAGGTAGAACTTCTCGACTCCGACCTTGAAGAACCGCGCCCACATGAAGTGTCCCAGTTCGTGTACGAAAACCAGAATGGAAAGGCTGGCCAACAGTTCGAATGCCTTGAACCAGAATGTCGAATCAAACATTATGAAAAAATCAAGTTATTAGTTACAAGTTATTACTTTATCGACAAGGAAGTCCCCACTCGGGGGGATTTAGAGGGGGTCTTTCACAGATTTGCCAGAATCTCACGTGCCTTGACGCGAGCCTCGGCATCAATCGCGAAATAGTCGTCGAGCGACGGACGCGCCACGAACGGCATCGCCTGCATCGTCCGCTCGTTCACTTCGGCCATCTGGAGGAATTTGCATTGGCCACGACGGAAAGCCTCGTTCGTGACCTCGTTGGCCGCATTGAGCACGCAGGTACGGTCGCCGCCCTTGGCCAATGCCTCGAACGCCAGCCGCAGGTTCGGGAAACGCTCCAGGTCGGGTCGCTCGAACGTCAGATTCGCGTAGTCCTCCAACCGCAGCTTTCCGTTTATGGCCGATGGCATTCGCTCCGGATAGCTCAACGCATAGGCGATGGGCACCTTCATGTCGGGACAGCCCAGCTGCGCCTTGATGGCACCGTCGGCGAACTGCACCATGCTGTGCACGATGCTCTGCGGATGGACGGCCACCTCGATGCGGTCGGTGGTCATGCCGAACAGCCAACGCGCCTCGATGACCTCAAAGCCCTTGTTCATCATCGACGCCGAATCGATGGTAATCTTCGCGCCCATGTCCCAGTTCGGATGCTTCAGGGCCTGAGCCGCCGTCACGTCGCGCATCTGCTCCATCGTGAAGGTGCGGAACGGGCCGCCCGACGCAGTGATGATGAGTTTGTCGATGGGATTGTCAAGATACGTCGGCCGCTTTTCGCCGTTCTCGTCCTCGCTTTTGGCCGATGCCAACCACGGGAAACAGCCCTTGGCAACCGACTCGCCCTGCAAGCACTGGAAAATTGCGCTGTGCTCGCTATCGACCGGCAGAATCGGCACCTGATATTCGGCACAAAGACCCTCGATGAGCTGTCCGGCCACGACGAGCGTCTCCTTGTTGGCCAATGCCAATGCCTTCTGCGCCTTGATGGCCTCGACCGTCGGCCGCAGACCTGCGAAACCGACCATTGCCGTCACGACGACATCGATCGGACCTGCCGTAACCACCTGACAGAGCGAATCGGCACCCGTCCACACCTTGATGGGCAGGTCGGCAAGCGCATCCTTCACCTTTTCGTAGCACGACTCATCGGCAATGACCACAACTTCAGGCTTGAACTTGCGGGCCTGTTCGATGAGCAGGTCAGCGCTGCGGTTGGCCGTAATGGCATATACTTCAAACAAATCGGGATGCTCTTCGACCACTTCAAGCGTCTGGCGGCCAATGCTTCCCGTGCTTCCTAAGATTGCAATTGTTCTTCTCATTCTAAAATCATTATTGAAGCCGGATCGACCGACTTACCCTTGTGCCACACCTCCAGGCCCATCCAGCAGTCCGAAGGCGCATTTGTACTTCCAGCGTGGCCAATGACCTTGCCGGCCTTGACCGATTGTCCCGCCTCGACCATCGTGCTACGCAGGTGCGAATAGATTGTGATGTAGTCCTGGCTATGCTGTATGGCCAATTGATATCCCTCGCCCATCAGGAACGTTGAGGAAATCACCGTGCCGTCCGATGGGGCCAGCACCGGCACCAGACCAGCCAGTTCGACACGCGTCGCGCCCGGCTTCACATCGTCACCATAGTCGCGCGGAACGACCTTACCCTTGACCGGCGCGATGAATACCACCGTCACACGTCCGTTCCGCTCGTTTTCCAGCGCATTCAGGCCGAAGCGCTCCTGTTGGTCATAATTGTCGACAAAGAGCATCTCCCGCTCTGAGGCCGAAAGCAGCGTATCCTGAATCCGCTCGACCGTCGAGTCGTAGGGCAGAATCTCATTGGCCTTAACCTTATCCCTCAAGATATTGGTCATGTTCTCCAGATAGGCCACACGCAGGTTACACTCCTGCTCCAGGCTGTCGATGCGCATCAGGCAGTCCATCACCACAGCACGCTTGCGTACATCCAGGTAGCCGGGCAGCAAGACATGCAGCGGAGTAGCCAAAACGAGGAAAATGATGGCAAAGGCAATCAACATGCCGTAGATGACATACAGCGTGCGTTTTTTCCAGATAAAGTCGATGAATGCTTGGAGTTTCGGCGACATAAATCAACAAAATTTGATGCAAAAATAGTGTTTTTTTCCGACATATCGGCCAATTTAAGTTTTTTTTAGACGGCCAATGTGCTTTTTTCCTTTTTTGCTTGTCAATTATCGGCCGTTTGACTATCTTTGCGACAAATCCATCATCATGAATGTAGCAGTTCTACTGGCCGGAGGCAGCGGGAAACGCATGGGCTCGGCCCTTCCGAAACAGTTTATACAAGTGGCTGGACGCACCATTCTGGAACACTCTGTGCGCGCCTTCGACCAGCATCCCGATATCGACGAAATCGTCATTGTGAGCCATGCCGACTACCTCGACGAGGTGGCCCGCATCTCTGCGCCCTACGTCAAGGTGCGTCACATCGTGCCAGGAGGCAAGGAGCGCTACGACAGCAGCTTGGCCGCAATCCGGCTCTATGCCGAAAGCCCACAGCGCGCCGACATCCGCCTTCTGATTCACGATTGTGTCCGATGCCTCGTCTCGCCCCGCATCATCGCCGACTGTGCCTCAGCCCTCACCCGTTACGAGGCCGTCGACGTCGCCATCCCGTGCACCGACACCATCTGCGAGGTGGACGAAAACGGCCACATCGTGCGCATTCCGCCTCGCGCCACACTGCGCAATGTCCAGACGCCACAGGCCTTCCACCTCGCCACCATCGAAAAGGCATACCAATTGGGCCTGAGTGACCCGGATTTCATCACGACCGATGACTGCGGCGTGGTTCATCGCTACCTGCCCGACGTTCCCATCTACGTTGTCGCCGGCGAATCGACCAACATCAAAATCACCTATCCTGAAGACCTCATATTGGCCGAAAAGATTCTACAGCCGTAAAAAAACGGAAAGATTTTTGGCGATTTCGGCGAAATATCGTAACTTTGCGAGCGAAAATCTGACCATCGACCGAATACATAATCAAAAATATCAAATCCTATGAAAAAATTCTTTCTTTTGGGTGTCATCGCCATCGCAGGAATGACCACTCAAAGCGCTCAAGCCCAGAGCATTCTCTCGAATCTTCTTTCAGGTGTTGCACGCAGCGCATCGGCCACAGCCACACAACAGAACACGACGACGCCCCAGACGCCCTCCTCGACAGCCAAGGACATCCTGGGTGGCGCATTGAATGGTGTTGTGGCCAATAACGGCACCGACAACGAACTGCTCAGCTACCTGATTTCATCAGTTACCGGCGACCTCACTACCACAGCCACAACCGTCGTCGGCACTTGGTCATACACCAACCCGAGCGTACAGTTCGAGACCGAGAACTACCTTTCGCAGGCCGGCGGCGCCGCCATCGCCGAAAAAGTCCAGTCCAAACTCGCCTCACTCTACAAACTGGTGGGCATCAAGCAAGGCACACTCATTTTCACCTTTGAGGCCAATGGCACTATGACCTACGCCGTGGGCAGAATCAGCCGCGAGGCAACCTACACCTTCGACAGCGCCAACAAGACCATCACCATCACGACCGCTGCGGGCGCCAATATCCGCTGTTTCGTCACCGTTTCCGGCAACAACATGCTGCTTACCTTCGACGGCGCCAAGTTCCTCACCTTCATGAAAACTCTGGGCAGCAAGTTCAGCGCACTCAGCACCGTTGCGACATTGGCCAACAGCTATGATGGCATGAAGGTCGGTTTCGCCTTTGAAAAGAAATAAGTCTCATAAATTCAATAAGCGTTTTCGCCGGGAGCATCCATTTTGCCTCCGGCGTTTTTTTTTGTTTATGGCCAATGCACCGGCTCTCACCGACAGAGCGCAAAAAATCTCGTTGTCACAGCCGCATGTAGCGGCCACAACAACGAGATTATTTTTTCGGGGGAATGAAGAGTTTAATTACCCTTGATGTTCTTGAATGCTGACCAATGTTTAGCGCCACGATAGACGCCGAGCTTGGCTTTGGGGACAAACACCGTCGCCTCACACTTGACAAACGAATTCTCCTGCAGAGCAGGCGGATTCTCGGACGCGACCGTGACATATTTCAACTTGGGACAATCGCGGAAAGCCATGCGTCCGATGGTACGCATCGATGCTGGCACAACGAGCGATTGAAGATTGGCACAATCACGGAACGCACAGTCGCCGATTCCGATCACGCCCTCTGGAATTTCGGCCAATGTCAAGTTCGAACAGCCCGCAAACGTCCAGCGGTTGATGACCAACAGATTTTTCGGGAAAGTCATGAACACCAACGACGAACAGCCGTGGAATGCATCATCGCCAATCTCCGTCATCACCTCGGGGAAATGAACCGTCTTCAGCTGCGCACATTCCTGGAAAGCCGAAGCACCGATAATACGCAGGTTCTCGGGCAACGAAATGCTGGTCAGCTTCTTGCATCCCATAAACGCCTCCTTGCCGATTTCCTGCACACTTGACGGCAGGGCCACCGACTCCAGCGAAGTACAACAGAAGAACGCACGGAAGCAGACCTCGCGCACACCATCGGGCAAAACCACACGCGTCAGATGGACGCACTCGCCGAAGGCTTTCTGGCCAATCCACTGCACCGTCGTCGGGATATAGACCGCTATCAGCTCCGGGCTGCCATAAAAAGCCCTGTCGCCGATGCTGGAAACCGTGTAGATCTGTCCGCGATAGTCCACACTCTCCGGAATCGAAATCTCACCGGCATAGCTGCCTTCTCCCTCCGGGCAAGGAACGACCTCACAAGTAGCATCGGATGTAATTTTCAGATACAACCGCGTACCGTTGTCCAACTTCGTGACCAGATTCGCAAGACTGTTTGGAAACTTCACGGCCGATGTTTTTCCATCTCCACCACACGAGGTAAATGTAACCATGGGCAAACATACCGCAAGGGAAGCATACAAACAAAAAGTCCAAAATGTTTTCATATTTTTCAGAGTTTAGATTACTTTTTGAGCCACAAATTTAACGTTTTTTTTCACATTGGCCAAATTTTTCATGACCTTTTTCCAAAATCGACAATATTTTTGGTCCTTGATTGGCCAATGTTATACAATAAGGTCCCGAAAGCCACGTCTAACGTCTTGTAACGGTGAAAACGGGGCATTGGCCACAAACAAAAAAATGTCGTCAAGCATACACTTGACGACACTCGAATCGACATCTTGCGATGTCGGGGTGACCCGACTCGAACGGGCGGCCTCTACGTCCCGAACGTAGCGCGCTACCAACTGAGCCACACCCCGTGGAACTTTGGAGAGGATTTACATTGGCCAATGACCATGCCTCTCCAAAACCTTATTTTTAATCCTGATTCAGATTAATGCGCTTGAAGGCGGTTGCGGTCAAGCCCTTCTGAACAGAATCCATGTACTGCTGGACATTCAACTTCGAATCGTTGATGAACTCCTGCTCAACAAGGCAGTTCTCCTTGAAGAACTTGTTCAGACGACCCTTGGCGATGTTCTGAATCATGGCCTCTGGGAGGTTGGCAGCCTTCTGCTCGGCAGTTTCCTTCATGATCTTGCGACCCTGCTCAGCCTGCTCGGCAGTAATCCAACCCTTCGACATGTTGCTCTCGATGTGCTCCTCGCTGTCGAAGTGATTTGGATTCAAGCCAGCCTTCTTCAGTGCAGCCTCAACAGCCTTCTGAATCTGCTCCTCCTTGGTCTTGACGACGGCGATGTTGAACTCCTCGTCCTTCTTCTCCTGAGAAATCTCATCGGCATTGACTGCGACAGGGTTCATAGCGACAACCTGACAAGCAACGGCCTTGAGAGCCTCCTCGGGAGCAGCCTGATTGAAGGCTACGATAGCTGAAAGCATGTGATTGAAGTGGTTGTAGGCAACAACTCCAGCACCCTTAACGAAGTCGTAGGCGACCTCCATCTTCTCGCCACAAGCACCACTGCGCTCGGTGATGACATCAGCAACAGTGCTACCCTCCAAAGGCAGGGCGAGCAGAGCAGCCTGGTCAGCTGGCTTATTGGCCATAACCAAATCCATGATAGCCTTAGCCAAATCCTGGAAGCGGTCGTTGTTGGCAACAGACTCGGTTTCACACTTGAGAGCCATGATTGCGGCATAATCGCCATCAGTACGAGCGATAACCACGCCCTGAGCGGCCTCACGTGCCTCGCGCTTTGCAGCAATCTTGGTAAACTTCTCGCGAATCCACTTTACAGCGGCATCGAAATCGCCATTGGCCTCCTCAAGGGCCTTTTTGCAATCACCCATGCCAGCCTGGGTCATCTCGCGAAGTTTCTTGATATCAGCAATTGAAACTGCCATAATCTTTCAGAATTTTAGTGTTAGAAATTATGCTTCCTCAGCTGGTGCGGCAGCCTCCTCTGCAACGACCTCTGCCTCGGCAGCAGCGGCCTTCTTGCTCTTGCGTGGAGCCTTACCAGATGCCTCGGCAGCATCGCTATCGGCCTTCTCAACCTTACGCTCCTCCAGACCTTCGGCGATGGCATCACATACAGCGCCTACGACAGCGTCGATAGACTTTGTAGCGTCATCATTGGCCGGAATAACGAAGTCAATGTTGCGTGGGTTAGAGTTGGTATCGACCATGCCGAATACTGGAATACCCAAACGGATAGCCTCGGCAACGGCGATATGCTCCTTCATTACGTCAACAACGAAGAGGGCAGATGGGAGACGGTTCAAATCGGCAATAGAGCCGAGGTTCTTCTCCAACTTCTCACGCTGACGGCTGATCTGCAGACGCTCGCGCTTAGAAAGGTTGTTGTAAGTACCGTCATTGGTGAGCTTGTCGATGGTAGCCATCTTCTTCACAGCCTTGCGGATAGTGGTGAAGTTGGTGAGCATACCGCCTGGCCAACGCTCGATAACATATGGCATACCAACGGCCTTTGCCTTCTCGGCAACGACCTCCTTGGCCTGCTTTTTAGTAGCGACGAAAAGCACCTTGCGACCGCTCTTGGCAATAGCCTTAAGCTGTTCAGCTGCCTCGTCGATTTTAGCAACTGTCTTATTTAAGTCGATAATATGGATGCCGTTGCGCTCCATGAAAATATATGGAGCCATTGCTGGATTCCACTTGCTCTTGAGGTGTCCGAAGTGAACGCCGGCCTCCAAAAGTTGATCAAAGCTTGTACGTGACATAATTGTCGAATTTGTTTTTTTGTTTACATTCTTTTTATGCAACCTTCCGGTAGTTTTTGAGTCCGAAAGATTTAGATACTAAACGCGGAAATACATCAGCACGCGTCGCGCGTGGAATAAATAATGTATTAACGCTTGCTGAACTGGAAGCGACGACGTGCCTTCGGACGACCTGGCTTCTTACGTTCAACGATACGAGCATCGCGGGTGAGGAAGCCAGCCTTACGGAGAGCAGACTTGCTTTCTGCATCAATCTTAACGAGTGCGCGAGCGATGGCGAGACGAAGAGCCTCGGCCTGACCCTTATAACCACCACCCTTGAGGTTGACCTTCACATCATACTGCTCAGCAACACCAATCTCATTGAGAGGCTGCTTAACAATGAACTGAAGGATAGACGATGGGAAGTAGCTCTGAAGATCCTTCTTGTTGATGGTGATGTTACCAGCACCAGCAGCAACATAAACGCGGGCAACAGCTGCCTTACGACGGCCAATTGCATTGATTACTTCTGCCATACCTGTCTAATTACTTAAGAGTGTTAATGTCAATTACCTTGGGCTGCTGTGCTACCTCCTTATACTCAGAACCCTCATAAATACGGACGTTCTTAAGGAGCTGTGCGCCCAACTTGTTCTTTGGAAGCATACCCTTCAACACAATACGGAAGAGAGCAGCATATCCGTTCTTGGCTGTTACGCTGGCAGCGGTGTGTACGCGCTGGCCGCTCGGATAGCCAGTAAATGTAAGCCACTCACGATCGGTCCACTTGTTGCCGGTCATAGTGATCTTATCTGCATTGATGATGATGACGTTGTCACCACAATCAACATTAGGGGTGAAGCTTGGCTTGTACTTTCCGCGCAGAATCTTGGCGACCTTGCTGCAGAAACGACCCATAACCTGGTCAGTAGCATCTACCACAACCCACTCTTTCTGCGCAGTTGCTTTGTTCACAGAAATGGTCTTGTAAGATAAAGTATCCACTGTTGATTTTGGATTAAATTGTTAATATTTCTGTTCAGACAGTGCCTCGATTTACGGACAAGCTCACCGAGGTTGCCACCGGCTTCACGAGGGTTGTTTTGACCTGTTTTCTCGCAAATCGGCTTGCAAAGATACGCTTTTCACTTCACATACAAACTCTAACCTGCCTTTTTGTTCAATTTCACCTCTCATTTTCCTTCGATTTCGGCAAAAATGACATCTTGACAGTTCAATTTTGCGTTATGCATTTGGATTTAGAGGTCAAAAACGCTATCTTTGCGCCGCGAAATTCTTCATACTATGATTTGGCACTTATTGGGCCTCTTGACGGCCTGCATCTGGGGCTCGACCTTTGCAGCGAGCAGCATTCTCATCTCGGCGGGATTGACGCCAGCCGAGATCATGCTGCTGCGGTTCCTGTTGGCCTACCTGCTGATGCTCCCTTTCAGCCACAAACGGATGTGGCCGCGCAGCTGGCGCGACGAACTGCTTTTCCTCCTGTTGGGCGTTACGGGCGGCAGCCTCTATTTCCTGAGTGAAAACTACGCCATCAAGCTGACGAACTACACATCGACCGTCGCACTCATCGTCTGCACCTGCCCCATCTGGACGGCACTGATCTACCGCGCCATCTGGCACGAACGGAAACTTTCCGGCCAATTTCTTACGGGATCGGCATTGGCCATCATCGGGGTAACGATGGTCGTATTGAACGGCGTCTTCGTGCTCGACGACAACCCGTGGGTCATCCTGCTAAGTTTCAGTGCGGCCCTGCTATGGGCTTTCTATTCTATTATTTTAAATGTATTGGGGCGACGGTATTCCAGCGACGGCATCACGAGAAAGGTCTTCTTCTGGGGCATCGTGACGATGTTTCCGGTGTGTATGGCCAATGCCTTTTCCGGCCAATCGCAGCTGCTCGGGGCATCGGCCATCAACTGGACACTGCTGTTCTCAACACAGGTCAGCACGTCGCTGCTGTTCCTTGCGCTGGTGGCCTCATTGGGCTGTTTTCTGGTGTGGAACATCGTCTGCCGACGGCTCACGGTGGTCACGGCAAGCAACTATCTCTACTTCAATCCCGTCACATCGCTCTGGGTGGGTGCGCTTCTGCTGGGCGAAATGGTGACGTGGCCGGCCGTCATCGGATGCGGCGTAACGATTGCCGGCGTCTATCTGTGCAACAAAAAGACGAAAGTTCCTCGCGACTGAGGCGCATTGGCCATAAAACAAAAGATAAAATCACACATGGAAATTTCCACCATCCTCCTGTTGATGACATTGAGCGTCGGTGCGGCCTTCGTGCAACGCGTTTCGGGCTTCGGCTTCGGCATCTTCATCATGACGGCTCTGCCCTACCTGATGCCCAGCTACGGCGAAGCGGTCACATTGAGCGGCGCATTGGCCATCGTCACCTCCATTGTCATCGTCCACAAGATGCACCAGTTCATCGTCTGGCCGAAACTGCTACCCATCCTCATTACGTTTCTGATTGTCTCGTGGTTCGCCATCCAGTTTTTGGCACATGCAGGAGACGGATTCCTGAAACACATCCTGGGCGCGATGCTCATATTGGCCAGCATCTGGTTTCTGTTTTTCAGCGAAAGAATCCACATCCGGCCCACGATGCCGATGCAGATTTCGATGGGAACACTGTCGGGCGCAATGGGTGGCCTGTTCGGAATGCAGGGACCGCCGGCCGTACTCTATTTTCTTGCCTCGACCGACCACAAAGAGGAGTATATGGCATTGGCCCAATGCTTTTTTCTCGTAGGCAATGGCATGATGTCGCTCTTCCGCGCCTACCATGGGTTTCTCACGCCGACAGTCGGCATGGCGTGGTGCTGCTGTCTGCCCGCGGTCTTTTTGGGCACATGGCTGGGCGGTCTGGTCTTCAGCCGCATTCCTATCAAGACACTACGCAAAATCATCTACATCTATATGGGCGTGAGCGGTGCGATTGCACTGATGCAATGACGGCCAACGTTCCCCGAAGGCGCTATGAAGGTTCTATGAAGCGACGATGAGCGGATTATGGCCGATGGAGGCTGGCAAAGCAAACGAAAAAAAAATCCGGTGACAATTCGCCGGATTTTATTTTGCTCGAACCAGAGCTGAGCCATTGGCCATAAAGACAAAAAAAATGAAACCGCGACCCAAGGATGAGTGCGGTTTCACTTGCTATAATATTCAAAAGCGGTTTTTACTTTTCTGCGAGGGTACTGTAACCGTACAGAATGGTGTTCAAACCAGTCTTGTTGAACTCGTTATTGAGGAGGGTGAGGTAAGCACGATACTGAGCCTCATCGACCATTTCACGAACTGAAGCGAGATTCTCGGCGACGATAACAGCCAGCTTAGCCTGACGCTCTTCGGCCGGAATGTTCTCCAGACGGGCAATGCGGCGGGTCAGCTCGTTGTTGGTCAACTGAAGATCCTCGATCTGGTCAACATCCAGATGCATTGCCTTGTTCATGTCGCGAAGGCGGATACGCATCTTGTAGGTCACGGAGTCGGCATTGGCCTGAACTTCCTCTACTACGGCAGCGTTCTCAATATTCTCAACAGCCTTGCTGTTCTTTGCGCCTTCGGCCTTAACTGTTGCAATCGTCATTACCATGACTGACATTGCAAAAACAATCATAACTTTTTTCATAACACAATACCTTTTAAAAGTTTTGATACCTTAAATAAACTTAAAAAACCATTTTATAATCTCTTGACATTCGCGTCCGTCTCGTTTCCTATCTTAAACTTTCCATTTCAACTTTCTACCTTAATAACACAGTGCCTTATCAGGGGCCTCTTCTTGTGAGGTTGTTTCCTGTTTGACGCTGCAAAGGTACGACGATTTTTTATTGTGCGCAATAGTTTGCGCTCGAAATCTGCATCGGCACCCCTCTTTTTTATATCATTTGCAAAATGTAGTAGTCAAAAATATGTTCTACAACATGTTTTTCGGTGGCGAAATGGGTAAAATTGGCCAAAAATCAACGAAAAATGCCCGTTTTCGGCCAAAAAACAGCCAAAAATCGGGCAAATCCGCGAAAAACGTGTGTATTTTTGTGCAATGTCGTCCAACGCGCGCACGCACGCGATACATATAAGAAATTAATCCTTGTTTTCCTCTTCGGGCTCGGAGAAGTCATCGTTGCCCGTCTCAATGAGGATATTGTACCACTGGATGAATTTCTTGATGTCGCAGTCATGGACACGGTCGGCGTCATATTCAGGCATGACCTGGGCGAACCAGACACGCTGTTCATTGGCCGAAGCCTTGACTGCCACAGGCGAAACTTTGCCGCCGGTAAGCGCCTTGGCACGGGCGAAGACAGAATTGAGCGAAACCTCACCATCGACAGTGTACATGGCGATGTCGGCCAATGAGAGCACCTTGTCACGCTGAAGGGCGGGGACGCGCTGCTTGTCGGCGAGATTTTCACAGATGAGCATATTCTTGCCACGAGCTACCAGACGGTACAGGCCGGGCTTGCCTGAAATTGAAAGAATCTTGTCAATCATAGGTAAATGATAGTTGATGATTTATAATGGTTTATTGATAATTTCGATGATGGCCGATGCCGCACGCTGCGGAGCCCCCGGACCGCCCAGCCGCTGACGCATCACGGCGTACTGGCGAAGCATATCGCGGCGCGCCGGAGAGTCATCGGCCCAAATCTTCTGCAACTCATCGCGCAGGGTGCGCGCATTCAGATAGGGGCCCAGCAGCTCACAGACGGCTGCATGTCGTTCATCGGGCAAAGACTTGTCGCCCGTCACTCCGTAGATGAGCAGGTTGACAAGCGAGACATAGCGGATGCTGTGCAAGGCCATCTTCATGACGTTATAGACCGCCCAGCCGCCCTTGAAGTTGAAGCAGACGACCTGCGGGCAGTCCAGGAAGGCAGCTTCGAGCGTAGCCGTGCCCGACGTGACAGCGGCGACCTGCGCGTGGCGCATGAGCTGATGCGTCTGGTTGAAACGCACCTGGACATCGGCCATATCACATCCACACGCCTCCAGCACCTCGGCGTAGAACGCGGGATCGAGGCCTGGCGCACCGGCGATGATTCGTGTACCCATCCCCCTCGTTGCGGCCAGCATGACACGCAGGTTGTCCTTCACCTCGGCCCGACGGCTGCCAGGGACGAGCAGAACGTACTTTTCATTGGCCAATGCCTTTTCCTCACCCAACAGCGGCGTGAGTTCATCGACGGTCGGGTTACCCACATAGGTCACGATGTAGTCGCGTTCACGGTACCACTCGACCTCGAAGGGCAGAATCGAAAGCATCAGGTCAACGTTGCGGCGGATGGCCTTCAGCCGATAGGACTTCCACGCCCAGATTTTCGGCGAGATATAATAGCAGATTTTGGCCGATGGCAAGTGCCGCCGCGCCCATTGGGCAATGCTGAGGTTGAAGCCGGGATAATCGATCAAGATGAGGGCATCGGGCGCAAAACGGGCTATATCCTTTTTGCACTCCGACATACTGGCCAGAATGTGGTCCAGATGCAGGGCGACCTGCACGAAACCCATATAGGCCAATGTCGAGTAATGATGCACCAGCTGACCGCCCACCGCCTGCATCGCCTCGCCGCCGTAGTAACGGAAGACGGCCTCGGGGTCCTGGGCCTGAAGTTGCTGCATCAGTCGCGAGGCATGGAGGTCACCACTGGCCTCGCCCGCAATCAGATAGTACTTCATTTTTCAAGGTATTTAAAGGTGTCAATGTGTTCATGATGAGTGTAATCGACGCGCACCGGCACGACGCTGATGTAGTCACGTTCGAGCCAATAGCGGTCATTCAGGGCCGACGCATCCTCGCGGCAGGCATATTCTCCCGTGACCTGGAAGGTAGCCACGTCGGCATTCTCGTCGCCGTCGATGTAGTGGAACTCCTTGTGCCAATAGCCATCGGCCTGACGGCAGACACGCACGCCCCGTAAGGCATCGGCCGCCGGAATATTGACGTTCAGACCGACGCCGAGGGGCATTGGCCGAGATAAAAGTTCTTCTGTAATGCGACGCACATAGGGCAGGGCCTGGGTGAAGTCGGCCGATGGTCGATGGTCCAGCAACGAGAATCCGACCGCCGGCACGCCGATGACGCAGCCCTCCAGCACGGCACCCATCGTACCGCTGTACATGATGCAGATGGAGTCGTTGCCGCCGTGGTTGATGCCGGAGACGATGAGGTCGGGGGCCTGCTGGCTGAAGAAGCGGTGCATGGCCAACTTCACGCAATCGACGGGCGTTCCGCTACAGGCATAGACGAGGAGGTCATCGTCACCGCTGATGCGCCGCAAAGTGACGGGCTGCGTGCAGGTGAAACTAGCCGAATAGCCGGAACGGGGACTGTCCGGTGCACAGACGACAATCCGTCCCAGGCCGCGCAGGGCCTCGACCAGACGGTTGATACCAGCGGCCTGATAGCCGTCATCGTTCGTGACAAGTATGGTTTTCC
This sequence comes from uncultured Bacteroidales bacterium, assembly GCA_902779265.1. GTDB lineage: Bacteria > Bacteroidota > Bacteroidia > Bacteroidales > UBA3663 > Liminaster. The sequence goes on along the minus strand of CACZAY010000025.1, from coordinate 5,264 downwards.
TCCCCTGCGGGTCGCCGGGCAATTGGCCATAGCCTGTAGCCTCGGGGAAAAACGACATCGAGCCATTGGCCTGGCTCATATTGGCCGCAGCCTGACTTGTGAAGTGGTCTTTATTCTGTTTGTCTGACATGAATCCATTTTTTGGGGCATCGGCCAATGACCCTAACGGGCGCGGTGGGGAGCATCGGCCACAAACACACGAAAAAAACGCGGCACGAGGGCACTCCAGCGGGGCTTTTGCCTTGAGTGGCGCGAAGATAATGACTTTTCCGCAAACGGCCAAAAAATTGGCCGATTTTGTGCACGCAGGGCGCGAAAGTTATCAACAAAACGGGGAGTTATCAACAAATTTTGCTAAATAAAATAAAAAAAGTTGGCAGGCTTGAAAAAGAGGACTATCTTTGCGCCGTGAATGAAATTCCGACCCTCTCGGAACACAGCACTAAAACCAGGAAACTATGGGACTCGTAATCGCCATTGCAAACCAGAAAGGTGGTGTAGGCAAGACCACCACGGCCATCAATCTGAGTGCCTCGCTCGCCACATTGGGCAAGAAAGTTCTTTTGATTGATGCCGATCCTCAGGCCAACTCGTCGAGCGGTCTGGGCATAGACATTACCAAAATCGATACGACAATCTACGACATCCTGATCGGACGGGCCACGGCATCGGAGGCCATCGTGCCGACCTGCGTCGAGCGTCTCGACATCATCACGTCACGCATCGACCTCGTGGGCGCCGAACTGGAGCTGATGAACATTGAGAATCGCGAACTGATGCTGCGCAAACAGATCAAGGCCATACGCGGACTGTACGACTACATCCTGCTGGACTGCTCGCCGTCGCTGGGGCTCATCACACTGAACTGTCTGTCGGCCGCCGACAGCGTCATCATCCCGGTGCAATCGGAATATTTCGCGCTAGAGGGCATCTCTAAGCTGCTCAACACCATCAAGATTGTCAAGAACAAGATCAACCCGAAACTGCAGATCGAGGGCTTCCTGCTCACGATGTATGATGCACGTCTGCGATTGGCCAACCAGATTTACGAAGAGGTCAAGCGGCACTTCCAGAAGCTGGTGTTTGACACCGTCATCCAGCGCAACACGCGCCTCTCGGAGGCTCCGAGCTATGGATTGCCGGCCCTGCTCTACAGTCCAGACTCGAAGGGCACGCAGAACTATGTGATGCTGGGACGGGAGCTATTGGCCAAACACCACGACACGAACGTCGTGAACTGACAATTTGGAAATTAACTGAAAACCATAAGAGAAATAATGGCAAAGAAACCTATGGGACTGGGTCGAGGTCTGGATGCCTTGATTTCGGCCGATGACACACTGACAAGCAGCAATGCGCCATCGTCCATCAACGAGGTGGACATCGACTTGATCCATGCCAACCCGACACAGCCGCGCAAGGACTTTGACGAGCAGTCACTCCAGGAACTGGCCGATTCGATTCGGAACATCGGCATCATCCAGCCCATCACCCTGCGGCAGGAGGAGGACGGTACCTATATGATCGTGGCCGGCGAACGCCGTTTCCGCGCCTCACAACTGGCTGGACGAGAGACGATTCCGGCCTACATCCGTAAGGTGAGCGACGACGATGTGATGGAAATGGCATTGGTCGAAAACATCCAGCGCGAAGACCTGAATGCCATCGAAGTGGCATTGGCCTACCAGCAGCTGCAAGCCAAGGCGAACCTCACGCAAGAGGAACTGGCGCAGCGCGTGGGCAAGAGCCGTGCCTCGGTGGCCAATTTTATGCGCCTGCTGAAGCTGCCCGCCGAAATCCAGATTGCGCTCAAGGAGAAGAAGCTGTCGATGGGCCACGCACGCGCCGTCCTGCCAATCGAAGATCCAGAGCAGCAGGTCAAACTCTTCCACCTCATCGTCGAACAGTACCTCTCCGTGCGCCGCGTAGAGCAGCTTGTACGTGACTTCGCCGAGGGACGCATCCTCGACTTCGCCGAACTGCAGGACGAAACCAAGAAGAAGACGGGCGAAAATCCATCGGCCAAAAACGCAGCCAACGACTACTGCAACACGATGGCCGAGCATCTGGCCGAAAAGTTCAGTGCGAAGGTGAAGATGACCTGCAACGACAAGGGTCAGGGCAAGATTACAATCGCCTTCAAGAACGACGAGGAACTACAGAACATCATAGCCCTGCTTGATAAAATTGAACGTTAAAATACTTATTTGCAGCCTTTGGTTAGGCCTTACGTGCGGTTTGAGCGACGCTCAAACCGATACTGTTATGGTCATCACGCCACCTGCATCAAGTGAGTCATCGGCCAAAATCGAGGCAGAAAAGGCATTGGCCAATGACCCACAACTGAAGCCCGTGGACACGGATTCGCTCATCTGGGCCTTCAAAAAGCGGGAGAAGAGGTTCCTGGCCGATGAGGGATGGTCTCCGGACGATGACCCCTATTTCGCCAACTACAATCCGGTGCCGGCCAAGGCGGTATGGTACGCTGCGCTGTTTCCGGGCGGTGGCCAGATCTACAACCGCAAGTACTGGAAGCTGCCCATCATCTACGGCGGCTACCTGGGTCTCATCTACGGCTACAGGTGGAACCAGAAGTACTACCGCACCTACGCCAACGCCTACCGCGACCTCGTCCTGAACAGCCCGAATGCGAGCTATCTGGATTTTCTGCCGCCCAACTACAACGTAGAGGCACGCCGCTCGTATCTCGAAAGCGCGTTCAAACGCAAGCGCAACACCTACCGCAACTACCGCGACTACTGTCTGGTGGGCATGATAGGCATCTATCTTGTGGCGATGGTCGATGCCTATGTCGATGCGTCGCTCTATCACTTCGACGTCTCGACCGACCTCGACGCAAACAACCGGCCTGCCCTCATGGTGGGATGTCACATTGATTTCTGAACGGTTCAGAAGTCAATGTGAATCAATAGTTACAAGTTAATAATCAAGAATTTATACAGTCACTTCAGGTTTATGGCCAATGGCGCAGCTGACGCGAGCGAACGGCATTGGCCAAGAAAACGAGAAAAGCCCTCAAGCGAGGGAAAAACATTGTTGCAATGAGAAAATTTGCTATCTTTGCTTTATTGATTTCAAGCGCGACCCTAAATGCGCAAAACGCCCCGCAGGACACCATCAGCGCCGCCGACAAGGCTATGCTGGAAATCAAAATGGACTCGGCCATGGTGCTCCCCGAAAGCATGGAGGAGGTGGCCGACACCCTCTTCAACTACAACTGGTCGGAAAGATATTTCATCCGCTACGACTCGACCTGCGTCTCGGACAGCGATGTACCGCCCGTACCTGATTCGGTCTATATCGCCCGTCTGCGCGCCCTGCCCACCAAGATTGCGATGCCATTCAACCAGCCTGTGCGCCAATGCCTTGACATGTACGTCCACAAGCGCCGCGACCTGGTCGAACGCATGGTCGGACTGGGCTACAACTACTATTTTCCCATCTTCGAGGACGCACTGCAACGCTACGGAATGCCGTCGGAACTGAAATATCTGGCCTGCATCGAGAGCGGCCTGCACATCAATGCCTACTCGCGTGCGCGTGCAGCTGGATTGTGGCAGTTCATCCCATCGAGCGGTATGTTGAACGGCTTGGAAATCAATTCGTTCATCGACGAGCGATATGACCTCTACAAGAGCACAGACGCCGCCTGCCGCTTCCTGCTGCAACTGTACAACACCTTCGGCGACTGGCACCTGGCCATTGCGGCCTACAACTGCGGCCCAGGCAACATCCGCAAGGCGATGGCAAGATCGGGCAAACGCACGTTCTGGGAAATCTACTACTACCTGCCACGCGAGACGCGCAGCTACGTGCCGCTCTTCATCGCCGCGACCTATGTGATGAACTACAGCTGCGAACATAACATGTGCGCCCGCATCAACGAGCTGCCGCCCGTGTGCGACACGCTGATGATGAACACGATGGTCCACTTCGAGCAGATCAGCCAGGTGCTCGGTATGCCACGCGAGCAGATTGAGAGCCTCAATCCGCAGTATGTGTTCGACATCGTGCCGGGCAGTCAGGAGAAGGCCTATTCGCTGACGTTGCCGCAGGAAAAGGCATTGGCCTTCATCGAAATGCAGGACTCGATATACGCCTTCCGCGCCGACTCGCTCCTGCCCCACAACGGCGACCTGAAGGAGATTCCGACGCGAGGAAAGCGCAACAGCTACATCAAGGGCAGCGGTTACGGAGGTACGGCCGATGCCAACGGAATCTACCGTGTGCGCCGAGGTGACACGCTGGGTGCCATCGCCCGCCGCAACCACACGACCGTTGCAAAGATCAAGCGTCTGAATGGACTGAAGAGCGACCGACTGAGCATCGGCCAGCGTCTCAAGGTGCGTTGATTGATTATGGCCAATGTGCATCATCGGCCACAAAGACAGACATGAAGGTGGCGCGACCGATGCGCCGCCACGCAAGAGAAAGTAAACGATAACCCATTTGTTGAACGATTGTGTCCAATGCCGTACAAGCAAACGGCATTGGCCATAAAAATTAAAGAATTATCCCATGAAAGCCGAACAACAACCTGTACCTATAGAGAAACCCATCACGCCCGAAGAGGAGGCCTTGATCCAGGCCGAATTCCAGGGCCTGCTGGAGGATTACGCACACACGCGCAAGGGCGACAAGGCGGCCCTCATCACGCGCGCATTCGAGTTCGCCAAACGCGCCCACGGCAATGACCGACGGATGTCGGGACAACCTGCCATCTGCCATCCATTGGCCGTAGCCCGCATCGTCTCACACAACATCGGCATGGGTTCGACGTCAATCTGCGCCGCCCTGCTGCACGACGTGACGCAGACGACCGACACGACGTTCGAGGAGATTGACGACACTTTCGGCGAACGCATCGGCAACCTCGTGCGCGGCCTGACCCGCATCTCGGGCGGCAACTTTCGATTCGTGACCGAAGAGACATCGGACGAGGAGCACCACGGCATCAAGAACCCCGAAGAACAGGCCGAGAACTTCCGCAACCTGCTGTTGACGATGTGCGAAGACGTGCGCGTCATCCTGGTCAAGATTGCCGACCGCCTGCATAACATGCGAACGCTATCGGCCCTGTCGCCCTTCAAGCAGAAGCGTATAGCCAATGAGACGCTCTACCTCTATGCGCCATTGGCCTACCGTCTCGGACTGTTTGAAATCAAGAGCGAGCTGGAGGACCTGAGCCTCAAATACGAGCATCCCGAGGAATACGAGGAACTGAGCCAAAAGCTGAAGGAAAG
>CACZAY010000024.1 GCA_902779265.1 uncultured Bacteroidales bacterium | reverse complement strand
CCGACGAGGGTCTGATCCGCGCCGACAAGTATGCCGACTGGTGCGTCACACCCGAATCGCCCGAGCTCATCCACAGCAAAGACCCCGACCGCATCACCGACGGCACGCTCATCGGCAGCTGCTACACCTACAAGCTGCTGGAGACATTGGCCACGTTCGACGACATCCTCATCGGACGCATCAATTCCATGTCCGATGCCGAAGTCCGCGACCTCGAACGCCGTGGCATGAGCCGCCGCCTGCTTGAGGCCGACCGCGCCGAATACGACTCGCTGCGTGGCGCATTGGCCGAAGCCATCAACCGCAAGTTCCTCACCGTCAAGCGTGGCACATCGCCCGCACCCGACCATCTGCTCTACCCCGACTCGATCTTCTACAGCAACAATGCGGTGACGGCCAACCTGCTGCCGCTCGCATTCGGCATCGTGCCGGCGGAATATGCCGACGCCGTGAGCCGTCAGATCGTGTCAAGAATCATGCTCAATCCGGCCGACGGGCACCTGTGCTGCGGCGTGATCGGCATCTCGTGGCTGCTACGCGAGTTGTCAAGGCAGGGTCGCATGGACGTGGCATATCTGTTGGCCACACAGACCACCTTCCCGTCGTGGGGCTACATGGCGAAGAACGGCGCAACCACCATCTGGGAGCTGTGGAACGGCGATACGGCCAATCCGGCAATGAACTCCGGCAACCACGTGATGCTCCTGGGCGACCTGCTGCCGTGGTGCTTCGAACATGTGGGCGGCATCCGCGCCGAGGCTCCGGGCTACAAGGTCATCCGCCTCGCGCCCAACTTCGAGCTGGAGGAACTTTCGTCGGCCAATGTCTCATACCGGACGCCCTACGGCCGCGTCGTGTCCCATTGGACAAAAACGCCGATGCGCCTCGCGTGGGACATCGAGATTCCGGCCAACACATCGGCCATCGTCACCACGCCGAACGGCACCCGGACCTACGGCAGCGGCAAGTGGCACATCGAGGGAGACCTGCCACACAAGGAGCTGTCGAACCGCGACCTGCACGTCAACGGCTATGCAGCCGGCAATCTGGAGGTTATGGCCAATGAATTCCTCTACGAAAAGGCCGACTTCCCGTCGTGCCACGCCGCCTCGATTGCCGAATGTGCCAACGGCGACCTGCTCGCAACCTACTTCGGCGGCTCGTACGAGGGCTGTCCCGACATGTGCATCTGGACGCAGCGCAAACGCATCCTGAAACGTGGCAAAAAGGGCGCACCGCACACCTACGAAACCGGCTGGAGCGCACCTCACCTTGTGGCCGATGGCACATTGGCCATAACCCAAGACAAAGGGTGGCGCGAGTGGGCGGCATCGGACAAGAACCTGACCATCGACCGATTCGAGAAGATGACCGACCGTCAGAGCGACACGCTGCGCAAGGCGGGCTACAATCCGGTGCTCTTCCAGGTGCCGGGCGGCGACCTGCTGCTCTTCTACAAGCTGGGCAAGGACGTGCGCGACTGGACGGGCTATCTGATGACGTCGAGCGACAACGGCTACACGTGGACGTCGCACCGCGACAGCATTCCGGCCGCCATGGCCGGGCTGTTTACCAACGTGACGGGCTGCTGCGTCGAACCCGACTCCCTGCTCGGAGCCATCAAGAACCAGCCTATCGCATTGGCCAAGGGCTTCCGCTGCGCCGACGGAACCGTGCTCGAACGCGACCGAATCCTGTCGCCCACAAGCAAGGAGACGGCCGAGGCATCGAAGGTGAAAGCCGGCCTGTGGCGCTGCTACGTGGAAATCAGCGAAGACGGCGGCAAGTCGTGGACGCTCGGCCCGGTCGTTCCGCAGAAAGAGGGCTTCAAGACCATCCAGCCCACGTTGCTCGTACACCGCGACGGTCGCATCCAGATGCTGTGCCGCACCGCACCGCCTGCCAAAGACCACGGCGAACTGGCCCGCGTAGCGACTTCGTTCAGCAACGACGGCGGTCTGACGTGGAGCGAAATGCAACTCATCGACGACCTGCCGAACAACAACTCGGGCATCGACGCTGTGACGTTGGCCGATGGCACTTTCGCCCTCATCTACAACCCGTTCGGCTGCGTCGATTGGCGCGACAAGACCGACAAGGCTCGCAACAAGCCGCTGCGCAATCCGCTCTACATCGCGACAAGTGCCGACGGCCTGCATTGGACACCATGCCTGCGCCTCGAATCGTCGCCCGTCAGCCAATACTCCTACCCCTCGATGATCGTGGGCAGCGACGGCACCCTGCACTGCATCTACACGTGGCGACGTCAGCGCATCAAGTACCAGCGGGTGACGACAGGCAAGTAACCCAGCCCTTTGCCCGTAAAAAAGGATACCGTCCAATGGATTGACATAAAAGCAAATTTCATATACACAATTTTAACCAACATTAACAAACTCTATGAAAAAGATTTTTTCATTGGCCACAATCATGATGGCCGCAGCTGCCCTCCATGCCGAGGACGCTGCCGATGAGAGCCGTTGGACGACCAGCGGCGGTGCATCACTCCAATTCACCCAGGGCTATGTCAGCAAGAACTGGTACAAGGGCGGCGAAAGCAACTTCGCCCTGCTCGCAGCGGCCGACTACACCTTCAACTACAAGTACGAGAACTTCACGTGGGACAACCGTCTGGAGGGCAAGCTCGGTTTCGTGACAACGCCATCGGACACCTGCCACAACTACATGACCAACACCGACTATCTGAAATATTCGACCAAGTTCGGATACAAGGCCGCCGGCGACTGGTACTACACATTGCAGGCTCTCGGCCAGACACAGTTCTGCCCGGGTTACAAGAGCAACATCGACATCGAACAGTCGAAGTTCTTCAACCCTGCCTACCTGAACATCTCGCTCGGTATGGACTACAAGAAGTCGCTCGAAAACATCACTTGGACGGTCTTCATGAGCCCATTGGCCTACAACCTGAAGTACGTCAACAACCCATACAAGCGTGTTGACACAGGCAATCCTAAAGACGGATGGGAGAAAGGTCGCATCAACGCATCGGCCTTCGGTCTGCGCAACTCGTACGACCACAACCTGTATGACTTCGGTGTGAGCGCCAAGGCCGGAATGGACTGGAAGGTTTGCAAATATCTGACCTGGACATCGCAGGCAACCTACTACTCGCCACTCTACGACTGCGGCAAGTACAAGGGCAACGTCTACACCACATTCGAGTGGGAGAATACCTTCGACATGCCACTCAACCAGTACTTCTCGACCAAGCTCTACACGCACCTGCGCTTCGACGATTCAGTCGGCCCAGACAATAAGGGTGCCGGATGGGACTACTGGCAGTTCAGCGAACTTTTGAGTTTCGGCCTCTCATATAAGTGGTGATTGTGTCCAATTCCTTTCGCAAAAGGTGGAAAAAACGGGTGAAAAATCCACAAATTTGAAAAAAAAGGTAGAAAAATTTGGTGGATTCATAAAAATACGCTACATTTGCGCCGTGAGTAATTCCACAAAACTTCATAAAATGAGAGAAAGGTAGAGGATCGTCGCGAGACGGGCCTCTATTGTTTTAAAACAAGTGTTTTAAATCAAAGTCAAGAAATAAGAATTATGAGTGAAGAGTTTTTCGGCCAATGCATCGGCAGGAAAAGTAATTCGTAATTCGTAATTTTTTATACAATGAGATACCTCTTCTACGGAATGATTGTCCTGACGGTACTGCTCGTAATCGTCATCATCGACCAGGCGGTCTATTGGACCAGCCGCATCTTCGCCAGCCGCCACACGGCGCACGTCATCCACTTCAGCGTGAGCGGAGCACTCATCGTCATCATCGCCGTAGCCTCGCTGTGGGGACACTATGTGACCCGCTACCGGCTCGACGTGACCCACACCGATGTGGCCTCGCCGCGCGTACCCGCGCCCTACGACGGGTTCCGCATCGCCCAGATTTCCGACATGCACCTCGACTGGTTCGACGATGCCGAGGGACATGCCTTCCTGTCGCGGGTGATTGAGACATTGGCCAATGAAAAGCCCGACCTCATCGTCTTCACCGGCGACCTGGTCACACGTCTTTCGGCCGAGGCCGAGCCATTCTGCGACGAACTGCTCCACTTGGCCAACATCCCGAGCGGACGCGGCGACGGCACAATGATTCCCGTCTATTCCATCCTGGGCAACCACGACTATGCCGACTACACACGGCTCAGCCCGAGAGAGAGATTGGCCGATGTCAACCACCTGTGCGAGATCCAGAGCAAGGCCGGCTGGCACCTGCTGCGCAACGAAGGCATCCTTTTGCAGGCCGATGGTTCGACTTCGCCCGACAGCTGCATCGCGCTGGTGGGTGTGGACAACATCGGCGAACCGCCCTTCTCGACCTATGGTGACCTGCCAAAGGCATTGGCCACACTACCCATTGCAGCTCCGTTCAGCATCCTCTTGAGCCACAATCCGACACACTGGCGTAGCGAGGTGCTCCCCAAGTCGGGCATCGACCTGATGTTGGCCGGCCACACGCACGCCGTACAACTCAAAATCGGCTCGTGGAGTCCGGCCGTATGGAAATATCCCGAGTGGAGCGGCCTCTACAGCGAGACGGACGGTGACCACCCGCAATATCTCTACGTCAATACAGGCCTGGGCGGTGTGGGGCCGAGGGTGCGCATCGGCATCGCGCCCGAGGTGTCGATATTGACGTTAAGACGGACCGCCGACGAGCCGCGTCAGTAAACGCCATTGGCCAAGAAGAAACAACTCTTATTTCTTGATTCTTATTTCATAACTCCATATGACCTTCCGGGAAAAAATCAGCAATCTCATCGAACCGAAACGCGACAATCTGCTGTCACGCATCTACGATTGGGTGATGTTGGGTGCGATTGTCATCGGCCTGCTGCCACTCATGTTCCGCGAGCAGCTGCGCCTGTTCTGGTATCTGGACCTCATTTCGGGCCTCATCTTCATCGCCGACTACTTGCTGCGGTGGCTCACGGCCGACCTGCACTCGCACCGCCGCGGCGCATCGGCCTTTCTGCGCTATCCTTTCACGCCGATGGCCATCATCGACCTGCTTTCCATCCTGCCTACGCTCAACGTGCTGAGCCAGACATTCAAGGTGATGCGTATCTCGCGCCTGTTGCGTCTGTTGCGCGTCATCAAGGTGGTGCGTTATTACGAGCCGCTGGAAATCATATTGGCCGTCATCCGCCAGCAGAGGAAGATTTTGGGCATGGTGCTGTCATTGGCCCTATTCTACATCTTCGTCACCGCGCTCATCATGTTCAACGCCGAGGTGGAAATCAATCCGGCCACGGGCGAGCCGTTGTTCAACAGCTTTTTCGATGCGTTCTATTGGTCGTCATGCACGCTCACCACGGTCGGCTACGGCGACATCTACCCCATCTCGACCACGGGGCGCGTCATCAGCATCATCTCGTCGATTGTCGGCATCGCCATCATCGCGCTGCCGTCGGGCATCATGACCGCGGGCTATATGGACGAACTGCGCAACCGCAAGGGCGAAAACCTCTAATCTCCACTCACGATGCAGGAAGCACTCAGTCTCTACGAACTGAACCGGCAGGTCGCCCGCGCGGTGATGCAGCAGTTCAGCGCCCCCCTTTGGGTCACGGCCGAAATTGCCCAGCTTGGGGTGGCGGCCAATGGCCATTGCTATCTCGAACTCATTGAGAAACAGCCCCGCACAGGCGCAACCACAGCCCGATGCAAGGCGATGATATGGGCGAACCGATGGCCATTGGTCAAAGAGACCTTCGAATACGGCACCGGCGGACAGTCGCTCACGGCGGGTCTCAAGGTCATGGTCTTGGCCAATGTCACAATGCACGAGGCCTATGGCTACTCCCTCTCGATCATCGACATCGAGCCGACCTACACCGTGGGCGAAATGCAGCGCAACCGGCTGGAAATCATTCGCCGCCTCACCGACGAGGGCATGATTGAGGCCAACCGCAGCCTGCCCCTGCCCCGTCTCATCCAGCGCATCGCCATCGTCAGCGCCGACACCGCAGCTGGCTACGGCGACTTCTGTCACCAATTGGCCAACAACGAGTGGGGACTGCGCTTCTACACGCACCTTTTCGCGGCACGGATGCAGGGCGAACAGACCGAACAGTCGGTCATCGAGGCCCTGAACCGCATCTACCTCCACCAGGAACTGTTCGACGCCGTAGTCATCATCCGTGGCGGCGGCGCCGTGGCCGACCTGAACAGTTTCGACAGCTACGAACTGGCCCTCAACGTGGCCAATTTTCCCCTGCCCGTCATCGTCGGCATTGGCCATGAAAGGGACAACACCGTGCTGGACATTGTGGCCAATGTCTCCGTCAAGACGCCCACCGCAGCCGCCGCATTCCTCATCGAGCGCATGGCCGACGAGCTGAGTCTCGTCAACAACCTCCAGAAAATCACGCTCGACGCCACCCGCAGTCGCATCGACCGCGAACGCAACGCCCTGGAACGCCTCACCCACGCCGTCGAGGGAACGCACACGCGCATCGGCCAACTCATCAACCAGCTGACCCTCCACCGCGAGCGCATCACCCTCCTCCTGCGCCACCGCATGGAGCGCGAGACTCAGACACTCGCCTTCCACGAACGAACCATCGCCCTGTCGCAGCCCGAAAACATCCTGCGACGCGGCTTCTCCATCACACGCAGGAACGGAAAGGCGGTGACATCGGCCAATGCCCTACACCCTGGCGACATCATCGAGACCGAGACGGCCGACGGCAAATTCACCTCCCGTGTCGAATAACGACTGGACATTTTGTCCTCCTTCACACAATTGGCACGCTCTTTGCTTAATGGGGAATCGGAAGCTGAAGCGAAAGCCGAAGCAACCGAACAAGAGTGTTTAACTTTAATTATAGGAGGTATTTATTATGTTACCAGTAATGTTTAAGAACAGTTGGTTCCCAACCGAGTTCGAGGATTTCCTGAACACTGATTTTATGCCTCGTGCCAATGTTACAGCACCTGCAGTCAATGTCAAGGAGGATGAAAAAGCCTACACAATGGAGGTTGCAGCCCCAGGCATCAAGAAAGAGTATTGCCGCGTAAGCATCAACGACGAAGGCAATCTGTCGGTCGCCATTGAAAACAAGTTTGAACACAAACACGAAGACAAAGGACAGCACTACTTGCGCCGCGAGTTCTCTTATTCCAACTACGAGCAGAACTACACGCTGCCCGATGACGTTGAAAAAGACAAGATTTCGGCCAAAGTTGAAGACGGTGTGTTGACCATCAACCTGCCAAAGATTGAGCAGAAGGCCAAGGTTTCCAAAGCCATCACAATTTCTTAAAGCATCTTAAAAGTCAAATGGTGCGGCATCCACAACGGATGTCGCACCATTTTTTTTGATTCTATCATTCCGCGACGTTCAGGCCGATGACACGGAACGCGGTATCGCTCTGCGACTCAATGAAATCGAACAAGACTGTCCCCGACGGCAACGACTCGAACGTGAGGCGGCAATGACCGAGCTCCCGGGCGACGTCATCGAAACCGAGACGGCCGACGGCAAATTCACCTCCCGTGTCGAATAATCCCCTTATTAAATAATGTGGAAATGTTAAAAACGCATTTTCACATTATTTTTTTGGCCCAAAATTTGGAGAATATCATGGAATGTAATACCTTTGCGGTGTAATAGTAGAATATAACACCAAAATACCTTGCAAAAATGATTGAAATCAAAGACCTCAGCTACAAGTACCCGGGCCAAAAGGAACGGGTCTTCAGCGGCTTCAACCTCTCGCTGGAGGAAAACCGCATCTACGGACTATTGGGCAAAAACGGCACGGGCAAGACGACCCTGCTCTACCACCTCTGCGGCCTGCTGATTCCTGATGAGGGAAGCGTCCGCATCGACGGCCACGAGGCAAGACTGCGTGAGGCAGAAATGCTGCGCGAAATTTTCCTTGTGCCCGATGAATTTGAACTGCCAAACATTTCACTGCGCGACTACGTCAGGCTGCACCGGCCGTTCTATCCGCGATTCTCGGACGAGGTACTGCGCCGCTGTCTGAACGACTTCGAACTAGACGAGGAGACTCACATGAACTCGCTCTCGTTGGGCCAGAGGAAGAAGCTCTTCATGTCATTCGCATTGGCCACACAAACCAAATACCTCTTCATGGACGAGCCGACCAACGGCCTCGACATCCCCTCGAAGTCGCAGTTCCGCCGCGTCATTGCCCAATGTATGGCCGACGACCGCATCATCATCATCTCGACCCATCAGGTCCACGACGTGGAGCAGCTGCTGGACCACATCCTGATTCTCGACCAGCGCGACATCCTGCTCAACGCCTCCATCGACGAGATTGGCCGACGCTACACGTTCGAATACCGGACGGAGGTGGATATGGCCGATGACATTCTCTACGCCGAGCCGTCCCTGCAAGGCAACGCCGTCATCGCCCGCCACCGCGAGGGCACGGCCGAGTCACAAGTAAACCTCGAACTCCTGTTTAACGCCGTAATACAAGGAAAGATATGAAAAACTTCGATTGGAACCGTTTTGGCCAAGTCCTGACATTGGACATGACGATGAACAAGAAAGAAATGACCACGCACATGGTAGGAAGTGCATTGGCCGTAATCACCCTTTTGATTATAGATTTTAGCCACGACATCCCCAATGGCTACCCCTATTCGCGGGCACAACTCTTTTGCGAAAGGAGCACATTTATCATCTTCATCCTGACCCTCATGACCAACATGATATACGTCGGGAAAATCTTCAGATTCGAACAAAAAGGCACTGGAATAATCAACCTTCTGATGCTCCCGGCCTCTAATCGTGAAAAGTTTCTTTCGCGCCTTGCCTGCTTGGCCATGGCGATAGCCTATTCATTTTTGGTCCTTTTTTTGGCCGATGCCCTTCTCATACTCGGTTTCTGGCTGACCACCGGTGAATGTATGAGTTTCAATGCCTATGCGCTTTCGAGGATGATTGACCTTGGTGCGCCCATCTTTGTCTGCACCATCTCCGCCATTTTCTTCATCCTCACTCTGACATTTTTGAGTGCGATTTCCATCAAAGCGAAATCCGTCCATTCCGGCATTGCAATCTTGTGTGGCCTGTTTGTCATCGCTGCAGGCTTTCTTTCTGGCTTGTTGACACAGCTTTCCACGCACACACCGGCCACCCAGGCCATTGTCTGCTTCAGCACATCCATCTTTTTCGTCGCGGCGGGTTCGACATTCCTTTACGTATCCTACCGTAGATTCTGCCGCTGGCAGATAGCGTCACACAAAATTTTGAAACCATAATATTCACAAGTAAAACGTAATTATATGGGGACCTTCGATTGGCACCGTTTTGGCCAAGTCTTGAGATTGAATTTGGCCGCAAATAAGAATAATATGTTCCATACCGCAATAGGGGCACCGATTATCGCCGTTGTAATCGCACTCATCACAACGCAGTTCTTTAGCTCAAAAGACACTTTTGCTGGCTCCCGCTCTCTACAATTTTGCTCGACGAACTTATTTCTCTTCTACGCCTTTTTTCCCTTGTGCATACTTTCTCTGTGTTGCGAGACATTTGCACCCGAAAGCAAACGGAACAAAATGATTGACCTGCTGATGCTCCCCGCGTCCAATCTCGAAAAATTCCTGGTCCGCATATCGCGCTGGGCCATGACTATAATCGGAGGGATTCTGGTTCTTTTCTTGGCCGATGGTCTTCTTATGCTCTGCTATTGGGCGTTAGACGGCGAATCAACGAGCTTCATCGGCTATGCAGTGTCCAGATTCCTGTGCAAAGGGACGCCATTCGTCGTAATGACACTTTCAGCCTTTTATGCCATCATTGCCATTGCATTCCTGGGCGCGGTCACAA
Source organism: uncultured Bacteroidales bacterium (assembly GCA_902779265.1). Classification (GTDB taxonomy): domain Bacteria; phylum Bacteroidota; class Bacteroidia; order Bacteroidales; family UBA3663; genus Liminaster. The sequence goes on along the minus strand of CACZAY010000024.1, from coordinate 11,009 downwards.
TCAAGAGACAATACAACCTCATCTCATCGGGCATGGCCTACTTCCTGCTTGCAATAGCGACTTCCGGCATGGAGTCTTCTGACTTTTTGATTTCGTCCAATGAAATAAGTCCAAGTCTTACGCTTATCCTAGCCATCGTGATTGTCGCCTTTGGCACAGCAATCTTCTACGTATCCTACCGCTCTTTCTGCCGCTGGCAGATAGCGGCACACAAAATTTTGAACCTATGATATTCAGCAACGACAAACCGATTTTCATCCAGATGGCCGACCGCCTCTGCGATGAGATATTGGCCCTGAAATACCGCGATGACGACCGCATCCCATCGGTGCGCGAATACGCCGTGATGCTGGAGGTGAACGTCAACACTGCGGTCAAGGCCTACGACGAACTCGCGCGCGCGAACATCATCTACAACAAGCGCGGGTTGGGCTACTTCGTCACGCCCGGCGCCCGACAGCAGATTCTTGACGAACGCAAGGCCGCCTTCATGAACGAGCGCCTGCCCGAGCTGTTCCGCCAGATGCGCCTGCTGGGCATCGACATCAGCGAGGTGGACGACGCATGGCGCAAATGAGCGTTTCAACCCACATTTTTCCATCGTGTATCATTGGCCGATTTCATTTTGACCAATGATTTTTTTGACAAAAAAAATAACCCGAAGCCTTTCGGCCTCGGGTCTTTTTCTGTATGTGAGATTCGGTTTAGAGAGCCGAAACTACACTTGCATACTTGGCGAACTCAGCGTCATTGGCAGCCTTGGCCTTGACATCAGCGTTCAGCTTGACAGCCTCCTTGAGGTTGCTCTCTACGGCCGATGCATTGTTGGTGCGTGCGGCAACGACTGCGAGCAGGTAGTAGGTTGTAGCGTTCTTCTTCTCGATAGCCTCGAGAGTAGCCTTGGCATCGCTGTACTTGTTAGAGCAGATCTGAGCGACAGCGAGGTTGTTGCACTTCTTGTCGCCGAATGCCTTGATAGCCTGAGCGTACTTGCCCTGACGGACGAGGAGAGTACCGTAAGCCTCGCCATACTCCTCACAAGAACCAGCCTTACCGAGGAAGGTCTCGGCAGCAGCCAGGTCGCCGTTGTTCAGAGCGATGAGACCGAGGTTGAGGTTAGCCTGGGCGTTGTTGGCGTCCTTGGCCACAATAGCCTCCCAAGTCGTCTTGGCCTCGTCGAACTTGCCCTGGTTGAACAGGATGCCGGCAGCGTTGTTGGCAGCACGGAAGTCCTCAGGGAAGCGGTTGGTAGCGATGCGGTAGGTCTTCAGCTTCTCCTCTTCGACAGTCTGGAGGTTAGCAGCATAGAGCAACTCCTCGAGTGTCAGAGAGTCTGGGTTGCTTGACAGGAGACCGAGGATTTCCTCGTCGCTGTGGCCAATGTTCTTGACCGTAGCGGTGATCTTCGAATAACGCAGCTGTGGCAGGATCTCATCGGCCAACTCCTTGTAAGCGGCAGAGAGCTTCTTGATTTCAGCCTCGCGCTGGTCAGGATCGCCGATGCGGCCCAGGACGTTCAACACGAGCTGCTTGTCCTGAATGTTCGAGCTCTCGACCAGCTCCTTGAAGCCGTTCCAGTCCTCAGAAATCTGCTCAGGCGAAATCTCACCCTCGAGCTTGGCCTTCTTCAGGAAGTTCTGCAGGTAAGCAGAAGATGCCTTCTCACGGCCGGCAGCGAGACGCTCATTGAGGCTGACAGCACCTTCAGGAGATGCGGTAGAAACCATCTCGATGCCCTGGAACTCGCGGCGCTCCTCATCCTTGGTGCTCTTGATGATGTTCTGGACATCCTTCACCTCGGCCTTGGTGGTCTCCGAGTTACGCAGGCTGGTTGACTGGTACTGGTAGATGAGAGTTGCGAAATACTTGTCGAAAGTATCCTTGACGAACTGGTCGGCCGAGTAGGCTGGAGTAGCTTCTGCGGCTGTGGCCAATGTCTCGGTTGCGATGACGCCGTCGGCAATCTTGATGCGCTCGAAGGTGAAGTCCTTCTTGCCGATGTGACCTACATACTCGATGTAGAGCTCTGACTTGGCCATATCAGGCACATAGTCGAAGTGAGCCTTGAAGGTCAGCGTACCGCCGTACTTGTACGAAACGGTCTCGTCGTTGCCCTTGACCTTCTCACCCTGGAAGTTGAGAGTCTCGGACTTAGCCTCACCATTGGCGTAAACCAAGACTGGAGTAACGTCAACAGTAGCCTTCTTCTTGAAATACTTCTCTGGATAGGTTACGGTGATGGTTGCGTCAACCGAACCGCCTACCTCTACCAAAGGACTTGGATCACAGGTAAAATTCTCGCTCGTCAGTGGATCGAGCTTGCTGCAGGAAGAGGCTGCGAGAACAGCAACGGCTGCAAGGGCGAAGGAAAAAATCTTCTTCATCGTGTGAAAAAATGAATTAAAATTGTTTATGTTTTGTGTTGTTTGTTTCACGATAATAATATAAACGGCGCAAAGATAATCACAATTCCAAAGAAATCCAAATTTTAGCAAAAATTATTCACCATTTTTCACATCTTGCGATATTTATTGCGCGGATGATATGTCAAAATCTCCTCGCGCAGCATCTGTCGGTCCACTTTCGTGTAGATTTCCGTGGTCGAAATCTGCTCGTGGCCCAGCATCATCTGTATGGCTCGCAGATTGGCCCCACCCTCCAGCAGATGTGTGGCGAAAGTGTGCCGCAGCGTGTGGGGACTGATCTCCTTCTGCACGCCGGCCTCCTGGGCATACCGCTTGACGATATTGAACACCATCATGCGGCTCAACGCCCGGCCAAAACGGTTCAGGAAGACGTGGTCCTGGAAGCCTGGTTTCACATCCAACTCGTAGCGGAACTGGAAGTAGTTGTGAATCTCGTTCAGGGCCGACTCCGAGATGGGCACGATGCGCTGTTTCCGGCCTTTGCCATAGACGAGTATATAGTGCTCTTTTTCAAAGAGATTCGAGATTCGCAGGTCGGTCAGTTCCGAGACGCGCAGGCCGCAGCTGTAGAGGGTCTCCAGGATGGCGCGGTTGCGCTGCCCGTCGCAAGTCGAGACATCGGCCGCAGCAATCATTGCATCGACCTCCTGGATGGTGAGCACGGTGGGCAGATGTTCGCCCAGCTTGGGCGCATCGATGAGTTCGGTCGGGTCATTGGCCAATGTACCTTCCAGACGCAGGAACTTATAGAACGAGCGGATGCCCACCAGGATGCGCTTCTGGGACGAGGGCGAGATGCCCACCTCGTGCAGACCATAAAGGAACTCCTCGATATCGGTCTGGGCCAATGTCTCGAGCGTCAGACCCTTCGGTGCGGCGAAAGCCTGTAGTTTTTTGATGTCCGAAATGTAAGCATCGACTGAATTATCGGTCAAGTTTCGCTCAAATTTCAGGAAAGATTGATAATTTGTAAGGTTATTTTCGCTCATTTTGAAAATTTTTGTGTACCTTTGCGCTGGCATAATGCGCTTTGACGCCGCAAATTTATGCAAAAAAGTGAGATTTAGCAAAAGAAACATGAAAATTCTTATCATCAATGGTCCGAATCTGAATCTGTTGGGACGACGTGAGCCGGGCATCTATGGAGCCGCGACCTTTGAGGCATTTCTTGAACAGTTGCGCCACGACTTTCCGCAGGTGGAACTGGAATATTTCCAAAGCAATATTGAGGGTGAAATCGTTGACAGACTGCATCAGGCCGGATTCGGCGATGCGGCCAATCTGCGCGACGGAGCAGTGCATCCCGCTGGTTCATTGGCCGAGGGTGTTGTGCTAAATGCCGGAGCCTACACGCACACGAGCGTAGCTATCCACGATGCCATCCGAGCCATCAAGGTGCCGGTCATTGAGGTGCACATCAGCAACGTCCACCAACGCGAGGAGTTCCGCCATCATTCCTACATCTCACCCGCCGCGGCCGGCATCATCGTCGGATTCGGGCTCGACGGCTACCGATTGGCCATCGAAGGGCTGCTGCGGAAATCCAATGGATGATTGATAACGCCATTGGCCACAAAAACAAAAAAGAAAGTTATTATAAGGGAAAATTTATAAACGATTATGAAGAAAACAAAGATTGTTTGCACGATCAGCGACATCCGTTGCGATGTCCCATTCTTACAAGATTTGTACGACCGCGGAATGAACGTCGTACGTATGAACACCGCCCACGCCACCGACGAGGGCCTGCATCAGTTGATTGCCAATGTACGCGCTGTCAGCGACATGATTCCGATTCTGATTGACACCAAGGGGCCGGAAATACGCACAACGGTCTTCCCCGACGACTATACAGAGAAATTCATCATCTTCGAGCCAGGCGACAAGGTGCGCATGGTGGGCAACCCGAAAGGCGTTTCGACACACGACGAAATCTCGATGAACTACGCGGATTTCGTGAAGGATGTGCCGGTCGGGGCCAATGTCCTTATCGACGACGGCGAAATCGCATTCAAGATTCTGGCCAAGGAGGGCAACGCCCTTATCGCCGAGGCACAGAACCACGGTGAAATGGGCCAACGCAAGTCGGTCAACGTGCCGGGCGTAAGCATCAAGCTGCCTTCGCTCACCGACAAGGACCGCCACAACATCGACCTCGCCATCCGCGAAGACATCGACTTCATTGCCCACTCGTTCGTACGCTCAAAGCAGGACATCCTCGACATCCAAGAGATTCTCGACGCCAAGAAGTCGGGCATCAAAATCATCGCCAAGATCGAGAACCAGGAGGGCGTTGACAACATCGACGAGATTCTGGATGTGGCCTATGGCGTTATGGTAGCGCGCGGCGACCTCGGTATCGAAGTGCCACAGGAGAAGATTCCAGGCATCCAGCGAATGTTGATCCGCAAGTGCACGCTGCGCAACAAGCCGGTCATCGTCGCCACCCAGATGCTGCACACGATGATCAAGAATCCACGTCCGACGCGTGCCGAGGTTTCTGACATCGCCAATGCCGTATTTGCCGAGACCGATGCCGTCATGCTGTCGGGCGAAACGGCCTACGGTGCATATCCGCGCGAAGCCGTCCAGACGATGGCCAACGTGTGCCGCGAGGCCGAGGCCGAACTGGACAGCCAGGAATACAAGATGCCGAGCCACTTCGGCAAGGTGTCGCCCAGCACGGCCAGCTACCTGTGCAAGCACGCAGCCATCGCCCAGGAAAGCCTCGGCGTGAAGGCCTTCATCACCGAAAACTACAGCGGCTATGCTTCGCGCATGTTGTCGAGCTACCGTCCGAAGGGTCCGATTTACGCATTGTGCCACGACATGCACGCCGTACGCTTGCTGGGACTCAGTTTCGGCGTACAGCCCAGCCTCGTCACGGCATCGGACAACCACTTCCTCTATATGGGTCTGTCGCAGCTCGTTCAGAGCGGCAAGGTCAAGGCCGAGGACTTGATGGCATACCTTTGGGGTGCGACCAACATGGGTATCTCATCGCTCGAAATCAATCCGGCCGAGAAGATTCTGAGAGAGGCGTAACTTTCTTAAAAAGAAAGAGTTATTAGTTATCAGTTAATAGTTGCGAGTTATTGGCCGATGACTTCAACCGACAACTTTTATCGCAGATAAATTGAACTACGAAGAGACCGCAGATGCGTTGGACGAATACGTCTTGCGCCACATCGACCCCGAACCGGAAGTCTTGCACACGGTGCAACGGCTGACGCACCTGCGACTCACCTACACCCGAATGTGCAGCGGCCACCTGCAAGGCAGAATGTTGAAAATGCTTTGCGCTACGGCCAATGCACATCGTATCCTTGAACTTGGCACATTCAGCGGCTACAGCGCCATCAGCATGGCCGAGGCATTGACACCCGACCCGGCAGACGGCATCGAGACGCTCCACACCATCGAGGTGTTCGACGAACTGGAGGACTTCATCCGCGAAAACCTCGGGCGGGCGGGCGACATCGGCCGAAAAATCACACTCCATCTGGGCGACGCGCTGCAACTCATCCCCGAGGTGAGCCGCGAGGTCGGAAAGCCGTGGGACGTTGTCTTCATCGATGCCGACAAGCGCCACTACGCGGATTACTACGAGGCAGTTTTGCCCTACGTGCGCCGGGGCGGATTGATATTGGCCGACAATACACTGTGGGACGGCAAGGTGCTCGACCCTCAGCCCAAAGAGAGCGACCTGCAGACGCGCGGACTGCAACTTTTCAACGACATCATCGCCCGCGACAACCGCATAGAAAAGGTGATTCTGCCCATGCGCGACGGACTTACCATCATCCGCAAACTATGAAACAGCGAGCCGAACGCAACCGCACCCTCACCCTCAGCCCCGACGAAGAGGCACAACTGATGTCGCAGCTGTGCAGGCTTGAGATATCGGCCAATGTCCCAGACGTCACCGACCGCATCTTCTGCCAGGACCTGATGGAGGCCATTCCGCTCATGCCCGAGCACTTTGCCGACCTGCTCGTCATCGACCCGCCATACAACCTGCAACGACAGTTCGGCGAGATGAAGACCGCCCGCCGCAGCGACGAGGACTATCTCGACTACGTGATGCAATGGCTGCCCGGCGTGGTGCGTTGGCTGAAGGCCGATGGTTCCATCTACATCTGCTGCGATTGGGGGTCAAGTTCCGTCATCTACAAGGCGATGAAACGATGCGGCATCAGCATCCGCAACCGCATCACATGGCAACGCGAAAAAGGACGTGGAGCCAAAGACAACTGGAAAAACGGGATGGAGGACATCTGGTACGGCGTGGCAAATCCGAAAAAATTCTATTTCAATGTCGATGCCGTGAAGCAGAAACGCCGTGTCATTGCCCCCTACCGCACCAGCGACGGCTCGCCGAAGGATTGGGAGGATTCGGCCGATGGCAAGTTCCGGCTCACCTGTCCGAGCAACTTCTGGGACGACCTGAGCATCCCCTACTGGTCGATGCCGGAGAACACCGACCACCCCACGCAGAAGCCCGAAAAACTATTGGCCAAGCTCATCCTCGCCTCCTGTCCCGAGGGAGGATTGGTGGTCGACCCGTTCTTGGGAAGCGGCACTACGGCTGTAACGGCCTGCAAACTGGGGCGGCACTACTCCGGAATCGAACTCAACCCCGAATATGCCTGCTGGGCCGAGAAGCGCATCGCATTGGCCAAGACCGACAACCGCATACAGGGATTTGCCGACGGCGTCTTCTGGGAGCGAAATTCGGGGAAATAATTGAAAATCAAGAATTAAGAAACAAGAATTATGGAAAGCAACCGATTAGATAAAGTCAACCGCCTGCTTGAAAAAGAGTTGGCCGAAATCATCCGACGCGAAACGGCCAAGACCCACGGCCTGATGGTCAGCGTGAGTGCAGTACGCACCGCCCCCGACCTGAGTTTCGCGAAGGTCTTCGTCAGCGTTTTCCCATCGGACAAAGGCAAGGAAATCGTTGCCAATCTGAACAAGAACGTCGGTGGAATCCGTGGAGCATTGGGCAACATCGTCCGCCACCAGCTGCGCATCATACCAGAGCTGCGTTTCGACATCGACGACTCGCTCGACTATCTGGAGCGCATCGACCAACTGCTCAAGAAGTAAATCCTCATGGCAAGGAGGCATCACATCCGTCTGGAGCTGACCGTCGCAGCCCGCTACCTGTTGGCCAAGAAAAGCCACAATGCCATCAACGCGATTACCGTGGTGGCAGCCTGTGGTGTGGCCATCATCACGGCAGCGCTGGTGTGTGTGCTCTCGGTCTATAACGGATTTGAAAGCCTCGTCGGGCTGCTCTCGTCGCAGCTGGACCCCGAACTGAAGATTGTCCCCATCGAGGGGAAGAACTTCCACGACTCGACCCTCTACAGACAGATTCTGGCCGATGAGAAGGACATCCAGGCCGTCAGCGCCACGTTGCAGGAGACCGTGCTCATCATCAACGGCGGCCGGCAGATTCCAGCGCAGATGAAGGGTGTGGACAGCCTCTACCGCCGCGTCACACAGATTGACAGCATCCTGTGGAACGGCCGCTACCAACTCTACGACCCCGTAGCCGATTACGCTTTGCTGGGCATTGGCCTCTCTCAAGCTGTCTCCTGCCGACCGGGATATTTACGGCCAATGACATTCTACTGCCCCCGCCGCGAGGGAAAAATCGACCTGATGAACCCCGACTCGGCCTTCATGGAACATCAATTTTTCTGTTCTGGCCAATTTGCCGTACAGCAGGCCAGCTACGACGACGTGCTCTGTATCGTCGATCTCTACGCTGCACAGGAGATGCTGGAAGACACGACGCTCCTCTCGGCCTACGAGCTCAAGATGCGGAAGGGCAGCGACATTGGCCAAGTTCAAAACCGACTGGAAAACAAGTTGCAACAATTTGGTCTTCACGTACTTGACCGACGCGAACAGCAGGCCGACAGCTACCGCATCGTCCAGATTGAGAAGTGGGTCACTTTCCTGCTCGTCCTGTTCATTCTGCTCATCGCATCATTCAACATCGTGGGTGCACTCTCGATGCTCATCATCGACAAGGAGCCGGAAATCTTCACACTCACTGCCATGGGAGCCGATGACAAGATGATACGCCGCATCTTCGCCCTCGAAGGGTGGCTCATTTCAGGTACAGGTGCCGCCGCAGGTATCCTGCTGGGCGCAAGCCTGTGCCTCTTGCAGGAGCATTTCGGAATCATCGGCCTGGGAGGCAGCGAGATATTCTTCGTGGTTGACAGCTATCCCGTCAAGCTGCTGTGGAGCGATGTCGTGTGGTCGGCCATCGCGGTGCTCGCCATCGGTCTATTGGCCACAATAGTACCGACCTGGCACATAAAATACAAAATTTTAAAGAAATAACAGGACCAATGGATTGCAAAATACCCGTTTTTAAGGCTTTTTTAACGAATTATCGGCCATAAATAAAAAAAGTTAAAAAAAATACCTATCTTTGCGCCATCGAGACTCAGTACCATCACACTCACCTAATATTAACAATCTATCAATATGAGAAAATTTATTGCCATTATCGCAGCGACCCTTCTCGCGTCCCCACTGACTAAAGCTGGAGAACCTGTCGAAAACTTCGGAATCTTCGACCACGTCTCGGTAGGCGTCGGTGCAGGCATCCTTGACGGTATCGGATTTGAGGCAGCCGCTCCCATCACCGACTTTGTACAGATGCGCATGGGCTATTCGTTCCTGCCCAAAATCAAATCTGACGCCGAGCTGGATTATACCGACAACAATAACCAGGAACAGACGGCCGAAGCCACATTCAAGCTGAACATGAGTGACTTCAAGGTTCTGTTTGACATCTATCCAGCAAGACGTTCGGCATTCCACTTCACGGTGGGCGCCTACATGGGCAAAGACAAGATTCTGACCGGCGAGGCCTATGTCCCCGACTTGAAGCCGGGCGAAGGAATCCTCATCGGCGATTATACATTCGGCGCCGATGACGACCAAGTTGTTCGTGCCGCCATTAAGGTCAACAGCTTCAAACCATACCTCGGCATTGGCTTTGGCCACCACGTTCCCAGAAAGCGCGTGAACTGCTCGTTCGATATGGGTGTGCAATTCTGGGGGTCTCCAGCAGCATACGGCCGTGACGTTGATTCTGGAGAGTACATCAAAATCACCAAAGAGGACGTCGGAGAAGAATCGGCCGACGAATATTTCGATATGGCATCAAAAATCACCGTTTTACCGGTCATCTCATTCCGCATAAACGGTCGTATATTCTGATCATCTAATATTAACCCTATTAATGTAAAAACTATGAAGAAGTATCTTTATCTTATGGCTTTGATTGCCATGGCAGGCGTTACATATACGTCTTGCAGCAGTGACGACGACGACAGCGTGAAGGTTACATTGAAAGAACCTGCAACGAAGGACATCGCAGCCAGGTACACAATCGAAACACCTCAGAACAGCTATATCAAGGAGGTGGACGGCGTACAGTATGCACTGACTGAATTTGAAATTACAGAGGACAATGGAATTCTCATCCGCTATGACGAACTTCAAACCCGTGCAATGGAAGGTTTCTCTTCTATATGGAGCTGGCACAAGTTCACGAAAGAGGGCGATGACCGATTCATTGTAATCGGCTTCGGTGAATTCATCGTAGAGGCTGGAGAACCGCAACCTGGTGGATACCACAAGCGTTCCCACATCTCGCTGATTCCAGATGGAGTAAATCCAATTGATGTATATGCAAGCCTGATGGAACCGAACATTGAGGGAGAACTTTCTGGATATCTGTGCCGCACCTGGAACATCACAAGATCGCGTATCCTTGTCGTAGATTGGAGTGTCACAAAAGACAATACCCGTCGGGAAACGGCATTGGCCACAACCTGGTTCTCCGAAACCGACGGTACTGTTCACCTGATGGATCTTATCAACTACGCCAACACAAAACACAATGCAGGCCTCAACACCGATTTGGGCGAACGCAACACGGTCGAAAATCTTTTCTTCTCCAGCAATGGCACCTTCACCATCAACTATGCAAACACCAACTTGCGTGATGTCGGTTCTTGGAGCTGGGTCAACCAAGACAACAACGAGAAGAGCGGAAACCTCACCTACGTCTGGTATAACGAAGACATGGGAAATGACCTGTTAGGCGGTGTCGCCTCTATCAAATTCAATGGAAATAAAGCCACGTTGCGTTTGATGGGCAAAGATCGTTCAGGTACTGGGTCCGGCACCGGTCACAATTCAGAGTACACAGGCACCGATTTCGGACTCATCCTTGAACTGGAGCCGGCCAGCAACAAATGATTGGCCAACGCCAACATCCACAACCAATAAAATCAGCTCGCGCGCAAGCGTGGGCTGATTTCCACCTTTTTTCTTGGCCGATGACGCGAAACGAATGTAATGGGCTATGATTTGATTAGTTTCGGCCAATGACATGACACTTGGGGACATTTATCCATATTTGGGCTACACAGGATACCAATCCTACTATATACAAACCGTATTAAAACAAGAAACAATGAAGAAGCATTTTTCAATGGTCCTATTGGCCATTACCTGTTTCGCCATCACATCTTGCAGTAG
>CACZAY010000023.1 GCA_902779265.1 uncultured Bacteroidales bacterium | reverse complement strand
CCACGCACCCTTCTCTACGCCTGCGGACGTATGGTAGCCCCACAGCGTTTCCTGCATGGAGCCGGTTGGTATCTTGAACGGCTCGTAGAAATATGCCCTGAACGCCATCGCGACGGAAATCGCGACGACGAGGGTGTCGAGCCACTCCTTGCAGTAGTCTGTGACGGTCTTCTTCACTTCTGCGGGACCTTTGTCGGCATGATGTCGATGAGGGTGTCGATCTGCGACTGGAACAGCATCGCCTCGCCCTGCAGCTGCGCGTTCTGGCTGTTGGCGAGGTTCTCGAGCACCTTCTTGAACTTCTGCAGCTCCTGGACGTTCTTCTTCGCCTCGCCGGCGTTCTTGCACACGTAGTCCTCGCGGCCCCAGAGCATTATCTTCTCGAACACTTTCCCCAGGGCGCCTATCTCCTTGTTCGCCTTGAACTTTGCCTCGAATGCCTGCATGTTCTTCTTCTCCGACGGGAAGAGCTTTGCAAGCGTGTTGAAGTCGTAGTACGCCCTGGCCGGCGCGGCATGGTATTCCAGCTGTATGCGCAGCATGAGGTCGCCCTTCATCTGGTTGATGGCGTCGTAGTCCGCGCGGAACTTCTTCTGCGACTCGACATGGCCGTCAATCACCTTCTGGAGGCTGTCTTTGGCATGTTGGTTCTCGGCATAGGTCTGTCGGCCCTTCAAGCCGTCAATCGTCGTGGCCACATCCTCATAGCGGCGCTTCAGGCTCTGCAACTTCGTCAGCTTATAGGCATTGGCCGACTTATATTCAATGCCGAACGACCCACGCTCGCAGTTGTTCCAGGCCACGGTCGTGTCCTGCTCGGCCCAGTTATCGACCATCTCATAGTCGCGTGTGGCACGTTTCAGGTCGTCCTCGGCATCGCTGTGACACCAGTTCAGCAGGAAAATCGAGACGATGCAGCCGAAAATCAGCGGCCACTTGAATGTCCAATGTTTCTTGCGGCTCCAATCGACAATCTCGCGCAACTCGGCGAGACGCTCGCGGAAGAACTCGTCACGCTTGTCCTGGGCGGCTTCCTCGGCCTTGTCGAGCAGGGCATCCATCTCGTCGCACTCTTCGAGCGAGCAGGGATAGATGTCATCGACATCGACGGTGTTGCCCTCCTTGTCCTTCTCGGTGATGTGGCTGCTCGTTGTCATGGCTGCGTCGAGCAGTTCATACGCCTCGGCATTGGCTTCATTACTTTGCGCTCCAGCGCGCAGATCTTCTTCGGTAAATGAAACATAACCGCTCTCTTTGGTCTGTTTCTTGTTTTTGCTAAATAGTCCCATGATTTTTAAAGATTAAATGGTAAATATTAAAATTAGATTATGGCCGATGAAATGGCTTGCGGTCTCAAGACCTCAAAACCTCACTTCACATACGCGCTGTGCATCTTGAGCAGGGAGTTCTTGAACTCGTTGAAATTGGACGTGCGCGTGCGGCTGTAGGTGAGGCTGTCCTGCGGGTTGGTGCCCTGATACTGGAACAGGCTCGGATAATATTTCCAGCCGTACGAGACGGTGGCGGTCACGGTGCCGTCGCAGATGATTTTCATGACCTTCTTGTCGGGGTCGATGCGGAAATCGTCGATGCGGTTGTACATCACGTTGCGCTCCTCGAAGGCCGGCATCTGGGCATTGGCCGTATTCCAGATGGTGCTCATGCAGACGATACTGTCGCGCAGTGCCACACACACGTCGATGCCCATTGCACTGAGCACGACATCGGCATCGCGGGTCTCGCGGTCACGGTCATCGATGTTCAGGAAGCACGCGAAGAAGTATATCTTGCCGTTGCCATTGGCCACATCCTCTTCCGAGATTCCAGCCTGATGCAACGCCATCGCCACCATGTCACCCTGCGGAACGAAACCGACATTGGGCCCGATGTAACGCTGGCAGAACAGCTTGTAGTCCTGCACGGTAGGCCGATGCTGGTGGAAGTCCATGAACTCGCGGTATTGCGTCTTCCTGCGGCTGTTTTCTTGGCCAATGCGCCGCCACCGCACGATGAACGACACGATGCCCGCCAGAAGCCAGATGAGCCACAGAATCGGCACGGCGAGATAGATGCAGAGGCCGATGAGGCCGTCCTTGCCCTTGTGCAGGCCGCAGATGGTAATCTGCTGGTTTTCGGCCAATTCCGTTTCCGACGGTGCGCCCCAATGCAAGGTACGGCGACGGCCATCTTCGGCCAGGCTGTCGGCCTCGTAGCTCCACCATGCGTAGGTATCGTAGTCGGCCTCGTAACGGGCCAGGCGTTTCACGTCGTGCTCGTAAGCGGCCTCGGCCGACTCTTTCCAATCGGAAAGCTCGCTGGGGAGCGGAGTCTTGTCAGCAGCCTTGGCACGGGCGATGCGGTCATCGAGACGCTGCTCGGCCGAACGCACCGGAGTATCGCAATCCAACGTGGCGTCGAAAGCCGAATCGGCCACAATCGCTGCCACAATGAAGAGGATGGCACATACGACCGTGCGGATGACGATGCGCCACACCAGCCCGATGATGCTGGGATAGGAATCGTACTGCGGCTTCTGCGGCTCGTACATCGTGGTCAGGGTGTCCTGCCTGTAGTCGGGATCGTTGAGCAGCTCGGCGCGCTTATAGTCGGCCGTATTGTCGCGCGACGTGGGATAGTCGCAGATGTCGTCATAGGCCTGCATCGACTCGGCCAGGATGTCGTCGGACGCGGTCTGCCGGCGGGTCGGTGCGGAGAGCCGGTCGATCAAGGCCTGGGTTGCGGCATCGGTGACGAGGACGTGCTGGCGGATTTCGGACAGCTCGTCCTCTTCCTGAACGGTGACGAGCGCCTTTTCGAGCAGTTCGGCCGGCATCTCGCGGTCGCTGTCGATATTCAGGCCCATGCTGCTCATGCCTTGGCGCAGAATCATCTGGAGTATGAGATACTTGCGCTTGGGCTGAATCTGCGTGGCGGTCTGCAGCCATTCCTCGATGCGCTCCATCTCCTCCTTGCTCAGATTGGCCACCGAACGGTGACGGAAGAAACACAGGGCGCAATAGTAATAGACGTCGGGATTGTCGGGATGCTGGCGGACGGCCTTCTGCAGGTTTTCATTGGCCAATTCATAGCTCTTCATACCCAGATAGGTCAGACCCATGGCGTAGAGTGCCTGCGTATCGGTCGGATTTTCGCGCACCTGGTCCTCGAAGGCCGCGCGGTACATGGCGACCTGCTCGTCCGTGAATCGCAGCGGATTGACGACGGCGGGTTCGATGCTGTGTTCGGCGCCACATTTGCCGCACTTGGTCGCGCCTGGCTTGAGCGGGTTGGTGCAGACCTTACAACGTGTTATCTTGAGTTCGGCCATAAGACAAAAGATTGAAAATTAACGATTAGACATTGAACGGGTTCTCGCGAAGCCGAGGTTTCATCCGCCGATCTTCAGCTTCATCGCCCTTGCCTGCAAGGCGGCCTTGCGTGCGGCGAACTGGCGCGGCGGGACAGACTCGGCATCCTGGATGAGGCGTTTCCAGAGCCGCTCGGTGTCAGGGTTGGCATATTGCTCGGCCATGAGACGCAGCTCGGCCACATAGGTGCGCACGTCGTCGGTCGAGGTCTCGAGCGTGACCTGATGGGTATTGTGGCCAATGTCGTGCCGTCCCACAATGCTAGCGATGATGATCCAGACGATGGTCAGCACCAGAATGCCGGTCACGTAGAGCCGCAGGGAAAGCCCCATTGGCCGCCCGACAAGCGAATAGAACAGCATCCACGCCACGCCGCCCACGACATAATAGGCCGTGCAGACGCCCAGGAAGATGCGGAACATGGGCGATTGGTTCATGGCCGATGCCCTTGCGGAATCACTGGGACGCAGGGCAGCGGTCTCGGCCAGACGGCAATCGACGAAGGCGCCGATGCGCTCCTTGGCCTTGGCAATCAGGTCGTCCGTGTTGGCGTAGTCGATGTAATAGTTGTCCGTCACGGCATTCAGCACCTTCTCCAGATAGTCAATTTCGGGAGTACGTTGGTCAAACGCCCGCACGAACGAAAACACCTCCGGCCGGCGGCAGCGCCGCTGCGTGTCGTAGGCCAAGCGGATTTCGGCCTCGGTCTTTTCGCCGATGCGCTGGTCGAAGAGGAAGATGACGATGTCGGCCTCGTTGCGGATGAAGTCGTCGTAGATGGCCTGCTTGTCGCCGAAGTCCTCGTACGAGCTCATGTTGATGGCGACCTGCTGTCCCTCGCGCCCGTAACGGAAACTCTGGGCATTGGCCAATGCCTTTAACCGCAACCGCTCGTCCTGCAGGTTCTTTGCGCCTGCCAGAAAAATCTTGATTGTCTCCATAGTCGCGATTTATTTTGCGCGGCCCCACAACAGCCACCCGAAGAAGAGACCTTCGAGCAACAGCGTGTAGCCCAGGTTGATCCAAAACAGTGCGGTCGGCTCGTCCGGCATCAGCAGCAGGAAAACCGCTACGGTCACCACCATCGTCAGCAGCGGCGTGAGCCATGTGTAGAACGGATTCATACTTTTCAATTTTACTGATTATCCCTCTTTTGAAGGACTGCTTCTATCGTCCTTCTTACTCCCCTTTTACTACTCTTTTACTCCCTTTCCTGGCCCTTTTTATGGCGCCGGTGGTGGCGGAGGCGGCACGTTGAACAACGCGGCCAGTTCCGGCACGCTCTGCGCTGCGGCCCATTGCGCCATGCCGGCACGCCAGACGAGCGTCGCGGGAGTGACAGTACCTTGGCCAATGAGCTGTTGCACCGTAGCGAGGTCGTAAGGTCCGGCCTGCTGACCGTTCACCAGCACGTGGAAGGCCACGGACTGCGGCGGCGGGGGTGGCGGAGGAGGTGTCGTCTGCGGTTGTGCGCCGAATGCGCCCTGGGCCATGTTGCCCATCTGCGCGCCGAACGCTCCGCCCATGCCGAATCCCATTCCGATTCCCATGCCGGCGCCCATCATCGTTCCGGCGGCGCCAGGATTATTGGCCGCACCCTCCATCACGTCGAACTGACGCTCCTGCTGGTAGCTGTAGCCCTCACGGGCACGTTTTCTGGCCAATGCGCGGCTTTCGAGGTCCATCGCTCCGGCCGAGGTCTGTGCGCCGATGATCTGCTGATAGTTCGGGTCATCTTCGTTCGGGTTGATGCCCTCGATGTCGAACTTGGTCAGCTCGATGCCGTATTCCTCCAGATATTCGTTGATGGAGCGGCGCGCGAAGTCGGCCATCTGGAGCAGGAAGTTGTTGACGTCGGTGATGCTGGCGTGCTGCTGGCTGAAATACTGCGAGAGGGCAGGCACGATGCGCTGGCTGACGGCCGACTTGAATTCGTCAGCGAAATCGGCCAACCAGATTTCATGTTGCGTGCCGCTGTACTCGCGGATGAAGGCGATGGGATTGACGATGCGGAACTCATACGAGCCGTAGGCACCGACCTTGATGGTCACGCCCTCGTCGCTCAGCGTGTAGTCGCGCACGGTGAGACCTACGCCCCAACCGGCATCCTCGCCCGCAAATCGCTGGCGCACGGTGCTCACGCAGAAGACCGTAGTCTTGAACGCCGTCTTGCCGCCGTACGGGATATTGGCCAACCGCTCCAAGAACGGGATGTTGTTCGTACTGAGCACGTGGCTGCCCGGCTGGAAGGTGTCGGAGTACATACCCTCGGACATGAAGACCATCTGCTGGCCCTCCTGGACGGTTACACGCGCATGAGTGGACAAGTTGTCGTAGGGATAGCGCAACAAGAGGCATCCCCGCTCCAGATTGATGAATATGTTGTCGATGAAACCCGTGCGCTCCTCTCCCTGTCCGTCGTAGGTCGCGCCGTCGGCATGCTGGTTTTTCTTGAAATTAAAGAGGCTCATGTGTAAGGGTTTAAGGATTTCTGATTAACAATGTCGTAAGTCATTAAGGCAACACAAAATAGCGATGCAACAAATTGCGCAACAAAAATAGTTTCATTTCACATCCCTTCCAAATTTTTCTTGGCCAATGTCCATAATCGACAAACATACAAGACAAATAGAATATATTCTGCAATGTCTGCATTACAAAAAACACAATCATTTAAAACAAAAGCGGACACTCCACATCGAGTGAAGCATCCGCGTGTGTCCGGTTCGGGACATTGGCCAATGAAAAACGTCAGAATTTCACGCCGTAGATAAGGCTCCAGTTCAGTTTCGTGTTGGTCATCTGCAGCTGGTCCGTCTTACCGATAGAGGCAATCGTCGAGAAGACCGTCAGGGCGACAAAACTATGTTTGAAGTGGCGGACGAAGGCCGCGCGCCCCACGAAGATGACGGGCAGGTCGCTGCGCGGGAAACGTCGGCTCGTGAGGCCGTTGTCGAGGCGGCCATGTGACACGATGACCAGTTCCGAGAGGCCCGACACGTTGATGAGCCATCGGTCCCGTATCACGAAATTATGTGCGTAGCCCGCGCCAAGGCCGAAATAGGCCATACGGAAGGTCATGCTCGAAGAACCGTCATCGGCCGACTCGTCATACTTCCACCGCACACGGATGTCCATCAGCGAACCGCCCAGGAGGATGCTGCCGCAGCTGCGCCGTTGCAGGCAGGTGTGGTCGTAGGCGGCGGCATAGGAGAACCGGTGCCCGTTGAAGGCGTAATAGGCATTGGCCGCCAGAAAACGCTGCCCGACCGTCCCTTGCGGAATCTGCTCGGTCAGGGTTTGGGCCGATGTCCCTGCGACGGTATCGGCGGGCACATAGACCTCAAATCGGCCATGCAGCGTGTGGCTCCTGTTGTACATCAGGTCAAAGCCGATGCACTCGCCATAGTAGTTGAACGTAAGGTCGTAGTCGCGGTTCTTGCCCAACACGTTGAACGGATTGAAGCTGACACTCGCACCGAGGCCGCGATAGCGTGCGCCCAGGCCGAAGGAATATTTGCTCTTCGACCAGAGTTCGGTATGAAAGCCGATGTCCCCCTCCTCCGTGCCGTTCTGCTCCACCGACGAGGCCGCCCCGTTGAACGACGTGGTGAACATCCAGCGGGACGCGAGTGGCTGCACATAGGCCGTATCAACCGTAGGATTACGGTCACGCCACTCGATGATACGGTCCGCAATGCGCTGGGTGCGGGCAAAGAAGTTCTCTCGCGCGGATGTACTGTCGGCCACACCTGTCTGGGCTGTGACATTGGCCACAACCACGAACAAAAGGACGAGAACAGACGAAAGAATTTTCATTTTTTTGCCAACCTCACAACCTCAAGACCTTACAACCTCACAACCTCATATCTTCTTTATCCTCAGCATCAGATACGGCTGTTGCGGGAGGCGCACCGCGCGGTTCTGGCGGTCAATCGTGCGGTAGTTGTCCTGCGCGACGGCCTCGAAGATGGTGGGGCACGGCGTGATGGTCATGTTCCACGTGTCGATGATTTCGACCTGGAAACGCTCGCCCTCAGCGATTTTCGGATAGGCCGGATTGCGTCCGTTGCGCGTCGGGAGGTCGAAACGCCATTGGTCAGCCACTTCCTTGCCCAGATAGACCATGTAGTAGCCCGGACCGGCGGCCGACGTGTGCGGATCCCACGACGAATCGACCAAATACATCGGCTGCGGCAGGTCGTCCAACAGCTGCTTCAGGAACTTCGTGCGCGCCCACATCGTGCCCTGCCACTTGCCGCCCACGGCGAGGAAGTTGTAGCGGAAGCCCTGTCCGTCAACGTCGCCCAGCAGGTAGCACTCGGAGTGCGTGCAATAGGTGCCGGCGATGAGTGCCTGATACATGCGGAAGAGCTCCTCCTGGCCGCTCAGGTTGCCCCATCGGACATCAAGGTCGCCCTCGTAGAGCACCTCGTCGAACACGACAGGCTTGCGGTAGATGTTGCGCACGATGGCTGCGCGGCCGAAATCCTCGACCGGAGCCTGATCCTGGATGGAGCAGTGCGTGTAGCGCTCGTCCCAGTAGCTGTAGTACTGTGCCGTGTAGCTGTGGATCGAGACGAGATGGCGATACGGATCGGCCGCAATGATGGCATCGGTCCACGCGTCCCACGCCTCGGCGGGCTGCTCCTTGACGAGGTCGTATTCATTGGCCAACGACCACCACACGTTGCGCTGGCTCGACATCCGCGCACCCACGTAGCGGCACAGCAAGCGTCCGGCCTCAATGGGCATCGCGCTGAATCCCCATCGGCCGCCATCGTAGGGATGGAAGAGGATCAGGTCCTGCTCGATGCCGATGTCGGCCAATGCGCGCGTACAAGCCTCGACGTGGTCGAAATAGCGCGGGTTGAGTCGCGTCCAGTCCCACGTGCCGTCGGCCTTGCGCTCGAACGGATATTCGTCGGGCTCAGGATATTTCGGGTTGAAGTTCTGCGGCAGGAGCAGCGAACGAATCTTGGTGAATCCGCTCTCGGCCAATGACTTGAGCGTCTGCTGCTGCATCGTGAGGCCCGCATCGGCCACACTCACCGACGGGTCGCTCGAAGCGTGCATCCAGTCGTAGGAGGTCGTTCCGATGGGCCAATAGCGCGTGCCGTCCGCGTAGCAGAAATGCAGGCCTGTGGAATCGACCATGACGGGGCCGTGGTTGTTGGCCGATGGTGCGATGCAACGGAACGTGCCGCATTGGCCGTCCAACGCGACGATTTCAGAGCTTGTCGAGTAGGTCCAGTCACCCTCGGCCGACGGCATGAAACGCACCTTCCACGCCTCGCCGCCGTCGTAGAAGCCGGCTACGGTCATCGTGTCGGCCGATGAGCAGAATGTGGCCGTCAGCTGCACGTCGAAGGGGTTCTGTCCGCTCGGGACATCGGCCACAAGTGCCACTTCATAGCATCCCCAACGCTCCACTTCGGCAACCGCAGGAGCCTTGGCCTTGCTCTTGGCGAACATCGGCGTCATGGCCAATGTCGCAATGAAAAAGAGAGAAATTCTAAGCATAATATTTTATATTTACATTCCAATAAAATCACAAAATAGCCTCCACATCGCTGCACAGGAAATCCTCCAGACTCACGCCACCTGTTCCCACGACAAACGACCGCTTCGGATGAAATGCCTCAACAAAAGCAGGCAGACCGGAGTTCATTCTATTCCACATATCATACTGGTTACCAACACTTTCAAGTCCTCAAATCAATTTGCAATTTTACTCAAATCTATTTGCAGATTTACTCAATTCTCCTTGCGAAATTACTCAATTTCGTTCAAAATGGACAAGAAGACAAGTAGGGAAATGCGTTATCTGAACATCAAACGAGTCCATAGAAGGATTTTGTTTCCCCTAATTTGGCTAACTCGTTTATTATTTAGATTCAACAATTTGTTTGACAACACTCCAGGCTTTTAATTTATCTTCAAACCTCATGCCACTTGCATTAGAAGTAGAAGGCAACGAAATAATCTTAAATTTCTTTTTCAACTCTTCTACGCAAAATTCATCATTAAAAGTAGCTGTAGTTTTGCCTGTTCCATTTAAGCAAATGGTTGTTATTGTAGGATGCAAGAAAAGAAATTGTTCAATTTCATTGGGAACAATGCTTCCTTCCTTTATTTTCGCATCTGTACTTCCCTCTCTTTCCGCTTCCTTCATACAATCCCAAAGTGCAATATGGTGAGAAAGAATGAAATCCTTATCTGACGCATCGCTTTTTCGTTCAAACAGACTCTCCATAATCTTATAAAACGAATTATGGGATTTATTCTGATAATAAGCCTGCAACTCCAAAGACTTATCTCCTGGCAATGTTCCAAGAATCAACACATAAGGTTCGTCTCCACACCACGCTTCCAATCCTCTTTTACTCACATTTGGATGAGCAGTAACTTCTTTCACATTGTTTTTTGTAATTCCGGTTGATAATAAATTCGGTTTACCTACGACCTTTATAAAACCTCTAGAAATAAGTCCATTGAACTTTTCTACGGTCATATCTGTAATGCCGAAATCATCACCACCATAAAAGCCGATTTGTCTCATTCTATTTCTTATGGTTTTCTGTGCATCTCTATCAGCATTACATCTTCTTCGAATCAATGAGATGAGTTCATCAACTTCTTTTGGGGTAAAAATATCTTTTCCTTTCATAATTTTAGATTTTTTAATTTTATTTTCTCATAATCAAATTAACGCTAACCTAACGGGTGACGAGAACGTCCGCCCCCTCGACCTTCTTTCGGCTGCCATAATATGACAGCCCTACACCACCAGATGATAGTATCCCATGCCCCTCCCCTATGTAATAGGGAGAGGCACGGGGAGAGGGTCTTTTAGAACCCAGCCGGCAATGCCAGCAACTGCCACTGCAGGAGTTTGCCGAGGCGGATGTGACCCTCGCGGCTCGGGTGCAGACGGTCGTAGCGTGTGCGGTCGGGATAGCCGTCAGGCTCGGCGAAGTACATACGTTGCTCAGGCTCCAGCGGATAAAGTCCCGACAAGGTGAAGACGTCGATGACGGGCATCGACCAATATTCGCCAGCCTGCTTGATGGCGTGGACGTAATCCTCGATGTAGAGACCTTGACCATTGGCCACATTCTCGTCAGGCTGCACGTTGGTCTCATTGAAGTTGGCATACCCGCGATGCGGCGGCGTCATAAGGATAATCTGTTTGGTGGGATAGCGGTGACGCAACATACTGAGCACCTTGTTGATACGGCCGCAGAAGGTCGAGTCGCTGAACACGAAGTCGCGACACTTGCGCTGCACCATCTTGCCATTGTAATTGACCACGGTGTCACGCTCGGTATAGAACTGGCCCATCGGCGCACCGTGGAAATAGTCGTTCGTGCCGGCCCAGATGATGATGGCGTCGAGGTTGTCGCCCTCGGCCTTGATGAGTTCCTCAGCACGCTGGTAAATCTGATGCCACTGGTTGCCGCTACGGGCATAGATGAGCGGCACGATGCCCAGGCTGTCGCGCAGATAGTCGCAATAATGGTTACGCTGACGGTAGCGCGGGTCGGTCATCGAGTCACCCAGGAAGCCCACACGCTTGCCGTTCCACTGGCTGGGACGCGGAGCCGGGTTGCCCCATGCCTCCAGACGTTCGTACTCCTCTTTGGTGAGGCGCATGAACGAGCCGTGCTGCGGACCTGTCACGCCGACGATGTCCTGCGGGTCGCTGAAGTTGCGCATATTGGCATCGGCCTTGCAAATTCTATAATGACGCGGACGTGACGAATATTCGATGTAGGCGATGCGCCAGCCCTCCTCGCCGACAATCTGGAAGGCCGATACGCCCTCGCACTTCTTCTTGCCCTCGAAATTCACGTAGTCGTCCTCAACCGGTTCGCCCCAAGGTCCCGTGAGTGCGGGCGCGGTGGCGGTGAAGAGGCCGGGCTTGCCGCCCTCCTTCTTGATCATCATGTGATACTTGCCGTCGGTCGTGAGGTAGTTGATGTCGGCGTCGATGGTCGCGTAGCCCCAGTCGAACAGCAGCTGCGGCATGGTCAAGCGCGTGAACGACTTGTCGGCGTAGCTGTAGTACATGCGGTCGTACTTCTCTTCGGCGCGGTTCCACATGCTGTAGTAGATGAAGTATCCGCCCCGCTCGCCCGATGGCCAACGGTAGTCGGCATCCCAGAAGATCTGCGGTGCCCACACGCGGTTGATGGTGCTCCAGTCCTTATATGGGCTTTTGGCCGATGCCCCGTCGCAGAAGATCTCGGCACCCTTTCGGAAGTCGAACGATGTGCTTTGCCAATGCATCAGGTCATCGCTCGTGAGCAGGTCGATGCCGTAGTTGTCCCACGTTTCGAGCTTGCCCAGACGCTTGGTCGCCGCATTGTTCATGTCGGTCGTGACCATCAGATAACCACTTCCGTCGAACTTGCGGCAGATGTAGGCATCACGCGTGCCGCCCTCAATCTTGGCCATCTCGAATGCCGAGAAGATGCTGTCGCCGTGGAACAGGTCGTGGTAGTTCAGTCCGTCGCGCGACAGGGCAAAGGCGGTCCATTGGCCACGATCACTCATGTGACAATACAGATAGCCGTAGTCGCCCATCTGCAGGTTGCCGGGCACGACCTTGGGTGTTGTTTTCTTGGCCGACAGCGCACTCACGCCCAACGCGGCCACACACAGGAAAAGTGTTAGTTTTTTCATGTCGATTAAGTTTTTATCCAGTTGATTGTTTGACATTATTATATTTTTGGCCGATGAAAGCCGTTTATTTCAATTCGTTGATCCTCGCGCAGACCGTCTGAATATGGTCAAGGCCATAAAACAAGGCTCGGCTATCGACACCCATCCACATGAACAAAGTCTGAATCTTCTGATACTCATTCAATATATAGGCCGTGTCGATGACAGGCTGCTGCAAAAAGAAGCAGACAGGTTCATGATGTGCGATACGGTTGCGCAACGTGTTTATCTTGTCAAGTTCATTGAATATGTAAGAATGGTTGTATTGCATCTCCGGGGTAGAACGTGCCTTGTTCGGGAAAATACGCAGGAGTCGGCTACCGGTCAAACGGAACTGAATGGGCGAAAACATGTATTTCCATACACCGAACTCCATTTCGGCCAACAATTTCGAATGAGAATACGTACCAGAACTACGCAATTTGTTATATGCGCGGCTGATGATTTCAAAACTTTTGACTGTATTACGTGATGTAAAAATTCCATCATCCAAAATAGAGTCCCTCAACCAATTATCGCCCAAAGACGCTGACAAATTATTATCAATTGCGTTACGCAAAGCGACTTCGAAACAACTTATAATCGTAAACGCCTCCTGTGACAGCTGCAAATTATATCTGTACAACGTCATTGCCTTTCGCGTATCTCCATTACACGCCAAGAGGTAACGATTCATGCGCTTTTGCGACATTATCTTCTCAAAATCCTTGTATATCATAGCTTTTTTTGAAAAAATATTTGGATATTTGAAATAATCTGTCTATCTTTGCAGCGTTGATTCCCACCGTGCCCCTGACTTCGGTCAAGCCGGTGGGTTTAGTTTTTTCCCACCATCCTTATCCTTTCCGAGGTTGCAGTCCGGCTCATTTCATTGGCCGATGTCCATCACTTCAGAAACGCGAAAAACACAGCCAGCACGATGCACAGCAGCGAAATGATGTGGTTCCAATGCAACGGCTCACTCTGGAACACCAGCCGCACGATGCAGATGAAGACGACGAGCGAAATCGACTCCTGCAACACCTTGAGCTGCATCAGGTTATACGGACCGCCGAGATCGTGATGGCCGATGCGGTTGGCCGGAACAGCCACGCAATATTCGAAGAAAGCCAAGCCCCACGAGAGCAGGATGACGGCAAACAGCGGCCAGTCACGCACCGAAGGATACATCTCACGCAACTTGAAATTACCGTACCACGCGAAGGTCATAAAAATGTTCGATATGACCAACAGAACTACTGTCAAAATACCTCTTGTCATAATAAATTAAGCCCCCCTCCCAGACTCCCCGAGGGGGAGGAGATTTTTAGTTACAAATTATTTTTTCACTCAGGATACACTCCTCCCCTCGGGGAGGCTGGGAGGGGGTCTCTCGTAAGTCCTTCCATCGGCTCCTTCAGCACTTGGCCGATGGTCAAATCGTGCATAGCGGCCACGACGGCCAACACCGGCTGCAAGTGATAGGCCACACTGCCGACGAACGACACCGTCTCGCCCGGCTTCGGGTTCAGGCGCATCACGTTGCGACGGAAGAACGCCTCTACCCCATCGTAGGCCAGCTTTTCGCAATATTTCTGGTCGAGATGTCGGCCGATGAACACCGCGAACGAGGCCAGATAGCGGTTCGGGAACGGCTGCTGATAGACATGGCCGATGGCGCTCTCGGCCGTAATCACGCCAAAATCCTCCTCAAACAGACGGCGCGTCCGCTCGGGCATCTGCCCCTTCAGATAGTCGGCCAATACCTGTCGTCCCAACCACGCGCCGCTGCCCTCGTCGCCCAGGATGTAGCCCAGACTCGGCGCGGTCTGCACTGTGCCATCGGCCAAAAAACGAGCCGCCACAGCCCCCGTGCCGAGGATGCAGCAGATGCCGTCGCCCAACGCACGGCACGCGGCCACCACATCGCTCGCGACCTCAATCCGCGTAGTGGGCATGAAGACGCGCCGCAGGGCCTCTTCGACCAACGTGATACGTTCGCCGCTGCACCCCGCTCCATAGAACTGGACGAGGTCGGGATAGCGTTCGCCGGTCTGTTCGACAACGTGGCGCGCGGCGGAGGCGATGTCGTCGGCCGAGGCATAGAGCGGGTTCAGCCCCTGCGTCTGCACGGGACGGATGAAGGCAGGCTCATCGGCCACCTTCTCGACCAGACACCATGTGGTCTTGGTGCTGCCACTGTCAGCAATCAATGTTTTCATAATCTATGTTTTATTTCTCCTGTGCGGAGGGCACTTACTTTCTTGTCTTAACACAAGAAAGTAAGCAAAGAAAGTCAAGCCTTACGTTGCGCGGCCTGCAAAAAAGTGGCCTTGCTCGCTTGTAAGCCAAACTCGGCCTATCGGCCTCAAACAAGGCTTACCGCCTCGCAATCCTCACATTTTTGCGGTCGTCCGCTTCACTATGGCAGTCCCCAAACCGCCGTTTCGTGGACAAAAGCCATTGGCCATAAAGAAAAAAATATTGGCCCAAAACCTGTCCACCTTTTGTATATACTCCCCTCCCTTGCGGAGGGGGCGGGGGTGGGGCCGTTTTTACCTTATCTTCACCTTGAACGACTTCTTGACCGGGACCGATTCGTTGCCGACGGCATCGACCGAAGTGACAACGTAGGTGTACTGGCGCGAACGGGTGTAGTCGGCATCGGTGAACGAGGTGTGTGCCGTGCGCAAGAGGAGGTGCGAGCAGTCGGTGACATCGACCTTTTCGCCCTTGCGGAACTTATAGACGCAGAAGTAGCGCGGACGCTGCATCGGGTCGTCGGTCACGACATACTGCCACGAGACGCGTAGGCCCTGTTGCGTCATGCCGATGTTGAGGTGCTGAACCTTCTCGGGCGCGACGGCATCGAGCTGCGTGAAGGCTGGCGCGACGGTGGGCTGGCGGAAGGCATCGGCCAACAGGAAATCGCGCACATGATACTGGTTTTCAGTCACCTGATAGGCATACCAGAAGCAGTTGCCGCGTATGTTGTTCCCCTCGGCCGCCTGGTTCAGCTTGTTGGAGAAATGCGAATGCTTGAGGGTGAGGTCGGGTGTCGGCCGATGCTCCTTCGGGTCGTCGAGCGAGCGTTCGATGCTTTGGCCGATGTAGAGGTGGCAGGTGGCGGGCACATGGTCGTTCCACCAGCGGACGAGCGTCGTATAGTCGGCGACAGGATGGCCGATTTCCCAATAGAGCTGCGGAATCACGTAGTCGATCCAGCCGTTGCGCGCCCATTGCAGGATGTCGGCATAGAGGTCGTTGTAGCACTGTGTGCCCTGCGTGGCCGAGCCTTCGGGATAGTCGGCCGAGGCGTTGCGGTAGATGCCGAACGGGCTGATGCCGAAGCGGACCCACGGCTTGATGTCGCGGATGTCGTCGTGCAGCGACTTCATCAGGATGCTCACACTGCGGCGGCGGAAGTTCCCGAGCGCATCGGCATCGGCCATATCGATCTTCATCACCGGGGCGTAGGTCTCGAATGCCTGACGGTCGTCGAACGTCTTGCCGGGCACGGGATAGGGATAGAAATAGTCGTCGATGTGGATGGCGTCAACGTCGTAGCGCGTCACGATGTCCTTCACCACCTCGCGGACGTGCGTGCGGCACTCGGGCAACGCGGGGTTGAGGTAGAGGCGGTCTTCGTAGCGCACGAACCACTCGGGATGCTGGCGGTAGAGGTGGTTGTCGGCCACGACGGTGAACTTGCTCGCCGTCATGCGGTAGGGGTTGATCCAGGCATGGAACTCCATCTGATGCTGGTGGCACAGCGTGATGAGGTAGGCCAATGGATCCCACAACGGCGTGGGCGCGACGCCCTGTTTGCCGGTCAGGAATCGGCTCCAAGGTTCCAGCGCGCTCTGGTAGAAGGCATCGCCCTCGGGCCGCACCTGAAACAGCACGGCGTTGAACCCTGCATCGGCCAACGTCTCAATCATCTGCTTCATGTAGGCCTTGCACTCGTCGGGCTTGAGCCGCATGTAACGGTCCTGAAACGCCGTCTGGATCCACGTGCCACGGAATTCGCCTTTCGTCGGGGTTGTGGCCGATGTCGCTCCGAACTTGGGCCGCTTGGCGGACAGGGTTGTGGCCGATGCCATGAGCAGGCCGGCGAGGATGAGATAAAGTATTTTTTTCATTGTTGATGGATTAGTCTTCACTTTTGCACTTTTGGCAGTGCCTCCTCGATAGTGGCCTTGATTGTATCCAGATTGTGGCCTCCCAGCGGGATCCGTTTGCCTTGCGTATCGTAGATGGCATAAATCGGGATAGTGTTCGACTCGAAATGCGACAAGAGGTAACGGTACTGATCGGCCGTGAGATAGTAGTGGTCGCCTGCGATGTCGGCAATCAACTCCTGCCATGTGGGCAACGGCGACGATGGCGAGGCGAGATAGACGAACTGCACAGGCTTGCCCGTCAGCTCCTCCTTCATCGGCTTCATGGCCTTATGACCGGCACGACACGGGCCGCACCACGTTTCCCACATATCGATTAACACCACCTTGCCCTTATATCGGTCAAGAATCGTCTGGAGGATTTTTTCCGGCCTGACATCGTCGAATTTTCCGCAGAAGACGTGTTCCGTTTTGGCCAATGCCGCAGCCCTACGTTGTTTTTCGGCCTCAAATTCGCGGATGACGGCCTTACATTCCTCATTTCTGGGTTCGGGAACGACATCGCCCAGATTTCGGCCGACGATGATTGTCTGGGTGCGCAACAGGTCGCTGAGGAACGGACATTTCCCTTGGGATTTCTTTTCGAAAATTTTATAATGCTGCCGCCAGAACGATTGGCCGCATGGCGCACCAGCCTTGTTCAGGAATTTGTAAACATAATCGTCCGGCATGGTGCGGATCAGCATTTTTCCATAGACAGACAAAAGGCTGTCCTTCTGCTCTGAGCTATTGATAGTCAAGCGGTTGAGGGCCAACATTGAAAAGAGATATTTGTGGGGGAACAGGCTCATCCACTCCAGATAATCGGCCTCGGCCTCCATGCAAAGCATTTCTTTTGCGGCCGATGTGTAGTCCGACGCCATGACATCGGCCACTCGCTTGTCGAAAGCCGCCTTCAGGACTGCGGGACGCTTTTCCGGCGCAGGGCATTGGTCAATGTCGTCGCACAACTGCGCAAGCCGCTTCTGTTTCGCATCGAAGTCGTAGTCCGCCAGAAGGTCGCGGTTGGTCTTGGCCATAAAGCCATCGAAAGCGAGGTACGGCCGTTCTTTGTCGGCGCGCATCAGGATGGAGGTTTCCTGACCAGGCGACAGGAGAATATTTGTACCGCGCAGACCGCTGAAGAATATGCAGACCTCGCGCGTCATCCAAAGCGGAATTTCGACCGTGAGTGTGCCGTCATCGGCCAATGGAAACTTTTTTTCGAAAGGCTGCGGCTGACCCAACGGCGTGAAACCTGACACGAAAAGCGTCATCTTCATTTCCGGCTTGTAGTCCAGCATCCGGATGCACAGCTTGGCCACACCTTTGTTGATTTTAGCGGCGGGCAATGTCTCATCGGCGGCATACTGCACATCGCGCCATTCTGCCGGCCAGTCGGTCTTGTCAATCTCGCAGACGGCCGAATCAACCGACACGGCTGCGGCTGCGTCATTGGCCGACGGAGTTTCCTGTTTTTGGTTCTGCCCGCACGAAACGAGTGCCGCAACGAGCGAGATTGTCGCAAAAAATCCCTTTGTTGTCATATAGTTTTTATAGTTTTGGTTGTATGGTTGCTATTATTTATCCTGTGCGGAGGGCACTTCTGGACTCTCGCGGGTCAGTGGTTAGGGTCTCTCCCCTCGGGGAGGTTGGGAGGGGGGCTTCTTATGCCTTCTCCGACAGTTCCAGCCAGCGCATCTCCTTCTCGTCGATTTCGTCGATGAGCTGCTGCATCCGTTGGCCGCGCTCCACAATTTCGGGGCCGGAGAGGGTGCCGCTCGACATGAGGGCTTCGAGTTCGGACTTTTCGGCTTCGAGGCGGGGCAGGGCGGCTTCGAGTTCGGCGAGTTCCTGCTTCTCCTTGAACGTGAGTTTCGGAGCCTTCTCGGTGCGCGGCTTGACGGCCTTGGCCGGTTCATTGGCCGATGTCTTTCCTCCATCGTCGGGCATGGCATTGGCCAAGTTCCAGTCGCGCCAGTCGCTGTAGTTGCCCGGATAGTCCTGGAGTTCGCCCTGGCCCTTGAAGACCAGCAGGTGATCGACCACCTTGTCCATGAAATATCGGTCATGGCTCACCACAATGACGCATCCGCCGAAGTTCTGGAGGTACTCTTCGAGCACGTTGAGCGTCACGATGTCGAGGTCGTTGGTCGGCTCGTCGAGAATGAGGAAATTGGGCGACCGCATCAGCACCGTGCAGAGATAGAGCCGGCGTTTTTCGCCGCCCGAGAGCTTATAGACGTAGCTGTACTGCTTTTCGGGCGAGAAGAGGAAGTTCTGCAGGAACTGCGTGGCCGACAGACGCGAACCGTCGCTCATCTGGACATATTCGGCGATGTCGCGCACGATGTCGATGACCTTCTTCGTCTCGTCGAACTGGAGTCCCTCCTGGCTGTAGTAGCCGAAACGCACCGTCTCGCCCACGTCGAAGCGGCCGCTGTCGGGCTGTACGATGCCGAGCAGCATCTTCAGGAACGTGCTCTTGCCGGTGCCGTTGGGGCCGACGATTCCCATCTTCTCATAGCGTGCGAAGGTGTAGTCGTAGTCGCGTAGGATGATTTTTTCGGTGTCCGATGCCCCACGCGCCGGGAACGACTTGCACACGTGGTGCGCCTCGAAAATCTTGTTGCCGATGTACGACGACTTCATCTGAAGGCGCAATGCCTGCTGCTCGTGACGGCGTTTGGCACGCTCCTCCAGCTCGTAGAACGCCTCGATGCGCGAACGGCTCTTGTGGCCGCGCGCCTGCGGTTGGCGTCGCATCCAGTCGAGTTCGGTGCGCAGCAGGTTGTTGGCGCGATCCACGAGGGCATTCTGCGCCGCGATGCGCTCCTGCCGCTTCTCCAGATAGTAGGCGTAGTTGCCCTTGTAGGTATAGAGGGTCTTGTCGGCCAATTCCACGATGCGGTTGCACACGCGGTCGAGGAAGTAGCGGTCGTGCGTCACCATGAGGAGCGTGGTGCGCGTGTGGCTCAGATAGTCCTCCAGCCACTCCACCATCTCAAGGTCGAGGTGGTTGGTCGGCTCGTCGAGGATGAGGAACTGCGGGTCGTCGGTCAGCACCTTGGCCAATGCCACACGCTTGCGCTGTCCGCCCGAAAGCTGTTCGACGGGTTGCTGCAAATCGGTGATTTTCAGTTGCGTGAGGATGCGGACGGTCTCGGCATTGCCATTGGCCACATCGCCCACAGTCACGGCTCCAGCAAACGTGGGCTGCTGGCTCAGATAGCCGATGTGCAGGTCGTTGCGGAAGATGACCGTGCCGCAGTCGGCTCCCTCCTGCCCCACGATGATGTTGAGCAGGGTGGTCTTGCCCGAGCCGTTGCGCGCGATTAGACCCACGCGGTCGCCCTCGCACATGCCTAACGAGATATTTTCAAAGAGGACCAACTCGCCGAACGACTTGGTCAGACCTTCGATTTGCAGGAAACTGTTTGCCATGAATTTCAGTATGAAAAAAGGTGCCACGCCACCGTGCGGAAGTGACCTCACCTATTATTTAACGGGCGCAAAAATAGGAAAAATCGGCCGAAAAAACAAATTTTCCCTTGTATGTTTGCGGAATTTCACTATTTTAATATTGAAAAAAAACATCCTATTACTTTTTTTATTACATTTGCGCGTAAATTTTACCATTATAATTACACTATGAAAGGAATCGTACTTGCAGGCGGCAGCGGAACCCGCCTCTACCCGATCACCAAAGGAGTCAGCAAACAACTCATCCCCATCTACGACAAACCGATGGTCTATTATCCCATCTCGGTGTTGATGCTGGCTGGTATCCGTGACATTTTGATTATTTCCACCCCATACGATCTTCCCGGTTTCAAACGCTTGTTGGGCGACGGTTCCGACTATGGCGTCCACTTTGAATATGCCGAACAACCCTCTCCAGACGGATTGGCGCAGGCCTTCCTGATTGGCGAGAAGTTCATCGGCAATGACTCCGTCTGCCTTGTCCTGGGCGACAACATCTTCCACGGCAACGGCTTCACCGCCATGCTCAAAAAGGCCGTCATCGATGCCGAACAGAACAACAAGGCCACCGTCTTTGGCTATTGGGTCAACGACCCCGAACGTTATGGTGTAGCGGAGTTCGACAAAGAGGGCAACTGTCTCTCGATTGAGGAAAAACCTGCCAAGCCAAAGTCAAACTACGCGGTCGTGGGTCTATATTTCTACCCGAACAAGGTGGTCAATATAGCCAAGAGCATCAAGCCATCGGCCCGTGGCGAACTGGAAATCACCTCCGTCAACCAGTGGTTCCTGAACGACAAGGAGTTGTTGGTACAGACCCTCGGACGAGGTTTTGCCTGGTTGGACACCGGCACACACGACTCTCTCTCGGAGGCTTCCACCTTCATCGAAGTGATTGAGAAGCGCCAAGGCCTCAAAGTTGCCTGTCTGGAGGGCATCGCTTATCGCCAAGGTTGGATTGACGAAGAAAAAATGCGACAGTTGGCGCAACCTATGATCAAAAACCAATACGGTCAATACCTGATTAAGGTCATTGACGAACTAAAACGAAATAACGATTGAGTAATCCTTATAGGACATGTGTGCAGAAACCAAGATAGCCGTCGCCGGAACAGGTTACGTGGGATTGAGCATCGCGACCTTGCTCAGCCAGAAATATGAGGTAACTGCGGTGGATGTCATCCCCGAAAAAGTCTCCCTCATCAACAACCGCAAGTCACCCATCCAGGACGAATATATTGAAAAATATCTGGCCGAGAAGGAGTTGCGGCTCACGGCCACCCTC
>CACZAY010000022.1 GCA_902779265.1 uncultured Bacteroidales bacterium | reverse complement strand
CGTCACATCGCCGTTGCCGATGATCGGGATGTGCATACGCGGATTCTGCTTCACCTCGCGGATGAGGGTCCAGTCGGCCTCACCATTGTACATCTGCGAGCGCGTGCGCCCGTGTATGGCGAGGGCGGCGATGCCCTGGTCCTGGAGCTGTTCGGCCAATGGAACGATGATCTTGTGTTCGCAGTCCCAGCCCAGACGGGTCTTGACCGTGACGGGCAGGTGGACGGCATCGACCACGGCACGCGTAATCTGGAGCATGAGCGGAATGTTCTGCAACAGGCCGGCGCCGGCGCCCTTGCCTGCTACGCGTTTTACGGGGCAGCCGAAGTTGATGTCGATGATGTCGGGCTTGGCCTCTTCGACGATTTTTGCTGCCTCGACCATCGATGCGACATCCTTGCCGTAGATCTGGATGACCACTGGCCGCTCTTCGTCGAGCACCTTCAGTTTCTGCATGGTCTTGTCGATGCTGCGGATAAGGGCATCGGCCGAAACGAACTCGGAATAGACCATATCGGCGCCGAACTGCTTGCACTGCAGGCGGAATCCGACGTCGGTCACATCCTCCATGGGTGCGAGCATGACGGCACGGTCCGGTAATTCGATATTTGCTATTTTCATACGGCAAAGATAACGATTTTTCGATGATTGGAACGCCATTGGCCAAACAATTTATCGGCTGAAATTGGAATATTCGAGAAAATTTGCTAATTTTGCGCCGTTCACGTGTGAAAAACATCAATTATTATCAACTATTCAATAATTTAATTCAACAAAACTATGTGGTTAACATCCTCTTCAATCGGCCGTAAGGTGGTGATGAGCGTCTCGGGTTCTGCCCTGGTGCTTTTCCTGACCTTCCACATGCTGATGAACCTTGTCTATGTCTATGACGTAGCAGTGGATACCCCTGCCGGCGAGCACTACTACGACAAGGTGTGTGAATTTCTGGGAACCAACTGGTATGCCCTGATTGCAACTGCAGGTCTGGCATTCCTTGTGCTGGTTCACCTCGTTTTCGCCTTCATTCTGACGGCACAGAACTACAAGGCTCGCGGCAAGGACCGTTATGCCGTCTCGGGCCAGCAGCCAGTACATTGGGCAGCCAAGAACATGCTCGTGCTTGGCATCATCATCATCCTTGGCATGTTGCTCCACCTGAAGGACTTCTGGTACAACATGATGTTCGCCGAGTTGGCTGACAAAGAGGGCCAATTTGCTCCTACTGCCGGTTATGACTGGATCAGCCTCGTGTTCGCCTGCCCGGTTACGGTCTGCATCTACGCCGTATGGTTCTGCGCCATCTGGTATCACCTCACCCACGGTATCTGGTCGTCAATGCAGACTTTGGGCTTGAACGGCAAGGTTTGGCTCGACCGCTGGATTTGCATCAGCTACGTCTGGGCTACTGTCGTCGTTCTTGGTTTCGCCTCTGTAGTTGTTGCTGCCATCGTTCACAATGGCGGTTTCACCGGATGCTAAAATGATTGCCAACTGTTAAACTTTTTAAACTCGAAAGATATGGCTACTGAAAATATATTAGCGCCCGAACTCAGCAAGATTCCAGAAGGTAAGCTGGCTGAAAAGTGGACGAACTATAAGGCTCACCAGAAATTGGTCAATCCAGCCAACAAACGTAAACTCGACATCATCGTCGTAGGTTCAGGCCTGGCCGGTGGCGCTGCCGCTGCCACATTGGGAGAACTGGGCTTCAAGGTAAAGTGCTTCTGCATCCAGGATTCTCCTCGTCGTGCACACTCTATCGCTGCTCAGGGTGGTATCAATGCTGCCAAGAACTACCAGAACGACGGCGACTCAGTATATCGTCTCTTCTACGATACCATCAAGGGTGGTGACTACCGTGCCCGTGAGGCCAACGTCTATCGTCTGGCTGAGGTATCGAACAATATCATCGACCAGTGTGTAGCACAGGGTGTACCTTTCGCCCGTGAGTACGGCGGCACTTTGGCCAACCGTTCCTTCGGTGGTGCTCAGGTATCGCGTACCTTCTATGCCAAGGGTCAGACCGGTCAGCAGTTGTTGCTCGGTGCATACTCATCACTCAACCGTCAGATCCAGAAGGGCAACGTCACCATGTATGCCCGTCGTGAGATGCAGGACGTTGTCCTCATCAAGGACGAGAAGGGTGTGGAGCGTGCTCGCGGTATCATTGTCCGCAACCTCGTTACCGGTGAGTTGGAGCGTTACTCAGCACACTGCGTCATCATCGCTACCGGTGGTTACGGCAATGCTTACTTCCTCTCGACCAACGCTATGTCATGCAACGGTTCGGCTGCCATCCAGATTTACCACAAGGGTGCCATGTTTGCCAACCCATGCTATGCTCAGATTCACCCAACCTGTATTCCAGTGCACGGCGACATCCAGTCGAAGTTGACCTTGATGTCCGAGTCTCTGCGTAACGACGGTCGTATCTGGGTTCCAAAGAAGTTGGAGGATGCCAAGCGCCTGCAGCGTGGCGAGATCAAGGGTCACCAGATTCCAGAGGAGGATCGTGACTACTACCTGGAGCGCCGCTATCCAGCCTTCGGTAACCTCGTGCCACGTGACGTTGCTTCACGTGCTGCCAAGGAGCGTTGCGACAAGGGCTTCGGCGTCAACAGCACCGGTTTGGCTGTCTTCCTGGACTTCGACGACGCTATCAAGCGTCTCGGCAAAGCTGCCGTTGCCGACAAGTACGGCAACCTCTTCCAGATGTACCAGAAGATCACCGACGACAATCCATACGAGACTCCAATGATGATCTATCCAGCTATCCACTACACCATGGGCGGTATCTGGGTTGACTACGAATTGCAGACTTCGGTCAAGGGTCTGTTCTGTGCCGGCGAGGCTAACTTCTCAGACCACGGTGCTAACCGTCTGGGTGCTTCAGCCTTGATGCAGGGTCTGGCCGACGGTTACTTCGTATTGCCTTACACCATCCAGAACTATCTGGCCGACCAGATTCAGGTGCCACGCTTCTCGACCGACCTGCCTGAGTTCGATGAGGCTCAGAAGGGTGTTGAAGCTAAGATTGCCAAGATCATGGCCGTACAGGGTAGCCGCACCGTTGACTCTATCCACAAGGAGCTTGGCCACATCATGTGGGAGCATGTCGGCATGGGTCGTACAAAAGCTGGCCTCGAAGAGGGCTTGAAGCTCCTCGCTGCCTTGCGCGAGACCTTCTGGAAGGAGGTTTACGTTCCTGGACAGGCCAACAGCCTCAACGTCGAACTCGACAAGGCTCTCCGTCTGCTCGACTTCATCGAGATTGGCGAACTCATGGCACGCGACGCTTTGCACCGTGAGGAGTCATGTGGTGGTCACTTCCGCGAGGAGCATCAGACCGAAGAGGGCGAGGCTAAGCGCGATGATGAGCACTTCATGTATGTCGGCTGCTGGAAGTACATGGGCGAAGGCAAGGAGCCTGAACTCTGGAAAGAGATGCTCAACTACCAGGAGATCAAGGTACAGACTCGTAACTATAAGAATTAATTCACCCTTTAAATAATTGAACAAAATGGGAAAAGAAAGTTTTCTGAACGTTAACCTGAAGGTTTGGCGTCAGCGCGGCCCAAAAGAGAAGGGCGAATTCAAGACTTATCGCGTTGAGCACGTCAGCACCGAGATGTCATTCTTCGAGATGATGGATACGCTCAACGAGCAGCTTATCAACAAGCACGAGGAACCTATTGTATTTGATCATGACTGCCGCGAGGGTATCTGCGGTACTTGCTCACTCTACATCAACGGTCGTCCTCATGGTATCGACAACGCTATCACAACCTGCCAGTTGCACATGCGTAAGTTCACTAACGAGTGCACCATCACCGTGGAGCCTTGGCGTTCGGCCGGCTTCCCTGTGATCCGTGACTTGATGGTTGACCGCTCGGCCTTCGACAAGATCCAGCAGGCTGGTGGTTACACCTCTATCAACTGCGGTGCTGCTCAAGATGCTAACGCTATCCTGATCAGTAAGGTGGATGCCGACGAGGCTATGGACTCGGCCTCTTGCATCGGTTGCGGCGCTTGCGTTGCTGCCTGCAAGAACGGTTCTGCCATGCTCTTCGTCTCGGCTAAGGTGAGCCAGTTCGCTCTCCTGCCACAGGGTCGTGTTGAGGCTGCCCGTCGTGCCAAGGCTATGGTGGCCAAGATGGACGAACTCGGCTTTGGTAACTGTACCAACACCCGCGCTTGCGAGATGGAGTGTCCTAAGTCTGTCAAGATTTCTAACATCGCCCGCTTGAACCGTGAGTTCATCAAGGCTAAGTTGGCTGACTAATTGGTAATGATTCAATTACACTATAACGAGGGGGAGCAACAGGAGTTGTTCCCCCTTATTGATGAGGAAGGTCGCGTAGTCGGTCGCGCTACGCGGAAATATTGTCATGGCGGCTCGATGGCGTTGCATCCCGTTGTCCATCTTCATGTCATTGATGCGGAGGGTCGTATCTACCTCCAGAAGCGTTCGATGCGCAAGGATATTGCTCCCGGCAAGTGGGACACTTCGGTGGGGGGTCATGTCGATTTCGGAGAGTCGCTCCAGGATGCCGTGGTGCGCGAGGCGCGCGAGGAGTTGGGTCTGCACATTGTGGCCGATGACTGCCGTTTCCTCTTCCAGTACATCTGGCAGTCGAGCCGCGAACGCGAACTTGTCACCGCTTTCTGCATTGTGGCCGATGCCAATGTCATCCCCCAGCCCGACCACGACGAGGTCGATGAGGGCCGATATTTCACGCTCGACGAACTGAAGGGTCACATTGGCCAAGAATTCTTCACCCAGCAGTTTGAAAACGAGGAATTGGCGCACTTGTTGAAGGCGCTTTGATAGACTTGGGACATTGGCCAATGTCCCACACGGACAAAACAAGACTGGACACCTGCCGCACGTGTCAGATGTCCAGTCTTTTTCTTCTTTTTCGGCCAATGCCTCAGATTCGCTCAAGCACCTTCTGCACCAGTTCGCGCATGGCGTCCTTGTAGTTCGGGTTGCTGTTGAGCGCAACGCGGTTGGCCACGACGCTGCACACCGTGACGGCCTTGTGCCCCATCAGGCGCGAGAAGCCGGCCAACGGCGCCGATTCCATCTCGTAGTTCGTAATCTTGTGGCCGTCGTACTCGAACGACTCGATGCGCTGGTTGATGAGCGGCGATGCTATCGGCAGACGCAGCACGCGACCCTGTGGACCGTAGAATCCGACGGCCGAGATGGTGACGCCCATCACACAGTCGTCGCCGCAGATGCGCTTGGCCAGTTCCTCGTCGGCACGCACCACGTAAGGGTCGGCAGCCTTGCGCGGATAGCCGATGTAGGCCGTCAGCGCGCGCTCGAAGTCGAGGTCGGACACCTTGTCGCGGTCGCGATACCAGTCGAGCACGCCGTCGAAGCCGATGCTGATGCCCGAGACGATGCTTGTGCCGCACGGTACGTTGGGTTGCAGACCTCCGCAGGTGCCGATGCGCACCATTTCGAGCGTGTGGTGTTCGGGCAGGACCTCGCGCGTACGGAAATCGACGTTCTTCAGCGCGTCAAGCTCGTTCACGACGATGTCGATGTTGTCGGGTCCGATGCCGTGGCTGAGGGCCGAGATGCGCTTGCCCTTGTACGTGCCGGTGACGGTGTGGAACTCGCGGCTTGTGACCTCACACTCCTTGCTGTCGAAAAACGATGCAATCATATCTACTCGGCCCGGGTCGCCGCACATGACGACTTTGTCGGCCAATTGTTCCGGACGCAGATGCAGGTGGAAGCAGCTGCCGTCACTGTTGATGACGAATTCTGATTCTGGTATCATGGCAATTGAAAATTAGCTCCCTTATAGGGAGATGGATTGAGAAATTATTTGATTATTTGTATTGCTCGCAGAGTGTAAATGAGTGGAATGGAGCTTCGCCGACATTTTTGACGATGAGCGGGATTCCCTCCCTCGGGAGGGGTCGTTATTTTCCGCACTCAAGATTCCGGTACTGTTTCTGCGCGATGTGCAGCTGTTCGGCCTACTGTCTTTCGCGCGGTTCGGCGCGGACGAGGTTCTGCTTCATCTCGGCGCGACGCTTGGCATTGGCCGAATGATAATCCTGACGCATTGCATCCAGTTCGCCCTGTACGGCCAGCAGTTCCTCCTCGATACGCAGGGACAGTTCGTAGGTCTCGCGGGCGCGGGTCGAACGGAACTGGTCGGCCGATGTATAGACCACCGCATCGTTGATTGGGATGCGGATTTCCTCCTTCTCCTCGACGAACTGTGGCGCGTTCATGATCTCTTCGACCAATGCCTCATATCCGCCCCTTTTCCGCCACGTCGAGGCGATGCTCGTGAGACGGGCACGTTCGGGCTGTCGGCCATCCAGATAGGCCGGCGATTCTTCCAGCTGGAAGATGTAGATGCAGACCATGTCGGCCGATGTATTGCGGTTCGTCGCCCACCAGCCCACCTGATGCGTCTCGTCGATGGCCATCATGTAGTCGTCATAGGGCGAGTTGAACGGCATCCCGAGCCTTTCCGGTGCGTAGAAACTCTCGTTGTCCGTGCTGTAGTGCGTCTTGTAGATGTCCAGTCCGCCGAAGCCCGGAGTGCTGTCGCAGGCGAAGTAGAGCGTCTCGCTGTCGCTGCGCATGAAGGGATAGCAGAGGCATCGGCCACCCACCTCAATCGAGGCAATCAGCTGCGGCTCGGCCCACTCGCTGCCGAAGAGGTGCGACTCGTAGAGCCGGTAATGCCCATCGGCGATGGTGGCCAGAAGGCGGTAGTCGGCCGCCTGGTTCTCGAAGATGGCGGCGTGGGTGCTGTCGGCCAATGTCACGAACGGCTCTCCGCATTTCGACGGCGCGAGGATGCGCCCCGATTCGGCTCCCAGTCTGTAGTGCGAGAAGAACATCTCGCGGCTCACGATGAGGCTGTCAATCACCACGACGTTCTGCACGTGGCCGATGCCTTTCAGTCCGATCTGGCACTCGGCTTGGACACTGTCGATGCGGGCCTGCCAGTCAGCATCCTTCTTGAGCGTCGGACGGTATTTTTCCAGTGCGGCCAATGCTCCCTCGAAGTCGTACAGATGCTGCCGGCTGATGGCCAGATACCACCACGCGGCCGAACGGGACTTATTGGCCGCAAACTCAAGATAAGGCACTGATTCTTCGTACATTCCCGTCATGCAGAGGGCTTGGCCGAAAAACTTGTTACAGTCGGCGTTCTTGGCCAATGTCGGCTGCTGCATCAGCGTGCGGTAGGCGGTGACGGCCAGGGCATATTGGCCATTGGCCACATACGCTTTCGCCTCCTGCTGGGTGACGGCCAACGCGGTGGCAGTGCAGAGCCATAGGCCACAAAGGAGAGAAATGACTTTCGCTTTATTCATTTATTAGAGCCGGAACTTATAGGCTAAAGAAATATTGATAGTGTGCATCTTAGCTTCTGTATCAATCTCTGAAACCCATGAGGGGAATCCGTGATTTATTTTGTTTTTATAATTAAATTTTTCCTCTTTTGGACGGAAATGATAGGTCGCATTGAACACGAAATTCTGATATTCATAAGAAACTCCGAGAGGAATATCAACATAAAAGTCTTTCATGCTCAGCTTGATGTAATCATCACTTTTCGTCCCGCTTTTTGTCGTATATTCAGCCTTGCTCAAATCAATCTTGGATGGATCTGAAAGATCTGTTATATTTTCAAAAGTAATATATATGTTTGTCATGTCATATATCACGTAGGACGCAAGGTTGAAATTAAAGGCTACGCCTGCATTGATTGACAGATTGGGCAGTACGAAGTATTTATATTGCAAGGGTACAGATAAAATATTGGCCTCACCCTTGTCTGTTTCAAAAGAGGTTTTCCAGGTGTCATCCTTTTCAGAATAACCTAATTTGAAATGTTGTTTGCGGAATTCTGCACCGACCGTTACTGCTTGACTATTGGTAAGGTCGTATTCGAATTCCATACCTCCCGAGAAACCTAATCCGAAACCAGATTCCCAAAGATTCATTTCGTAATCGCAATTGGTAAGGTTCATTCCAACTTTTGGGGCAATAGACCAACTACCCTTTTCACATTGAGCTGATGCTTGGCCAATGCACAAAGATGCAATTGCCAATATAATAATGTTTTTTGTCATAATTGTGTATATGTATTTTTATGAGCTACAAAAATACGAATTATTTCGGGAAAAAATCCAAAATCGCCGGAGATTTTTTAAAAATCCCTAAAAAAAGGCGTCATCTTGCTCAAATCCCACATTTATTTCGTATCTTTGCGCCTTGAAAAAAGCCTGTTTGGGCCTATTTTTTGTAACCGTTCAGGCCGTATAACTTATTGAAATGAGCAACAGCACACCTGCCAAGTCAGACCGTTGTCTGGTCATCATCCCCACCTACAACGAAAAGGAAAACATCGAGAATATCGTGCGCTACGTCTTCGGATTGAGCCACCCGTTCGACATACTCGTCATCGACGACGGTTCGCCCGACGGCACCGCCGCCATCGTCAAGCGGCTCCAGGGCGAGTTCCCGCAGCTGCACATCATCGAACGCAGCGGCAAGCTGGGCTTGGGTACGGCCTACATCACCGGCTTCAAGTGGTCGCTCGAACAGGGCTACGACTACACGTTCGAGATGGATGCCGACTTCAGCCACAATCCCGACGACCTGCTGCGCCTGCACAAGGCCTGCCATGAGGATGGTGCCGACCTCGCCATCGGTTCGCGCTACGTGACCGGCGTCAACGTGGTCAATTGGCCGATGGGACGCGTCCTGATGTCCTACTATGCCTCGATGTACGTCCGCATGGTGACCGGCATGACGGTGCGCGACTCGACAGCCGGATTCGTGTGCTACAGCCGCCGCCTGCTCTCGAAGATGGAACTCGACAAGGTGCGTTTCAAGGGCTATGCCTTCCAGATTGAAATGAAGTTCACCGCCGTCAAGATGGGTGCCAAGGTGACAGAGGTGCCGATTATTTTCACCAACCGCGTGCTCGGCACGTCGAAGATGTCGGGAGGCATCTTCAGCGAGGCCGTCTTTGGTGTCATCCGATTGAAATTAAGTTCGTGGACTCGCAAGTATCCTCAGTTATAAAGAACGTCCGCATCGTGACCGATGGACGCATCGTCGATGGCTCGCTTGTCATCGACGGTGACCGCATTGCCGCCATCCTTCCGGCCGACGGGCCATGCACGCGCATCCTGATGCCGGGTTGCGTCGATGCCCATGTGCATTTCCGCGAACCTGGTCTGACGCAGAAGGCCGACATTGCCAGCGAAAGCCGTGCCGCCGCTGCCGGAGGTGTCACCACCGTGCTCGACATGCCCAACGTCAAGCCGACGACCACTTCGCCCGAGGCATTGGCCGAAAAACATAGCCTTTTCCAGCAGAAGAGCGTGGTCAATTATGGCCTATGGTACGGCATCACGGCCGATAACATCGACGAGGCCATCCGTCTGTACGGGCGCGACGACTCGCCGCTATGCGACCAGATATGCGGCTTCAAGGTCTTTCTGGGCAGTTCGACCGGCGGAATGTTGATGAACGACCAGGCCAAGTTGCGCCACCTCTTCAGCAGCACACAGCGCGTCATCGGCATCCACTCGGAGAGCGAAGACATCATCGCCCGCAACCGCGAGAAATACCTCGCGCTCTATGGCCACGACGGCGACCTGCCGCTGGAATTCCACCCGAAAATCCGCGACGTGGAGGCCTGTATGGCCACTACGCGGATGGCGGTCGAACTGGCCGTCGAGACCGGCGCACGTCTGCACGTCTGCCACCTCACCACGCAGGAGGAGCTGGAATTCATCGCCCGTGTGAAGGCGCAGCATCCATCGGCCGACATCACGACCGAAGTCACGCCGGCGCACCTCACCTTCTCGCAGGAGGACTACCGCCGTCTGGGCACGCGCATCAAGTGCAATCCGGCCGTCAAGCGTGTGCAGGACCGCGACGCGCTGCGTGCGGCATTGTCCAATGACTCAATCTTCAGCATCGGCACCGACCATGCGCCACACCTCCTGAGCGACAAGCAGGGCGGCGCGCTGCGTGCGGCTTCGGGTATGCCGAGCATCCAGTTCAGCCTGCTCAGCGTGCTTGCGTTGGCCGATGCAGGCTACCTCACCCTGCCCCGCGTGGCCGAGCTGATGGCGACCCATCCGGCGCAGCGTTTCGGACTCACCGACAGGGGCGAAATCGCCGTCGGCAAACGGGCCGACCTCGTGCTGGTTGACCCATCGGCCACCACCACCGTCACAAGGGAGTGCGTCGTGAGCAAGTGCGGCTGGAGTCCGTTCGAGGGCATGACGTTCGAAAATCGCGTAGTGGGAACGTGGGTGAACGGAAGACCCCTCTCTGACTCCCCCGAGGGGGAGAATCTGTAGGTCACCAAAAGTGAAACATTAAGTAATGCAGGAATGACCCCTCCCCTCGGGGAGGATGGGTGGGGGTCTTTATTTGATATGTACGACGCAAAGCTCATAGATCTCGAAGCGGTTGTCCGCAACAAGTTGCCGAAGCACTATGCAAAAGTGCCGAAGTGGCTGTTCCGCTTTGCCGAGTGGCTCATCTGCCAGAAGGAGATGAACCAGACCATCACGGCATTGCGCGACTGTGAGGGTCCGGATTTCGCCGATGGCATGTGCCGTCGTCTGAATGTGCGCTACAACGTGCAGGGCATGGAGAATATCCCCGAGGTGGGCCGTTTCATCTTCGTGTCCAACCATCCGCTGGGAGCCTTCGACGGCATATCGTACATCAACATCCTGGGACACCGCTATCCGCAGTTCAAGGTCATCGTCAACGACATGCTGATGTATATCGTCGCCCTGCAGCCAAACTTCCTGCCCGTCAATACGCTTGGCCGTCAGAAGCGCGAAGACATGGAGGCCGTCGATGCTGCCTACAACGACAGCGAGACGCAGCTGCTCACCTTTCCGGCCGGATTCTGCAGCCGTTTCATTGGCGGCAAGATTCAGGACATCGAGTGGAAGAAGTCGGTCATCACACAGGCCATCGAGAGCCAGCGCGACGTGATTCCGATGTACTTTGACGGACGTAATTCGCTGTTCTTCTACGGCTTGGAGTGGTTCCGCCGCGTGTTGGGCATGAAGTTCAACATCGGCCTCATCCTGCTGCCGCGACAGATGATGAAGACGGCTCGCAACAAGACGTTCGGCATCCGCATCGGCCGTCCAATTCCGTGGCAGACATTCACCGACAAGTCAAAGACGCCGCACGAGTGGGCGCAATGGCTGCGGGAAGAATGCTATAGACTGGGAACCCCCTCCCAACCTCCCCGAGGGGAGGAGTAGGAAAATCCGCGTAGTTGTATTTATGGCCGATGCAGCATCGTCCCTTTTTTCTTTCACTTCCAAGACGTGGCACGCCGCGTCTCTACAAATTGCCCTTAAAATCAAATTATGGAACAGATTATCGCACCTATCGACAAGAATATCCTTGCAGAAGAACTCAACAGCAAGGCCAAGTTGCTGCGCCATGCACGTAAGGGCGGCACCGACATCTACGTCTTCACTGCGGCCGATTGCCCGAACCTGATGCAGGAGGTCGGCCGTCTGCGCGAAATGACTTTCCGCGAGGCTGGCGGCGGCACCGGTCTGTCGGTCGATATCGATGCGTACGACACGATGGAGAAGCCCTACTGGCAGCTCATTGTGTGGGATCCTGTTGAGCAGT
Source organism: uncultured Bacteroidales bacterium (assembly GCA_902779265.1). Taxonomy (GTDB): domain Bacteria; phylum Bacteroidota; class Bacteroidia; order Bacteroidales; family UBA3663; genus Liminaster. Next base: position 9,384 of record CACZAY010000022.1, on the reverse strand, counting down.
GCATCCTGGGCGGCTACCGCTACATCTTCGGCCCAGACATCCGCATGGACGAGAAGGGACAGCCCATCCTGGCCACGTCGCACATGTTCCATTTCTCGGAGAAATTCATCGGCGAATATCTGCCTTATATGCTTGAATTGGGACGTTCGTTCGTTACGGTCGATTACCAGTCGTCGCGCTCGGGTGCCAAGAGCCTGTTCACGCTCGACAACCTTTGGGACGGACTTGGAGCATTGGCCGTCGTCCTGCCCAACTGCCGCTACTACTACGGCAAGTTCACGATGTATCCGAGCTATCCGACTGAGGGCCGCAACATGATTCTCTATTTCCTGAAGAAATATTTCCCCGACACCGACCATCTGGTCTGGCCGTACAGCCCGTTGCAGACCGACATCGACGAGGCTGCAATGGAACGTCTCTTCTCGGCCAATGACTTCAAGACGGACTACCGCACGTTGAGCAGCGAGTGCCGCAAGTTGGGGCATAGCATCCCGCCGTTGGTCAATGCCTATATGTGTCTGAGTCCCAGCATGAAGACGTTCGGCACGGCCATCAACGACGAGTTCGGCGATGTCGAGGAGTCGGGCATCCTGATCACCATCGACGACATCTGGGCCGAGAAGCACAGACGGTATATTGAGAGCTATCAGGAGTGAAGCGTAGTAAAAGGGCTGAAAAAAGGAGTAAAAGGGGAGTAATAGGGGAGTAAAAGTGGAGTGAAAGGGACGATTGAATCCACTCGTCAGGCTCATCGGTCGTCAACCATGCGAAACTCAAAAAAAGAATAAGAGTTTTGTCCCTTTGGATTCAACCCTTATTTCTTAATTCTTCACTTGTAACTTGATGAGGTCGCTACGCTGATGAGGTTATGAGGAGTTGTTGGCCAAGAAAACCTAACAACCTTAAAACCTTAAAACCTTACAACCTCAGATCATTCCCTGCTCGACCTGCAGGCAGATGTCTTCCAGCTGTTTGTCCTTGCCGTCGGGCTCCCATTCGCTCTTCAGGCTCACGCCGAAGACTTTGCCGAAACCTTGCCAGAAGGCGGCACGCGTGCGCCCCAGAAACTCGCGTATGATCTGGTACGACTGCTTGTTACATTCGCGGTCGATGAGCCGCACCAGCAGTTTCCCCTGCCTGAAGTTCAGTTTCTTCAGTTGCGGCTTGTATTTCACCCAGAGGTCTTTCTCCAGTTGCTTGAAGTATTTCGACTGCTGCCGCTCCGTCATGTATTGGCAGGTGTCGTAGGCCGCAATGAGCAGACGGCGCGCGTCCTTTGCGATTGGCAGCGTCTTTTTCACATCATTGACCATTCTCCAATATTCTCTCTCGTATTTTGCGCCGGCAAACCGCTTGCGGTTGAAGCAGTACAGGTTCTTCAGGACGACGAAGGGGATTGTATCACCCGTCAGCGGGTCTACGTGAGCGGGCAGGACCTCAATACCGTCGGCATTGACATAATGGATGCGCTGCGCCGACAGCGTAGGGACGATAACCACAAGGGCAACAACGATCAGTATCAGCCGTTTCACGCGGCAAAGATACGAAAAAACGACCGAATCTAATGCGAACCACTACGAAACTTTTCATTTTCACCCTTTTTTTATTGTGGCCGATGCCGTTACTGGCACAATCGGTTGGCGATTCTGTGTCATTGGCCAATGCCTCAATCCCGCCCGACGGATGGCAGTCGCAGATGCTCGAATTGATTGACCCAGACGAATTTAGCGAAGATGCCTATGCCCGCCTGCTCGAGATGCTCAATGACCTAGCCATGCAGCGTAGTCTTGCGGCCGACAGCATGGGCATTGGCCAAAAACGCCGCCGAAACGTGCGCCAGAATGTGAGTCTTGTGGCCGACCGATGCCTCAACCGCCGCGAGGGTTTCCGCAATCCTACGGCCGACAGGCGCGCTGCGGGCAAGGCCTACGAAGGTGACGCGCTGCACACCGCACTGCGCTACAATCTCGTTGCAAAGGACCGGCGGCGGGACACTTGGCGGGCGGGACTCGTGCTCGATAAGGATGCCGGTGAACCGTGGCTGCATCATCCGCCCGTGGCCGACAGCTACAGCCTCTATGCCTCGCTCACACGACAGTCGGGGCGCGTGCGGCAGGTGGTCATCGGCCATTATCGCCTCGCGCTGGGCTGCGGCCTCCTGTGCGACCAGAGTTTTTCGCTCGGCAAGAACGTGCAGGCCGCCACGTGGATGATGCGCAAGACTCCATTGGCCGTACATGCCAGCACGAGCGAGACCGATTTCATGCAGGGCGCGGCCGTCCGTCTGCGCCTGGGTGCGTGGCAGGTCATACCCTTCCTCTCGGCGCGTCAGGTGGACGGGACATTGGCCAATGACACCCTCTTGTCGTGGAAGACTGACGGCCTGCACCGGACGCGCGGCGAACGGGATCGGCGGGGTGCGGCGTGGCTCTACAACGGCGGCATGAGTGTGCAGCGGCGCGGTGAATTCTGGGAGATTGCGGCCAATGTCCTTTGCTCGCAGTTCGACCATCCGTTCGAGCGCGCCGTGCAGCCCTACAACACGAACTATTTCCGCGGCCGACGCCTCGTGCAGGGCTCGCTCGACTACCAGTTGCGCCTCCTTGGCCTGCACCTCAAGGGTGAGACGGCCGTCGATGATGCGGGCGGATGGGCATCGGCCAATGCCTTGAGCCGGACTCTTGTGGACGGGTGGCAGGCGACCGCCCTTGTGCGCCGTTACAGCAATGCGTACAGGCAGTTGTTGGCCAATGCCGTGGCCGAAAGCAGCGCGATGCAGGGCGAGTGGGGCGAGACGCTCCTCGTCGATGGTGAAATTTCGTCGCGGTGGGGCGTCCAGGCCTCGGCCGACTGGTTTCAGTTCACGCGGGCTCAATATGGCATCTATCGGCCGTCGCGGGGCTATGAACTCTCGGCCAAGGCCATCTACAACCGCTCCGCGCGGCGCATCGGGCGCTGGCGGGCCAGTCTGCGCTATCGGGTGAAGCACAAGTCGCGCAACAATTCGCTCACGCCATTGGCCGACGACATCACGCCCTTCTACCGCCATTCGCTCGACGCGCAGGTCGATTGGAGCAACGGCATCGGCCTTGAAATGCGCACACAGCTGCACGCGCGGTTCTTTTCTGTGGCCAATGTGGGCGGTGTGGAGCACGGAACTTCGGTCAGCCATGCCGTCGGATGGCACAGGGAGGACTGCCCGCTGCGCGTCGAGGTGCAGGGGACGTGGTTCCGCGCCGATGACTACGACTGCCGTCTCTATATCGGCGAGCGGAATGTGCGTTATGGGTTCGGTATCCCGATGCTTTACGGCGAGGGCTCGCGCGTCTCGGTCGTGGCGGCTTGGCGCATTGGCCAAAACCTGAATCTTGAAGCGAAATATGCCCGCATGAACTATGTCGGGGCAGGGTCAATAAGTTCGGGCCTACAACGTATCATGGGCCATCATCAGGACAATGTCTGGCTGATGTGCGCGTGGAAGTGGTGAGGGAATCTACTTCCGGCACTTCAGCCGTGTGCCGATCTGGAGTTTCTTGCCCGACTGGATAAGCGGCTCGTCGTCCCAGTCCCAGAGAAAACGGTGGTCCAGCAGCCGTTCGCGGAGGATTCGGGCGCGTCCCTCCCCGTAGGTCTTCTCCCGGATGATGGCGCCGGTCGAGACCGCGATGTTCCTCTCGTCGTATTTCTCATTTTCGCGCGATTCCTGGGCGTAGGTCTCGACATCCTTGTTTTCGACGAACGATGAAATCCGGCCGTCGTGGATGGTGTAGCGCCCCTTGATGAGGATGTAGCCCCGGCGCAGGGTGTTGCTTTCGGGATTTGCGCTGTGATGTTCGACGCGGGTCATTCCTTTGATTTTTATGACCAATGTCCCGTCCTTTTTGAACTTGTAGGTGCAACTGATGTTGTCGAAGCCCATTTCAATCTGGTCGGTCACCTCGTCGGGGCAATGCCACTTGCCAGCAATGCCATTGGCCATACAGACCACCGAAAGGCAGAGGCTGAGGAGGAAAAATGCAGTGCGTTTCATGTCGATAATGTGTTTTGAGGGTTTGTAAAAAGAATGTACCGCAGGAGGAAAGGCTCTCCCACGGTACTTTTTTATTTGCAGGGTGCATCCACATCGAGCGGGGCGCACTCATGATTGCCGATGCGGATGTGGAACCGCATCATGTCGTCGAGCGAGTGGACAGGCGGCTGGGCGGTCGATGGCCAAGGCAGGCGGCTGAACGTCTGGAAGTAGAGCAGGCAGGCGTCGCGCCACCACTGGGCATCGCGTTGCTGCTTGTCGAGACGGCGCGCAATGTCGTCGAACGTCACATCGTTCACCTCGCCCTTGACCGACTGCCAGAGCTGCTGCATGACGGACACATTGTCCACGCCGCGCTGATAGTGGCGGCCCAGATGCTCCCAGAGCGACTCGGTCGTGCCGCAGCACTGCCATGTGCGCTCATATTGCCACGGCACGTGGTGGAACCACAGCAGTTCGTCCTCGGGGCAGGTGTCCAACGGCTCGAAAAGGTCGCGTAACGAGTCGGGATATTGGGTTGTGGCCGATGTGCCTGTCGCCTCGGTGCGGTCGAAGCCAAGTCCGATGCTGTCGGCGCGGTGATAGTACGACGGAAGCCAGTCGGCACGAGCTCCACGCACGGCGCACCACGGTTCGGGGCCGTAGTGATGTCCCCACGCGAAGATGTGGTGCAGGCCGAGCGGCATCATGTAGTCGACCACCGTCTCGCGGCTCATCGTGAGCAGACGGACGATGGCACTCTTTGCCGCATCTTTGGCCGATGGGAACGTGCCGCATACCCATTCGCGGGCGATGCTGTCGGGCGAGAGTGAGGCATCGGCCGCCATCCTTCCGAACGCGAACCAGTTGGCCTCGGCCAGACGGTTGCCGCAGCCTTCGGTGCCCACATTGGCCACACCGGCATAGCCCACAAGGTTGGGAAGTCGGCCGATGGCAAGCTGCGTCTCGCGCCACATGGGGGCGAGGAAGGCGATGTGGTTCGAGTGGCCGAGGTACTCCTGCGTGATCTGGAGTTCGGCCATCAGGCGCGTGTGCGGCATGGCGAAGAAAAGCGGTGAGACGGGTTCGCGCGGCTGGAAGTCGATGGGGCCGTTCTTGATCTGGATGATTACGTTCGATGCAAACTGGCCGTCGAGCGGCGCGAACTCGGCAAATGCCTGCTTGGCGCGGTCGGGGTCGCTGGGCGAATAGACGAAGGCACGCCAGATGACCTGTCCGCCGTGGGGACGCAGCGCATCGGCCAACATATTGGCACCCTCGGCGTGAGAACGGCCGTAGTCGCATGGGCCAGGCTGCCCTTCGCTGTTGGCCTTGACCAGGAATCCGCCGAAGTCGGGGATGCGGCGATAGACATCGGCCACCTTATCCTTCCACCATTGCTGCACGGCGGGGTCGAGCGGGTCGGCCGTCTGGGTTGCGCCCAATGCCTGCGGCGATGCGAAATTGACCGCGAGCCAGACACGGATGCCGTAGGGGCGTAACAGATCCGCGTAGCAGGCGGTCGTGTCGAGATAGGCATCGGACAACATCTTGGGCGATGCGTTCACGTTGTTCAACACCGTGGCGTTGATGCCGATGGCCTGGTTCTTCTGGCCGTATTTGCGGATGACCAATGTGTCGATGCCGCCGCGCGACCAGAAGATGCTGCGACCCGCGTAGCCACGTTCGACGCTGCCGTCGGGGTTGTCCCAATGGTTGAGCATACGGAGCGGCTCGACCGCCTGCGGCTCACCGGGAGCACAGGCGGTCAAGTTGATTGCGAGGGAGAGCGCCAGACTACTTGTCCAGGCCCTCGATAGTCTGAATCTTGCCATTTTCGTCGTATGTAAGTTCACAAACCTTGAGCGAGCGGAGCCACGTCTTGTCGTCCGACGGGACACAGTCGTGGTGGAAGAGGTACCACTTGCCTTTGTATTCGGCGATGGCGTGGTGAGTGGTCCAGCCGACAACCGGCGTCATGATTACGCCCTGATAGGTGAACGGACCGTAGGGATTGTCGCCAATGGCGTAGCAGAGGAAATGGCTGTCGCCGGTGGAGTACGAGAAGTAGTATTTGCCCTTGTACTTGTGCATCCACGATGCCTCGAAGAAGCGGTGCGGGTCGCTGGCCTTGAGCGGCTTGCCATCGGCCCCGAGGATGACGACCGGACGAGCTGCCTCGGCAAACTCCATGTCGTCGCTCATCTTGACCACGAGGCTGGGCAATGCGGGTGCATCGGGCTTGGCAAAGAGTTCGCCCTTGCGGGTCGGCTCGGCACCCATATCGACCAGACCGTTGTCGTCGCCGTGCTTGCCGTGAATCGGGGCAAAGCCATCGGCCAACGGCTGCCACCACTGGAGCTGTCCGCCCCACAGGCCGCCGAAGTAGGTGTAGATGGAGCCGTCGTCGTCCTTGAAGACGCAGGGGTCGATGGAGAACGAGCCTCGGATGGGGAACTTGCGTGGCTTGAAGGGGCCTTCGGGCTTGTCGGACTCGGCTACGCCCAAACGGAACACGCCGTCGTAGCCCTTGGCCGAGAAGACGTAATAGTACTTGCCGTCTTTTTCAACGACGTCGCTGTCCCACAGCTGTTTTTCGGCCCAGGGCACATCGTTCACGTCGAAGATGACGCCGTGGTCGTTGACGTTGCCGGTCATCGGTTCGCCGTCGATCGAGAGGGCGTGGTAGTCCTTCATCTGGAAGTGGCCGCCGTCGTCATCCTCTTCGGCTCCGGCTTCCCAGTCGTGGCTGGGGTAGATGAACAACTTGCCGTTGAAGACGTGTACGGCGGGGTCTGCCATATAGTCGGCAGGGAATAGATATCTTTTTTTCATGTTCATATAAAATTTAAGACCCCTCTCTGTCTCCCCCGATGGAGAGGAATGACCTTGCGGACATGGGAGGTCGTGTTAGAAAATCAAATTTTTTTCAATCTCCTTTGCGGAGGGCACTTACTTTCTTGTCTTGACACAAGAAAGTAAGCAAAGAAAGTCAAGCCTTACGTTGCGCGGCCGGTGAAATCTGGGCTTCAGTTGAAAGTAAGCACAACTCGGCTACGCCTCAAACAGAGCTTACTTTCTGCCTGCCGCTCCCGATTTCCCTGTCGTCCGCTTCACTATGGCAACCCCCATGCGGACAAAAGCTTTGGCGGAATTGAGCCATTGGCCATAACCAAGATAAAATTCATTGGCAAAAAAATCTGTCCAATTTTTGTATATACTCCCCCTCCCTATGTAACGGGAGGGGGGTTGGGGGGTGGGTCTGGTGGGTCACTTCAGATACTTCCCCATCGCCTCCTTCAACTTGTAGTTGCGGTCGAAGAGCAGCGGATAGTTGGTGCGACCCTTCATCGGCCAATCGTTGAGCCACGACTGTTGGTCATAGACGCCCCACATCGTCACGCGGTTCATTCGCTCGCTGTATTTAAGCGCGAGGTCGAACATGGCCTGCAGGCGGACGTTCCAGAGCTGCTGGACGCTGTCGGGCAGGCCTTCGGTGTAGGGATTCATGCGCTGGTTGTAGGCGAAGTCCTCCTCGATGTTGGCGTTCTCGTTGCCGGCCTCGAAGACGTTCGGCAGGGCGTTCATGTCCAATTCGGTGAACTGGATTTTCACGCCGGTCGAGATGAATTCCTGCATCGAAGCCTCCAGCTCTTGCATGTCGGGATAGTCGAGCCCTGAATGGGCTTGCAGGCCAATGGCGTCGATGCGCAGATGGCGGTGCTTCAGCTGGTCGATGATGCGGACGTAGGTCTCGCGCTTGCCGGGCTTGGCCATGCTGTAGTCGTTCAGGTAGAGCTCGGCATCGGGATCGGCCTCATGTGCGCACTCGAACGCCCAGGGGATGAACTCCTCGCCCATGATGCGGTAGAACGGCGACTGGCGGTACGACCCGTCATCTTCGATGGCCTCGTTGACCACGTCCCAGCCCTTCACGCGGCCTTTGTAGCGGCCCACGATGGTCGTGATGTGGTCCTTGATGCGCTGGCGGAGCACATCGGCCGTAACCTCATTGCCCTTTTCATCGACGAAGAACCACGGCGCGCACTGTTCGTGCCACACGAGGCAATGGCCGATGATGTTCATGCCATGCTCCTCGCCAAACTTGACGAACTGGTCGGCATCGTCCCAGAAATAGCGGTTCTCTTCGGGGTGGATAGCCTCGCACTTCATGCAGTTTTCGGCCACGATGGAGTTGAAGTGACGTGCGATGATACTGTCGCCCACGGTGTCGCGGCCCGACGACTGCTCGACGTTGATGGCGCAGCCCATGAGGAACTTGCCGTCGAACGCCTCCTTGAGTGTCTTTTCGGCCGATGGCTGCTGCAGCGAGCAGGCGGTCAAGGCGACGATGGTTGCGGCCAATGCCATTGGCCATAAATATGATTTACGCATTTCTCTTCTCGATTTCACGGTTCATTTCGTCCAGACGCTCGTCGGTGAGCGGATACTGGCGGATCAGGAGGGCAACAACGATGAGGAGCACGGCCGGAATGATGCAGGTGAACCACAGGATGGCGTTCTGCGCCGTGGTCGAATACTTGCTCAGTTCGGTGTAGTAGGCATTGACCGGCGCGCTGATGAACGATGCGAGGAAGACCACGACGAACACGCCGAGCACCAGCTGAAGGCACTTGCTGGCCTTGAATTCGCGGAACATGTCGATGAACGACACCGGCTTGTCGGGCGTGGTCGTGATGTTCTCCTTGCTGCCCATGAAGCAGTAGGCCAACAGCACAAAGCCGACAACGGCGAAAATGCACGTAACGGTGAACCATGCCGACGGATCGGTCGGGAGTGCCGACTCCTCGCTCGCAAGGTTGAAGCCGATCAGACCCATCACAAGCGGCGTAATCCAGCCTGCAATGGAGAATCCGGCCTTGAAGGCGACGCCGGCCAAGGCATTGAGCGACCGCACCATAGAGATGTGGATGCGCGTGTTCATGAGCGTGCCGAACTCCCATAGCGTGGCAGCTGTCACGACTGCAAAGAAGAAGAAGGCGCTGACGGGACTATACACGGTGCACCCGACAAGCAGGAGCACATAGGCGGCACCTGTAAGGGTGCGGATGATCAGATTTCGCATGGTTATGTTTCGTTATGTCGATATTTCGTTATGACGTTATTTCGATGTTTCGTTATGACAATGTTTCGTTATTTCGATTCTTTATCCGAGGGTTGGTCGGTTTCTTCGGGGGTGAGGATTTCCTCGGTGCGGCTCGTCCAGGGACGCGGACCGAAGATGCGCTCCACATCCTCGGCGAAGATGACTTCACGCTCGACGAGCAGCTGTGCCAGGGCAGCATGTCCCTCGGCATTCTGGCTCAGGATGTCCTTGGCACGCTGGTACTGCTGGGCTATCATCGCCTTTGTCT
>CACZAY010000021.1 GCA_902779265.1 uncultured Bacteroidales bacterium | reverse complement strand
TCGCCTGAGATCGGGCAGGAGATGCAGGAGCGGGTGAAGGCATTGGCCAAAAAGCTGAAGGAGGTGCCCGAAATCCGGCGTGTGACCTATGTGGGATTGGCCGACAATCCGTTCCACGAGCTGGCGCGGCGGCAGTTCGGCGAGACGGCGGGCGCGATGCTGACCATCGACCTGGCCGACAAGCAGGCCTGTTTCCGGTTCATCGACCACCTGCAGCTGGTGCGCCGTGCGACCAACCTGTTTGACAACAAGACATTGGCCATCCACCCGTACAGCACGATCTTCGGCCCGTTCAGCGGCTCGCAGAAGCGTGAGATGGACGTGCTCGACACGACGATACGCATCTCGGTGGGTCTGGAAGATGTGGACGACATCCTGGCGGACATCGTGCAGGCCGTGCGGGCGGAATGACCCAGACAGACAACTCTTGAACTTCATCTAATCATTAAATTTTACTATCACAATGGCAACAAGAATCGCAAAGAGCTTGCTGGAGCTCATCGGCAACACCCCGCTGCTGGAGCTCTCGAAGACAGAAAAGGACCTGAAACTCACGGCGCGCGTTTTGGCCAAGCTGGAGTATCTCAACCCCGGCCGCAGCGTGAAGGACCGTGTGGGTCTGGCTCTCATTGACAAGGCCGAACGACTGGGGCTCATCGGCCGAAATACCGTCATCATCGAACCTACCAGCGGCAATACGGGCGTCGGACTCGCCCTCGTGGCTGCCCGCCGCGGCTACCGCCTGATCTTGACCATGCCGGACAGCATGAGCATAGAGCGCCGCACGCTGTTGCGCAGCCTGGGTGCCGAGCTGGTGCTGACGCCGGCCTACGAGGGAATGCCGGGTGCCATCCGCAAGGCGCAGGAATTGGCCAAGGAGCACAACGGCTTCATCCCGCAGCAGTTTGCCAATGCGGCCAATCCCGAAATCCACCGCCGGACGACGGCCCAGGAGATTCTGGCCGATACGGATGGCGTGGTCGATATCTTCGTGGCCGGTGTGGGCACGGGCGGCACCATCACGGGTGTGGGCGAGGTCCTGAAGCAGCGCAATCCGCAGGCCAAGGTCGTGGCTGTCGAGCCGATTGATTCGCCGGTGCTGTCGGGCGGCAAGGCCGGTCCGCACAAGCTGCAGGGCATCGGCGCAGGGTTCGTCCCGCAGGTGCTGAATACGAAGGTCTATGACGAGATTTTCCGCGTGAAGAATGAGGACGCGTTTGCAACGAGCCGGAGGTTGGCGGCCAATGAGGGCCTGCTGGTCGGCATATCGAGCGGCGCTGCGGCCTATGCCGCGCTGGAGATTGCCAAGCGGCCGGAGAATGCGGGCAAGACTATCGTCGTCCTGCTGCCTGACACGGGCGAGCGCTACTTGAGCACGTCGCTCTTCGCCGACTGAGGGGCATTGGCCGAAAAGAACAACTCAATAAAGAACAACATTGAATATTCATCTTATCAAACTATCAGATTTATGGCAAAGTTAATTGTAAATGGTGAGGCCCAGGAGGTACAGCTGCCTGTGACTGTGGCCGATGTCATCCGTGAGAACAACGTCGCACAGCCCGAGATGGTGAGTGTGCAGGTAAATGAGGAATTTGTTGACCGTGAGGAGTTTGCGACCTTCCAGCTGAACGACGGCGACGAAATCGACTTCCTCTATTTCATGGGCGGAGGTGCTTTCCACTTTCAGAAATAAAAAATACTAAATATCAGATTTTTGGCCGATGGACATTGGCCATAAAACCAAATAAAAGACAAGGAACCATGTTTGATTTCACTGAAGAAGAATTGAACCGCTATTCGCGCCACATCCTGTTGCAGGACGTGGGCGTCGAGGGGCAGGAGAAAATCCGCGAGGGCAAGGTGCTCGTCGTCGGCGCCGGCGGCCTGGGCGCACCTGTGGCCATGTATCTGGCGGCTGCGGGCGTGGGCACCATCGGCATCGTGGACGGCGATGTGGTCGATCTGAGCAACCTGCAACGGCAGATTATCCACACGACACCCGACGTGGGCCGCTGGAAGGTCGAGTCGGCGCGCGAGACCATCAACGCCATCAACCCGCACGTCAAGGTGAACCTGCACCGCGAGTTTCTGGAGGCGGCCAATGCATTGGACATCATCAAGGAATACGATTTCGTGGTCGATGGGACCGACAACTTCCCCGTCAAGTTCCTCATCAACGACGCCTGCGTCATGGCGGGCAAACCGTTTAGCCACGGCGGCATCCTGCGCTTCGAGGGCCAGACGTTTACGCACGTTCCGGGCTCGGCCTGCTACCGCTGTATGTTCAATACGCCGCCACCGGCCGGAGCCGTCCCGACGTGCAGCCAGGCGGGCGTATTGGGCGCCATCGCCGGTATGTTGGGCACTATCCAGGCGGCCGAGACGCTGAAATACCTGACCGGCGTGGGCGAGCTCTTGACCAACAAGCTGCTGACCTTCAACGCCAAGACGATGGACTTCCGCAAGATCAACGTCAAGAAGACGGACAAGTGCCCCCTGTGTGGCGCGAACCCGACGGTGACGCAGCTCATCGACTACGAGCAGGCCGTCTGCGACCTGCACAAGTGAGTTCATTTTCCCAGATTCCAAACCTCTAATTTCCAAAGAGTCATGGCAGAACAAAAGAAACTTTCGCTCATCGCCTTTTCGGGCGACTTCGACAAACTGACCGCCGTCTTCACGCTCGCCACGGGTGCGGCTGCGGTGGGATATGAAGTGAACATCTTCTTCACCTTCTGGGGCCTCGACGCCATCAAGCAGAAGCGCGGCCGCAGCTTCACGGGCGGCAACTGGCTGACGAAGCTGTTCGGATTCATGATGGGCGGCCTGAGCGTCGCGCCCAACAGCCGCTTCAACTTCTGTGGCATTGGCCCTAAAATCTTCCGCTCGCTGATGCGCAAGAAGAACGTCGCGACGCTTGAAGAGCTGGTGGATGCGGCCAATGCATTGGGTGTCAACCTCTATGCCTGTGAGATGGCGATGCACATCCTCGGGCTGGAGAAGAAGGACTTCATCCACGAGGTGAAGGACGTGCTCGGCGTGGCCACGTTCCTGCAGATCAGCGACGGCGGCCGGACGCTTTTCATCTGAACCCGTAACCCATTAAATTGCAAATCATTATGGCAACACATATTCTTGATATCACCAAAGAGCATTGCCCGATGACCTTCGTCAAGACCAAGCTCAAGTTGGCCCAGATTGCAGCCGGAGACACGCTGGAAGTGCTCCTCGTCGAGGGCGAACCGCTCGAAAACGTGCCCCGCAGTGCACGCGAACAGGGCTACAACGTCATCAGCGTGGAGCACGTCGAGGGAAACGTCCACAAGGTAACCATCCAGAAATGACCGGCTATGAGCGTAACAATCTCTGAATCAGTCTATCAGGCTATTCTTTCTCAGGCTTTGGCCGATGCTCCCCTTGAGTCGTGCGGTTATCTCCTGGGCCCCGATGGCGAAACCGTCACGGAGCATTTCCCGATGACGAACATCGACCACTCGGCCGAGCATTTCAGCTTCGACCCGAAGGAGCAGTTCGCCGCCATCAAATATGCGCGCAGGAACGGCCTCACCGTCGTCGGCAACTGGCACAGCCATCCGGCCTCGCCCTCGCGTCCGTCGGAAGAGGACAAGCGCCTCGCCCTCGACCCGAATATCCTCTATTTCATTCTGTCTTTGGCCGATGAGAAGCCCGTGCTGAACGCATTCCGCGTGAAGGACGGCGAGGTGACGGAGAAGATTCCGTTGCGATAACGCCATTGGCCAAAAACTCAACTTTCGCATACTCAAGTTGAAAGCTGCGAAGGGCTAAAAAAGGAGTAAAAGGGGAGTAAAAGGGACAACACAAAAGCCCTCAAAAAACTCTCGTCAAACACATCAAACGTCTCTTTTACTCCCTTTTTACTCCCCTTTTACTACCTTTCAAAACTTGAATAAAAATTATTAATCCCTTAAAAAATTTACGAAAATGTCAGAAAACAACATCCAGCGCAGCATTACGACATCGACTGCGCGCAAACTTGCGAATACCACCAAGACCGCGCCCCAGATGGGCAGCATCACCCCACGTCTCCTGCTCAAGCTCCTGCCATGGACGCAGGTTGAGAGCGGAACCTACCGCGTGAACCGCACCCGCGTCGAACTGAAGAAGGCAGAACGTATTGAAATCCAGTATTTTGACGGTGTTCCAAGCTTCTCGGCCAAGAACCTGCGCGCCATTCCGCTCTTCCAGAACATCGACCAGGAAATCGTCTCGCGCCTGGCCCGCAACTTCGTCCCCGTCGAGGTGCAGCGCGGCAAGAACCTCGTTACCCAGGGCAAGGACAAGCAGAAGTTCTTCATCGTCGCCAGCGGTCAGGCCGAGGTCATCAGCACCGGTACCCACGGCGAGGAACTGCGCATCGCGCTCCTGGGCGATGGCGAGTATTTCGGTGAGGCCGACCTTTTGAGTGCGGCCGATTCGACCGTCAGCGTCCGCGCCGTGACCGACTCCGTTTTCCTCGCGTTGCAGACGCCCGTGCTCGAATCGCTTATCGAAGAGATTCCGAACTTTCGCGAGCAGTTCAACAACGCCGTTGACCGTCAGCTGCGCCTCAAGGCCACCGTCAACGAACACGGCGAGAAGCACATCGACCTCGTGAGCGGCCATGAGGAGGACAACGTCATCCCCGAGACCTACATCGACTACGAGGAGAATCCCACCGAATATTCGCTCAACACGCTACAGACCGTCGTCCGCGTCCACACCCGCGTCAGCGACCTCTACAACGCCCCCTTCAACCAGCTGGAACAGCAGCTGCGCCTCTCCATCGAGAGCATCAAGGAGCGTCAGGAGTGGGAGCTCATCAACAACAAGACGTTCGGCCTCCTGGCCCAGGCCGCTCCGGGCTACAAGATCAGCGCGCGTTACGGCACCCCTACGCCCGACGACCTCGACGAGCTCCTCTCGCTCGTGTGGAAAGAGCCGGCCTTCTTTATCGCCAATCCGCGTGCCATTGCCGCCTTCGAGCGTGAGTGCACCTGGCGCGGTGTGCCGCCGGTAGCCATCGACCTCTTCGGCACGAAGGTCATCACCTGGCGTGGTGTGCCGATCATCCCATCGGACAAAGTCGAGGTCAAGGGCCAATACCTCACCAATCGCGGTGTGGGCACGACCGACATCATCCTCGTGCGCGTCGGCGAGAAGGAGCAGGGCGTCGTCGGACTCCATCAGGCCGGCATCCCAGGCGAAATCGCGCCCAGTCTCTCCGCCCGACTGATGGGTCTTGACCAATACGGCGTGGCCAGCTACCTGTTGACGAAATACTTCTCGCTCGCCTCGCTGACCGACGATGCCATCGCCGTCCTTGAGAATGTCGAGGTAGGTTACTACCATGATTATCAGCACCGTAATAAGATTGAAAAATAATGATTCTGAATGGTTTAGATAATTTCTTGGCCAATGCCCCGACCCTCGGACCCGTGCCGCAGGTGGCTGTGCCGAACGAGGCTCCCGATGAGCTGGACCTCTCGGCCCTGCCCCGGCCGGACGGCGTGTCGCTGCCCACGGGCGGCGGTGGGGGAGGAGTGCCCGCCATCGGAGGCTTGAGTACGGCCGATGCGGAGCTCTTCCGTGGCGTGATAGCCAAGTACTTTGCCGAGGATGTGGCATTGGCCAATGTCCCAGCCGACCAGAAGGATGACGTCACGCCGTCGAAGGGCGACTGCATCTTCAAGGACAACGGCTTCGGCATCGGCATCCCCGAGACGGAACAGGTGCGCAACCTGCGCTACGATGAGGCCGATACGCTCAACACGACCGAAATCCGCAAGCAGTTCCCCATCCTCGACCAGAAGGTGAACGGACACGACCTCGTGTGGTTCGACAACGGCGCTACGACCCAGAAGCCCCTGCGCGTCATCGACGGCATCGCCCACTTCTACAAGACCGACTACTCGAACATCCATCGCGGGGCGCACACATTGGCCGCACGGTCCACCGACCAGTACGAGGGCGCGCGTGAGAAGGTGGCGCGGTTCATCAACGCATCGGCCAAGGAGAACATCCTGTTCGTGCGCGGAACGACCGAGGGCATCAACCTCGTGGCGCAGACCTTCGGCCACAAGTTCCTGGAGGAGGGCGACAACGTCATCGTCTCGACGCTCGACCACCACGCCAACATCGTGCCGTGGCAGCAGGTCTGCAAGGAGCGCAAGGCGGAGCTGAGGGCCATCCCGATAGACCGCAACGGCGACCTGATCCTCAGCGAACTGGAGCGCCTCATTTCGCCGCGCACGAAGTTCATCAGCGTGGGCCACGTCAACAATACGTTCGGCACGATCAATGACGTGCAGAGCATCATCCGCACGGCCCATGCGCACAACATCCCGGTGCTCATCGACGGCGCGCAGAGCATCGCCCACACCAAGGTCGATGTGCAGCAGCTGGATTGCGACTTCTTCGTCTTTTCGGGCCACAAGATCTACGGGCCGTCGGGCATAGGTGTGGTCTATGGCAAGAAGGAGTGGCTGGAGCAGCTCCCGCCGTGGCAGGGTGGCGGCAACATGATCAAGGATGTCACCATCGAGCACACTGAGTTCAACGTGCCGCCCATGCGTTTCGAGGCCGGCACTCCGAACATTGCGGACGCCATCGGCCTGGGCTATGCGCTTGACTTCGTCCAGAGCGTCGGCATCCACAATATCGAGCGTCACGAGCATGAGCTGACCGAATATGCGCGCCAGCAGATCGGCCGCATTCCGGGCATCACCATCATGGGCAACCCGAAGAAGCGCGTCAGCGTCATCTCGCTCGACATCCCGGGCATCCCTGCGCCCGAGGTCGGCCAGCTGCTCGACAAGGAGGGCATCGCCGTGCGTGCGGGCCACCATTGCGCCCAACCTGCGCTGCGTGCCTTGGGCTACGAGATGTCGGTGCGCCCTACGTTTGCCGTCTATAACACGCGTGAGGAGGTCGATCGCCTCGTCGTCGCGCTCCAGAAGATTGTGCGTGACGTGGAGCATCGGCCATAATCACCCCCACAAAAAAAGGGAAAAAAGGGGCCTCGGATTCCGTAGGTATCACCCCCATGGCTTGATTGCCCGAATGTAATAAATGTTTGTTGGCCGATGTCCTTTTTCTCCCTTTCCCATCTGACATACGAAATCGTTTGATTCCAAATAAGATGAAGTTCTTTGTTTGCCCCGTGTTGCCTGTGAAGGCCGCGCGGGGCTTTTCCGTTTAAATAAGCCGCGTGCGACAGCCTCACAGTTGTCGCACGCATTTCATCAAAACATCACATGAAAAAATCATTATCAACAGGTCGTCGCTAAACCAAGTCGTTGTATCGGCCGGTGTCAGATGTACCATTGGCCAAGACAACAAAAAATATAGTTGCCCTTCCTGTCACATCAGACAAATCTGCTGTAGAAAAGGCAACATCTTCATAAATGTAGAGAAAGGCATTTTCATTATATAAGCAAATGAATCTTTCGGTTTAGTTGTTGCAAAGATACGGAGATTTTCCGTGCCATGCAACGCCCCGAATGCCCTAATCCGCATTTTGAACAGTTTGTAGCACCTGAAAGATTAAATTTTTCACCCTCTTTCGGCGCCTTTGTTTCATTTTTTGAGGTTTTCTTGGCCAATGGCGTTCCATTGCTCGACCTGCCGCAGCATCTCGTTGGCGCTGGGGAAACCGCAGGCCATTGCGACCGTCTCGGGCGAGATGCGCGGGTACTGCTGGCGGAATCGTTTGTAATATTCCAGCTGTTGGATGTGGACATATTCCTCGTAGGTCATGCCGTAGAGCATACGCACCAGCTTGTCAAATTCCTTGCGCGTCAGTCCCAGCCGGCTGCTCACACTGTAGCGGCTCATGCCCGGCTGCAGGTAGCTTGCCTCGTCGTGCATCAGCTCATGCAGGCCGTCGCGCAGGTTCATCGTCCGGTAGTTGTCCGGCTCTTCGTCTGTAAGTTCATTGGCCAATGTCCCACGAGCCGGCGTCGGGATATGTACGGGCATGTCCTTGTAGTAGGGCGTCCAATGCGTGTCGCGCAGGCTGATGTAGGGCTTCTTCATCTTGTAGGCCACCATACCCATGAAGATGTAGAGCACTGCCTGGATCGAAAACAGGATGCACAGGCGCGGCAGCTCTTCGGCCGATGGTCTTCCACTGTGCAGGCGCAGCAGCGAGAACAGCACAATCGAGAAGTAGAACAGGATGAGCAGGTGCAGCGGGCGGATGATGCCCTTGCGGAACAGGAAATTGTGCAGCATCGAGAACGAGAAGTCGGTCTTGACCATGACGTAGATCAGGTAGCATGCACTTACCGTCACGTAGAAGCAGACCGTCGGCACAATCGCATCGGTGCTCAGTGTGCGGAACAGGTCGTACAGATAGCGCTCGTAGTTCGTCAGCCGCGTGGGAAGCATGTGGTCGTTTTTAAGATAATCGGCCACCATGTCAAACCCGATTCCGTAGCTCAGGAACAGCTGTATCACGCCCGACAGGCACGGCAGCAGAGTCAGCACGATAATCCACTTCGGGAAGTGTTGCCGCTGCGTCTTCAGCAGCCATGCGACCACCATGAGCACCAGGTGAATGATGGGCGTGACGAAGCCCAGGCCGATGTACGACCAGACGAGCAGTACGGGGTCGGTGTGCGGAAAGCAGATAAGCCCGTCAAACATCAGGTAGAACGTGCAGGCCAATAGCGAAAGCCCGTAAACCTGCGAGGCCAAGGTCAGGTTGCGCCTTGTCCAGAGGATGCACGTCATCGCGAGACAGACGACCGACGGCAAGAAGAGAAAAACTATTTCCATGGCGTTTATGAGTGGTAATTTTGTGGCCAATGCCTTTCCATCGGCCAAGAATAGACTCTCAGTGTGTTATTTCTGTGTGCTCTGCTTTTGCAGTGCAACGATTTCGTCAAATCGGTCGGCCAGTTCCTGCATACTGCCCAGCACGATGTCGGCACCGGCATTTTTCAGTATTGACGGATCCAGTGGTCCCGTATTCACGCCGACGGTGAAGATGCCGGCCGCCTTGCCAGCCTGCACGCCCATCGGAGCATTCTCGACCACGATGGCCTCGTCGGGTTGCAGGTTGCCAGCCTTTTTCAGTCCCATCAGATAGGGATCAGGATGCGGTTTTCCGTGGCCGATGGGACAGTCCTTGCCCCAGACGATGTGCTCATGGTCGAATGCGCCCGGATAGGTGCGTCCCAGGCGGTCGATGAGCGTCGTCTGGCTGCTTCCCGTCACGAGCACGCGGCTGAAGCCATTGGCCATAACCTTGCGGATGACCTCGTCGGCGCCGGGCATCGGGTCGGCCGGACCGAGTTGCACGAAACACTGTGCCTTTTCGCCGTACATACGTTCGATTTCGTCGGGTGTGGCATGTCGGCCGCGTTGCTCAACGAACAGTGCATCAATGGTTTGCGCGCCGGTCGAGCCTTCGTACATGTAGAACAGCGTACGGTCGCACGTGAAGTTGTAGTGTTCGCCCATCGTCTGATACCATGCCTCGGCATGGTTTTTCATCGAGTCGAACAGCACTCCGTCCATATCGAAAAGAAATGCTTTCAACACTTTTTTGTTGTATTCTATTTTGGGACAGTGGATTATGGCCGATAGACCTGAACGTGACCCGCATTGATGGCGAAACCCTTGTATTCGCTGCTCACCTTGCGGCCCAGAATGTCGATTGTGGCGTCGGCCGATGGCTTTTGTGCGTCAATTTGGCCGATGCCGTTGACCGTCGTGACGTGTCTCAGCACGAAATCGTACATCATTTTCAACGTAGCGATATCCTGCGGAACGGCGTGGCCCGAGCTGTAGCCGGTCAAAAGTTCTGTCGCGACGCCCAGAGCATCGAGTTTGGCCTTCATGAGCGCGGCCTGAGTCGCGTAGAGCCCTTGCGGATCCTTGTCGCTGTCCTTGTAGAAGTCGTCCGTGTTGTGGAAAAACAGCGTCGGAGCCGAAGCCTTGCTCTTGATTGTGGCCAATGCTCCTTGCTGCTCCCACGTCGTGGCCGATGCATTGGCCGTAACGAACGTGTTCATGCGCGAATATTCGGTCGATGCGGCAAGTGCGTGCTCGTAGTCGAACATGCCCGGACCCAGCACGGCGCACTGCACGTCGCTGCTTTCGTCGGCATATCGGCCTCGCGTAGCGTCTTCAAACTCGGCGATTTTCCCGTCGCCCACGGCCAATGCAGCTGCTGTCGAACCGCGCGAGAAGCCCGTCACGACCACTTCGCCGTTCAGGCCGAGTTCATGGCCGATGCCCCTCACCGTACGGATGGCCGACTTGACCTTGCGGGCTGCATCGGGATTGACCTCGATGGCACCGAGGCTCTTGTTGGCGCCGCCGGTATATTTGCCTTGGCCCCAATCGCAGTATTTCGGATGGTCGCACACTGCCCAGGCCATGCCCACGGCCGATGCGCCCTCCACGAAACTGTCCTTGAATGCGCCCCAGAAGTAGGGCAGGAACATACGTTTGTGCTGGTTCGTGTTGGCCAATGTCCCTCCGTTGTTCGTCGCGAAGCTGTTGCTGTACGAGAATGTGATGACGACGGGCACTGTGGCCGATGCGTTGGCCGGATAAATCAGGTCGAGATAGAGCGAATCGCCCTTGCTCTCCTTATAGACGTCGGGGTAGTTATAGACCGTCGGATCGTCGAGGTAGTAGGCCACATCGCGCCGGATGCGGTAGCCGTCCATCAGGATGTACGAGCGGTAGGCCGAGCAAGTGCAGCCGCAGAACGAACCGCTTTGCAATGCGCTGTTGATGGCCATGATGTCCAGATTCAAGTTGGGCGAGACGGCCTTGGCGTTGTTCGCGTAGTTCAATTCGATGACCTGCCAACCCTCGTTGCGCAGCCATGCAATGTCGTCGGCCGTGCTGTTCTGTCCGATTTTCGGGAAACCGAGGTCGGTGAGATAGACGATGGTCATTGGCGCGCCGTTCTGGTCGGTGGCCGATGTGCCGTTGGCCGCAGAAGTCGCGTAGTTGATTGCGCTGCCCGTGGCCGCACTTGTCCACGTTCCACTTTCGGCCCAAATGGCATTGGCCGACAACATAAACAGGAGAGAGAATGAGAATAGTTGGCGCATCGTTGTGCTGTTCGGATTGACCGATTTTTTAGATTTGAACCACGAAAGTCACGACAAACTTATGATTTTCAGTCCGCTACGCGACTTTCGTGGTCTATGGAATAGTAGCTAATAACTAATAACTATTAACTAATAACTAATTTTATTTGCCCAATCTTGCCTTGATGGCCTTGGTTGCCTCTTCGTAACCTGGCTTTTCAAGCAGGGCGAACATGTTCTTCTTGTATGCCTCGACACCTGGCTGGTTGAATGGGTTGACGCCCAGGATGTAGCCAGAGATGCCGCACGCGCGCTCGAAGAAGTAGATGAGCTGGCCGAGGTTGTATTCGTCGAGCACAGGAATCGTCACCTTGATGTTCGGTACGCCGCCATCGACGTGAGCCAACTGAGTGCCCAGTTCGGCCATCTTGTTGACCTCATCGACACGCTTGCCGGCCAGGAAGTTGAGGCCGTCGAGGTTCTCCTCATCGTGTGGGAAGAGCACGGTCTTGTTCGGCTTCTCGACGCTGACAACGGTCTCGAAGATGGTGCGCTCGCCCTCCTGGATCCATTGGCCCATAGAGTGCAGGTCGGTGGTGAAATCGACCGAAGCAGGGTAGATGCCCTTGTGGTCCTTGCCCTCGCTCTCGCCGAAGAGCTGCTTCCACCACTCCATCATGTAGTGGAGCTTTGGCTGATAGTTGACGAGGATTTCGGTCTTCTTGCCGAACTGATAGAGCACGTTGCGGATGGCGGCATACTGTGCGGCTGGATTCTGCTCGTATGGTACATCGGTGCCGGTGGCCTTTTCCATATCCTGAGCACCCTTGACGAGAGCCTTGATGTCGTGTCCGGCGCAGGCGATGGCCAACAGACCGACTGGGGTCAGCACTGAGAATCGGCCGCCCACATTGTCCGGGATGACGAAGGTCTTGTAGCCCTCCTTGTTTGCCAACTTGCGTGCGGCACCCTTTTCCTTGTCAGTTACGGCAACGATGAGGTCTTTGGCAGCGGCTTTGCCGACCTGAGCCTCCAGCTTTGTCTTCAGCAGACGGAAGGCAAGTGCGGTCTCGGTCGTTGTGCCCGACTTTGAAATATTGATGATGGCAAATGTCTTACCGTCAAGCAGTTCGAGCAGCTCGGCCAGATAATCTTCGCCGATGTTGTTGCCCGCATACACTACGCGAGGGTTGTTGCCGTTCAGACCGAAAGTGTGGTCGAGTGCCTCATTGACGGCACGAGGACCGAGGTAGCTACCGCCGATGCCGGCCACTACGATGATTTCTGCTTTTGAGCGGAGCAGGTCGGCCGTAGCCTGAACCTCGTCGAGGAAGGCTGGCGTGATGCTCGATGGCAGGTGTACCCAACCGAGGAAGTCGTTGCCTGCGCCCTTGCCGGACTCAAGCAGTTCGTTGCACGCAGCGGTCTGTGCGGCTACTGCGGCCAATGAACCAGCAGGGACAAAACCCTGTGCTTTTTCAATGGAAAGTTTCATATTCGTTTCGTTTGATAATTTGTGGTTTAAGTTTCAATGATTTTGATGGCCGATGGCTTTTGACGTGCCATATCCCCAGTTCAGAAAATGTGAATTCCGAGGATGTATGCGACAATGCCAAGCAGCCCGACGACAATTGGAATAATGGTGTAGAATATGACGTGGATGTACAATCCGGCTTTCTCGCCATAAGTCTTTTTCATTGTGTCCAATTTCCCAAGACCTTGTGAATCTTTGAATGTCCGCAGGTAGATGGTATAAAAACCGAACAGAAGTGCAAAGATGCCGAAAATAAGTGATGCCATATTTCTTATGTGCCGTTTTTACAGTAGCATGTCGCTCAACAGCTTGATTTCGACGAACGGGCTCATGCGCTTGTAGAGGATGTTGTACATCGCATCGACAATCGGAATCGGAATCTGGTACTTCTGGTTGATCTCCTTGATACACTTCGTGCCGAAATAGCCCTCGGCCACCATCTCCATCTCGAGCTGGGCTGCCTTGACGCTGTAGCCCTTGCCGATCATCGTGCCGAACATGTGGTTGCGGCTGAATCGGCTGTAGGCCGTCACCAGCAGGTCGCCCGAATAGACGCTTTCGCTGATGTGGCGTTCGCCCTTATCGACCGGATCGTAGCCGTTGATGAAGCGTTTCATCTCGCGGATGGAATTGGCCACAAGCACCGCCTGGAAGTTGTCGCCGTATTTCAGACCCTGGCAGATGCCCGATGCGATGGCGTAGATGTTCTTCAGTACGCCGGCCAATTGGACACCCACGATATCCTTCGAGACCGAAGTGTGGACGTAATGGTTGCGGAAGAAATCGGCCACCTCCTGAGCCACTTCAAGGTCGCGGCAGCCCACGGTCAGGTAGGTGAGGCGTTCGTAGGCGACCTCCTCGGCGTGGCTTGGTCCGCTCAGCGTCATGATTTGGCTGTCGGTCAACTTCAATTCGCGCTTCAGGTAGTCCGAAATCAGGATGTTCTCTTCCTGTACGATGCCCTTTATGACCGAGATGACCAATTTGCCGGTGCAGTCGCAGTCAATCTGCTCGACGTGCTGGCGCAGGTAGGGCGACGGCATGGCGAAGATGACCATCTGACATGCCTTGATGGCGGCGTTGATGTCGGTCGTGAAGTGAATCCTCTCGATGTCGAACTTTACGCTCGACAGGTAGGCCGGATTGTGCCCCTGCGCCTTGAACGCCTCGATGCGTTCCTGATTGCGCATATAGCCCAGAATCGCAACTTTCTCTGGAATACTCATTGCCTCGGTTTATTTTGCGGCGGCTTCAATCCATGCGGCAACGTCCTGCTGCGACGGATTCTGGAGTGCGCCCAGATAGTCTTTGTATTTCTTCTTGATGTCAATCATCTCCTGGAAGAGCTTGCCCGGCTTTACATCGACCAACGATGCGACGGTGGTGTAGCCTGCCTTCTGGATGACTGGAACCCACTCTTCTGGGATGCCCAGTGCGACATATTTCTCGACACTGTCTTTCGGTGTGACCTTCTCGGGCTTCATGGTTGGGAAGAGCAACACCTCCTGAATGGTAGGCTGACCCGTCATGAGGATGCAGAGGCGGTCGATACCAATGCCGATGCCTGATGTTGGTGGCATACCGTACTCCAAAGCACGCACAAAGTCGTGGTCGATGACCATAGCCTCGTCGTCGCCCTTGTCGGCCAACTTCATCTGATCCACGAAGCGGTTGTACTGGTCGATTGGGTCGTTGAGCTCAGAGTAAGCATTGGCCAACTCCTTGCCATTGACCATCAACTCGAAGCGCTCGGTGAGGCCTGGCTTGCTACGATGCATCTTGGTGAGTGGAGACATCTCGACAGGATAATCGATGATGAAAGTTGGCTGAATGAATGAGCCCTCGCAAGTCTCGCCGAAGATCTCGTCAATGAGTTTGCCCTTGCCCATCACCTCTGTGTCCTCTACGCCATACTTCTTGGCTACCTCGCGCATCTCCTCCTCGCTCATGGTGCTCAGGTCGTAGCCGGTCTTCTCCTTGATGGCATCCAGGATAGGCAGACGGCGGTATGGAGCCTTGAACGAAACGACATTGTCGCCAATCTTGACCTCGGTGGTACCATTCACAGCCAGACAGATCTTCTCCAAAAGGTTCTCGGTGAAGGTCATCATCCAGTTATAGTCCTTGTAGCTCACATAGAGCTCCATGCAGGTAAACTCTGGGTTGTGGCTACGGTCCATACCTTCGTTGCGGAAGTTACGGCCAATCTCATAGACACCCTCGAAGCCGCCTACGATGAGACGCTTCAGGTAGAGCTCGGTAGCGATGCGGAGATAGAGGTCAACGTCCAACGCATTGTGATGCGTGATGAATGGACGGGCGCTGGCACCGCCTGCAATCTGCTGGAGGATAGGAGTCTCGACCTCGGTATAACCTGCCTCGTCGAACACCTGACGCATGGTGCGCAGGATGGTGGCACGCTTCTCGAACACCTGCTTGACACCATCGTTGACGATGAGGTCAAGATAACGCTGACGATAGCGCAACTCAGGGTCGTTGAAGCCGTCGTAAGCCACACCATCCTTATACTTGACAATAGGCAATGGACGGATAGACTTGGAGAGCACGGTGAGGGTAGCCGCATGGACAGAAATCTCGCCTGTCTGGGTGCGGAACACATAACCCGTGACACCGACGAAGTCACCGATGTCGAGCAGTTTCTTGAAGACGACGTTATATAAATCGGTATTCTCGGGATCTGGGCAAAGGCTATCGCGGCTCACATAGACCTGGATGCGTCCCTTGGAGTCCTGCAACTCCATGAAGGCAGCCTTGCCCATGATACGACGGCTCATGATACGGCCAGCGATGCTCACATTACGGCTGTTCTGGGCATTGGCAGTACCTGGCACCTCTTCCCCCGATTCGTTCTTTACGGTTGGGAGATCAACAAAGTTCTCGCGGATTTCAGTGGAATAACCATTAACCACATACTCTGATGCAGGATAGGGTTCAATGCCCATTCGGCGCAACTCTTCCAAAGAATTACGACGGATAATCTCCTGCTCTGACAGGTCAAGGATTGACATAATTGGTTGATTTTTGAATTGTTAATTCGAAATTGTAAGCGCGAATTTACGAATAATAATCCAAAGCACAAAACATTTTCTCCAAAATATCACCATTTCGGGACGGTTTTCTCTCCCACAAAGCGCCGTAAGGCATATCTATCTATCAATTTCAGGATGGTGCCCTCCATCTCCACGCAACCACGTCCTTCGAGCACGGCTACACAGCGCTGGAAACTGGTCTCGTCCAACCGTAAAAGGCTCTGCCACACGTCACTTTGGGCAATGACTGCGGTTGTGGCCGATTTCCTGTCTGTAAAGGCCAGCAGCCACGAGGCCAGCCGCAGGATGGGGTCTTCCTGCCCCGTGAATTCCATGGCGACGTGCTGTTTCTGGGCATGGGTCGAGAGCATGTTCAGGACGTTGACCAGCATGACGCGGTTGTGTTGCAGCATCTGCAGGAAATGCACCTTCTCGACCTGCATCAGGCCCACCAGGGTCAGTGCTTTCAGGTCGCTGATGGAGTGTGTCTCGGCCCCGAAAAGGTTGTAGAACGACAGGGTGTAGGGACCCTGGAAATCCTGTACAATCTGGATGCGTCCGCCATAGGTCGGTGTCGTCTGCCGCACGGTCCCGCTCAGGACGAACATCACCTTGTCACACAGTTCGCCCGCGCCGTGGATGTCCTGTCCCGGCGTGAAACGGCTGAAGCTGAACGGAATCTTCTCGATGATTTCGGTCAGTTGGGCGTAGCTCAATCCCTGGAAGATAGGGAGTTGCAGCAGTATCTCGTACATGGAATACATGGCGCGCGAATTTAAGGGTTGGGTTGTGGCCAATGGCGCAGACGAAGGACATTGGCCATAATCACGAAAAAATGAGAGGAAGGAGGTCAGTCCTCCTTTTCGGTGATGATGCGCAGGATCATGCTGTCGTTTTCCAGCATGGCATCGCGGCCAATGTTGGCCAGATTGTCCAGACTGCGGTCCACACTCTCTTCGATGATGCCGTCGGTCGATGGGACACAGATGCCCTCGATGGCCATCATGGCGGCCTGGAAAGCTCCGTTGACAGCCATGCTCATGCGCATCGTGCAGCTGGGTTTGGCTCCGTCACAGACCATGCCGGTGAGGGCGGCGATTTCGTTTTTGATGGCGGCGCAGACCGTATCGTAGTTTCCGCCCATCATGTAGGCCAGACCTGCGGCGCTGCCGGCCGATGCGATGACGCAGCTGCAATGGGACGACATGTTGCCCAGCAGGTGCTTGATGTAGATGATGGTCAGCATGCTGAGGGCCAGTCCGCGCAGGAGCTTGGCCTCGGATACGCAGGTCTCTTCTGCGAAAATCAGGAGGGGCAACGAGCCCACAATGCCCTGGTTGCCGCTGCCCGAGTTGCAGAAGACCTTGGTGCGGGTGCCGCTCATGCGTACGTCGGTGGCGGCGCAGGCGTAGCTTATCATGCGGGGCATGGTGTTCTGTCCCATCATACGCTCTTCGAATCCGCCCTTCATCATCTTGCCCAGGCCGAGTCCGTATTGGCCGTTGAATGCCATCTGGGCCACGTCCTTGTTGAGCCGGGCACCTTCGAGCAGGAACTTCAGCTGGTCGAGCGGAGCCTCCATCGCGAAGTCGTAGATCATCTGCATGTTGAGCCAGCTCTCGTGGTTGCGGTTATATTCCTTGGCCAAGTCCCAGCGTTCGTCGAGCAGAATCTGTTCATCGGTCTTGATGAACATGAAGTGGGTGGCCTCTTTGGCGATGATTACCTTGGCCTCATGCCCGTCGGCCGATGCCTCGATCTCCACGTATATGATTTCAAAAGAATGAGAGGGTTTTACAATGCATCGGCCCTCACCGACGAATGCCTTGGCCGCGGGCAGCATATCGGGCGTGACATGATTGAGTACGTCGAGTCCGGCCTCTGCCTTGCCATAGAGTGCGCCGAGCGCAATGGCATAGGGAATGCCGACGGCACCTTCCATGCCGTTCACATTGACACCGATAGAATTCTTGATAATCTTCGGACTGAGCTTGGCGACCACTTTTTCCGGGCGTCGGCCCAACAACTCGGTTGCTTTGGCGACGGCCAGAGAGATAGCCATCGGTTCTGAACCTCCGACCGCAGCCTTCACCTCAGAACGCAACAAATCGAGTATTTTAGTAATTTCTGTCTTTGAAAGCATGGCGCAAATATAGGCAATTTTGCAATAGTGCAAGCATTTTTGTTGGAAAAATAGGCAATTTTGTTTGAATTTTGGCCGATTTCGTTCGATTTGGCAGATGTATGGTCTATTTCAATACGATACGGAAAGCCTCTTCGACACGTTTCACGGGACAGAGCTCAATGTCGAGCTTTTTATGGCCAATGCTCTTCAGGCTGAAGTCGGGGATAAGCATCCGGCTGAAGCCCAGTTTTTCGGCCTCAAGGATGCGCTGTTCCAGCCTTGCCACGGGTCGGATTTCGCCCGACAGGCCGACCTCGCCCGTCATGCACGTGCGCCCATCGACGGCGATGTCCATGTTGCTGGAAAGCACGGCGGTAATCACGGCCAGGTCCATGGCCGGGTCACTCACGCGCAGGCCGCCGGCGATGTTCAGGAAGACGTCCTTCTGGCCCAGCTTGAAGCCCACCTTCTTTTCGAGTACGGCCAATAGCATATTGAGACGTCGGCCGTCAAAACCCGTCGTGGAGCGCATCGGTGTGGCATAGGCCGACGAGGAGACCAGACTCTGCGTCTCGATGAGGAAGGGGCGCAGACCCTCGATGGCAGCGGCAATCGTCACGCCGCTCAAACCCTGCTGACAG
Source organism: uncultured Bacteroidales bacterium (assembly GCA_902779265.1). Taxonomy (GTDB): domain Bacteria; phylum Bacteroidota; class Bacteroidia; order Bacteroidales; family UBA3663; genus Liminaster. The sequence continues at coordinate 17,711 of CACZAY010000021.1, read as the reverse complement.
CCCGACAAGAGCAGTTCCGACGGGTTGCTCACTTGCCGCAATCCGGTGCCGAGCATCTCGTAGATACCCAGTTCCGACGTGCTGCCGAAACGGTTTTTCGTCGCGCGAAGGATGCGGTACATATAATGTTGGTCGCCCTCGAACTGGAGCACCGTATCGACAATGTGTTCCAGCACTTTAGGTCCGGCCAGACTGCCCTCCTTGGTGATGTGGCCGACGAGGATGACCGGCGTGCCGCTCTCCTTGGCGAACTTCAGCAGCCGCGCGGCGCATTCGCGTATCTGGCCGACACTTCCGGCCGATGATTCGAGGTCATCGGTCGCGATGGTCTGGATGGAATCAACAATGAGAATGTCGGGCTGGAGGTCAGCGACATTGGCAAAAATATTGTCCAGATTGGTTTCACAGGCGACATAGAGCGAGCCGTCCTGGATGCCCTGCGGAGCAAGACGGTTGGCACGCAGCTTGAGCTGGTAGGCACTCTCCTCGCCGCTGCAATAGAGCACCTTGCGGTCGGTGAGCTGCAGGACGGTCTGGAGCAGGAGGGTGGATTTGCCGATGCCCGGGTCGCCGCCCAGGAGGACCATCGAGCCCTTGACCAGTCCGCCGCCCAGGACGCGGTTCAGTTCCGCATCGTGCATGTCGTAGCGGCTCTCTTCGGTGGCCTCGATCTCGCTCAAACGATGGGCCTTCTCCTTCTGTCCGGGCAGGCCCAGGACGCCCGCGTGGGACCACTGGACGCCGCCGCTGCTTTTGGGTTTTCGGCCAATGGCGCCATCGGCCGAGACAATCTCCTCGACGCAGGTTCCCCACTCGCCGCACGAGGGGCATCGGCCAAACCATTTAGGCTCTTCACAACCGCAGGAACTGCAAAAATAGGCTGTTTTCTGTTTTGCCATAATCTGTCAGATTGGTAGAAAATTGTCGCAAAAGTAGGGCATTTTTTTTACAATCGCAACATTTTCACGGGGATTTTTTGTGCGTCTCGCGTTTTTCCTCTATCTTTGCGGCCGATTCAACTAACCCAATTATCATTCATCATGAGACTTTTTGCATTCACTGTGGTGCTGTCGGCCGTGGCTTGCTTGGCATCGGCCCAGACCTCGAAAACCTGGAATCCTAACCTCAAGAACGGCTACTATCAGAACCCCGTCATCGATGCCGACTACAGCGACCCCGATGTGTGCCGCGTGGGCAACGACTACTACATGACATCGTCGTCGTTCGCCTGTTTCCCCGGTCTTCAGATTCTGCATTCCACCGATCTGGTCAACTGGAAAATCATTGGCCACGCACTGACCAACGAATATGACGTGCTGCCGGAATTTGCCGGCGGCGAACTCGACTGGCACAAGCGGATCCAGCACGGCAACTACGTCTGGGCGCCGTCAATCCGCTATCACGACGGCTGGTTCTACATCTATTGCGGCGACCCCGACCAAGGTCTTTTCATGACACGCACGCAGGATCCTGCCGGCCAATGGGAGCCGATGGTTTGGGTGATGAAGGGCAAGGGCCTGATTGACTGCTGCCCGTTGTGGGACGAGGATGGCAAGGCTTACCTGAGCCACGGATGCGCCGGCTCGCGTGCTGGCGTGAAGTCTGTGCTTTTCGTTGCTCCGATGAACGCCGAGGGCACGAAGGTCATTGGCCCCTCTCGCATCGTCTATGACGGCCACGAGGACCAGCCGACCATCGAGGGCACGAAGTTCTACAAGCGCAACGGCTATTATTATATAATGAGTCCGGCAGGCGGCGTGAAGTACGGCTGGCAGGTCGAACTCCGCTCGAAGAACCCTTATGGTCCGTATGAGGAATATGTCGGCCTCGCGCAGGGCAAGTCGAAGGTCAACGGCCCTCACCAGGGCGCGTGGGTCGATACGCAGAACGGCGAAGACTGGTTCCTGCACTTCCAGGACAAGCACGCCTACGGTCGCGTAGTGCATCTGCAACCGGCCAAGTGGGTGAACGACTGGTTGGTCATCGGCGAAGATAAGGATGGCGACGGTTGCGGCGATGCGGTCGCTACGTGGAAAAAGCCGAACCTGCCGTCGTCGGGCAACTTCCAGCCTGCCGAGGATGACGAATTTGACTCGACCGAGCTTGGCTTGCAATGGCAGTTCGAGGGGCCATACAGCCACTATTGGTACTTCTGCGATGCCAACAAGAGCCGTCTGCGTCTCTACGGCGTGCAGGCGCCCGAGGGCTTCAAGAACCTCGCCGACTTGCAGAACACGCTCCTCCAGAAGTTCCCGACCGAGAATTTCACTGCGACGGCTAAGGTCAAGTTCATCCCCAACCCGTCGTACAAGAACAAGGACGAGGAGGCCGGCTTCATCATCAAGGGTCAGGACTATGCCGCAATAAAATTTGTGTCTGTGGCCAATGGCGTTGCGATGCGCTACGTGACCTGCAAGGATGCCATGAAGGGCAAGGCCGAGACGCAGCACGTCGAAATCCCGCTCGAAATGCAGCAGCAGCCGGCTCCGTACACGCAGAAATATGCCGTCGATGACATTCCGCAGCCGCGCATGGCCACCCCCGATGTCTATGTGCGCGTCAAGGTCAAGAGTTCGGGCACGGGCAACCAGATCAAGAGCCAGGCACAGTTCTACTACAGCCTTGACAACAAGAAGTTTACAGCCATTGGCGAGCCTTTTGCCGTGAAGGAGGGCAAGTGGATTGGTGCCAAGGTCGGTTTCTTCAACTTCCGTCCGACGGTGAGCAACGACGGCGCCTTCCTTGACGTCGATTGGATACGCTTCGAGAAGTGATAATGACACGGGAAATGGGCAGACTTGCCCATTTTTCGTTGTCCATTGGCCATAATAATCATTGAATTACAGACTATGCACAGGTTTTTGTCGGTCGTCCTATGGATGATGATTCCCCTCGCTGCCCCCTGCATCGCGGCCGATGCGCCAGCCAGTTTCTACACGTTGAACACGCAGAATGGACTGAGCAGCAACCGCGTCCTTCAGATGCTCCAGCTGCGCGACGGGCGCATGGTTGTTGTGACCGACAGGGCAGTGGATGTCTATGACGGCCAACGGTTTACATCGGTCACAATCGACACCTCGCAGTGGGTCGCCGTGCCGGCCTACCGTGGCGCGACGCACCTTTTTGCCGACGGGCACGACCGCCTCTGGATGAAGCAGTGGCGGCGGCTCTACTGTCTCGACCTGCGCACGATGCGGTGGCTACGCGATTTTGGTTGGTCGGCCGATGACTTTTTCATCACCGACGACGGCGAGACGTGGCTCCTGGACGGCCGACGGCTCTGCGCCGAGGCATCGCGGCGACAGCTGGAACTGCCATTGGAGGCAGGCAACTTGCAGGATGTCGTCACGTTGGCCGACAGCATCTACACCTTCTTCAGTACGGGGCAACTCGCTGTGTATCAGCCGGACGGACGTTTGGCCTACGTGACGGACGCCTACGCCGAACCGCAGCGCGCGATGTATGCCGCAACGTCGTTGGTCGTGATTGCGGCCGATGGCAATTTCTATCAGGTGCGCACCGGACGCGGCGGTTCCATCCTATTGTCCTACAGCCCGAAGACGCACCAGTGGCGGCAGCTCCTGTCGCTCGACGTGCTCATGCACACCCTGACCCCGACACCGACAGGAATGCTTTATCTGACCACGGCCGACGGCTATCTGCGCATCGACTGCGAAACGGGCAACGTAGTGTCGTTCAGTGAGTTGCGTTTGCCCGACGGCTCTGTGCTATCGACTGGAATCAACACCGTGAGGCTCGACCGCGAGGGCGGCATCTGGCTCGGCACCTACGGCAACGGCCTGCTCTACACGTCGCCACAGAGCGGCCTGTTCGACACGCGGCCCATCGACATCGAGGTTTTTCCTATCCTGACCAACATCTTCCTGCACGGACAGCCGTTGCAGGTGGGCCGCGACTACGACGGGGCGACGTTGCTCGACGTCATGCCGCCCTACGCCGAACGGCTCATCTTCGCCCACGACCAGAATTCATTGGCCTTCCAGTTCTCCACCATGAACTACGTGCGTCCGCGCAGCACGTGCTATCGCTACCGTTTTTCGGGTGATGTCGGCCGATGGCACACTCTCTCGGCTGATTCAGCCGAACGGCTTGTCGATGACAAGGGCGTCTTCTACCTGCCGCTGGTCGGTCTTTCGCCGGGCGACTACGAGCTTGAGGTATTGGCCACAACCAATCCCGACCGATGGAATCCGGACGACGTGCGGCGCATCAGCTTCACAATCCGACCGCCGTGGTGGCTGACGCCGTTGGCCTATGTGCTCTACGTCGTCTTGCTGACGGCCGCCATCGTCCTGGCCTTCCGCCTTTATCGCCGACGCCTGCAACGCCGCAACCGCGAGGATCTGCTGCTGTTGCGCATCCAGAATCTCGTTGAACAGGTCAATCAATACGAACATTCGGCGGCGATGGTTGTGCTCGGCGAACCGGAGTCGGCCTCTGCATCGGACATCGAACCCGAACCCTCGCCGCAGGAGAAGGAGTTCATGGCGCGCGCCACGCAGCTCGTCGAACAGCACATCACCGACCCGACCTACAACGTGGAACGGTTGGCCGCCGACCTCTGCATGGAGCGGACCGGTCTCTACAAGCGTCTGACGGCTATGATGCAGCAGTCGCCCGTGGCCTTCATCCGCAGCATCCGCCTGCAACGAGCCGCCGACATGCTGCTGAAGGGCGACATGACCATCGCCGAGGTTGCCGAGCATACGGGATTCTGTTCGACAAGCTATTTCAGCAAGTGTTTTCAGTCGGAATTCGGCTGCAAACCGTCGGAATATACGGGAAAATAGCCCATCTTCAACATTTGTTACAATCGCATCTTCATTTGTTTTGCGACAGACCGCGTGTTTCATTGTACCTTTGCGGCGTGAATTTTTACCATCAAACAAACACGTACAATGAAACAGAAAAAAATCTTACAGCTGTTGCTCCCTGTCGCACTTTTCGGCGGTCTGACAGCGACGGCACAAGAGCATTACCGCTTCCAGCCATCCGACTACACGTCAACCGACAACAACCGCGCTCCGCAGGGCGCATTCAGCTACGGTGCGGAGTCGTTTACCATCAATGCCTCGGGCCAGAACAACGTCGCCTTCAAGATGGGCGCCGAGTGTGACGGCAAGTATTACATCAACGGCGATGACCACTGGTTCGTCGTGAGTGGCAACAATCTGAAGACGGGTGTGGCCGATGCCTATCTCTGGTGGATCAATGGCACCAACAAGGGCTCGCAGGTCGCTCCCGACCACATCGGCAGCACCGCCGACGGCCGACAGGTCTTTGTCTGGAACCTCCAGAACGGCAACGACCTCTTCTCGTGGTTCAGCGCCATCGGCGAGCGGCAGACGCTCAACTCCAACGGCACGGGCTTCATCCTTGCGATGGGGCTTACGGCCAATGCCTCGTCCGGCACCGTGAGCGACGTCTGCTACTACAACGACATGGCGGTCGTCACGGCCTATCCCGACCTGCAGCCCGTCCTGGGCATCAGCCACGAGTCATTGGCCAACCAGATGAAGAGCGCATTGAGTGAGGTTTTGGCCAATGCCCTTCAGCTCCTGGACCAGCGTCCCGCCGCCGAGCCTGTCAAGGCACAGCTGCAGGCCGCCATCACCGAGGCGCAGGGCATCCTGAACGGCATCTCGGCCGATAACTACGCGGGTGTGCCCGACGCCATCCGGCAGCTTGAACAGGCGATGGCCGACTACAAGGCGCAGAGCCGCGAGGTGGGCTGCACGCTGACCGCCGATGGGCTTCTGGCCCGCTGGGACGACATGACCGTCCGCATCGGCTTCATGAACGACAGCACCGTGCGCGTGACGAAGTTCATCGGCCAGGAATCCCAGGTCGAACGCAGCCTCGTCGTGACCGCACCTGCTGTCGAGGGCATAACCATCGGCCAAAATGAAGCCGACGGTCTCGTGACGCTCACCACCGCCCGCGTGCGTGTGATCTATGATGTGGCCAATGCCGTTATCCGCGTCCACCGAGCCACGGGCGAACTCCTCCTCGCCGAAAAACTCGCCGACATCACAGCCAAGGCCGACGGGCCCAACGCCGCTTGGCAGCTGAAACAGGTGTTCACCCTCGACGATGACGAGCAGATCTACGGCCTGGGCCAGCTGCAGAACGGCCGCCTCTCCATGCGCGGCATCAGTACGACGATGATCCAGGACAACCGCAGCATCTACATTCCGTACCTCTATTCGTCGAAGCGCTACGCCCTCTATTGGGACAACTATTCGCCCACGACATTCAGCGACAACCTCGAGGGAACGACCTTCCAGTCCACGGGCCAGGCCATCGACTACTACGTGCTTGTGGGGAGTTCGGCCAATGGCGTTCTGCGCTCCTGGCGTCAGCTCACCGGCGGCACCCAGCTGCCTCCGCTGTGGAATTTCGGCCTCTATCAGAGCAAGCAGCGCTACATGAGCGTGCAGGAGGTCATCGATGTGGTGAAGAAATACCGCCAGCAGCGTGTGCCACTCGACTGCGTCGTGCAGGACTGGCAGTATTGGGGCGACGACAACCATTGGAATGCCATGGAATTCCTGAACCCGAACTACAGCGACTACCAGCGCATGATCGACGAGGTCCACGCCATGAACGCCAAGCTGATGATCAGCGTCTGGCCCGACTTCGGTCCGGCGACTGCGCAGTACAAGGAATTTGGCGCAGCCGGCCGTCTCATCCCCATCCAGAGCTACCCGACCAGCGTCGCCACGCGTCCCTACGACGTCTATGATGCCGCCACCCGCAGCCGCTACTGGAACTATCTCTACACGGGACTGATGAGCAAGGGCATCGATGCCCTGTGGCTTGACTCGGCCGAACCGGATGACTTCAGCAACAAGACCACCGACTACGACTACGTGACCGGTCTGGACGGGCGGACGTTCCGCTCTGTGCGCAATGCGTTCCCGCTCTGCCACGTCGAGGGCGTTTACGACAACCATCGCGCGGAAGGTGCATTGGCCGAAAAACGCGTCAGCATCCTCACCCGCTCGGCCTTTGCCGGAATGCAGCGCACGGGCGCCTTCGTCTGGAGTGCCGACATCACGTCGAGCTGGGAGACATTGGCCAAGCAGATTCCCGCCGCCTGCAACCTGAGCGTCTCGGGTCTGCCTTATTGGAACAGCGACACGGGCGCCTTCTTCATCGGCAGCTACGGCGGTGTGGGCGATGCCAAGTGGCGCGCGCTCTATACCCGTTGGACACAATTCTCATGTTTTTGTCCGATGATGCGTTTCCATGGCGACCAGACTCCGCGCGAAATCTGGCAGTTCGGTGAGGCCGATGATGCCCAGGGCGACTACGACAACATCCTGCGCTACATCCGCCTGCGCTACCGCCTGTTGCCCTACATCTACAGCACGGCCCATCGGGTGGTCAGCCGCGACGAGACCTTTATGTGCGCCATGCCTGTGGCCTTCGAGGACGATGCCCAGTGCGTCGGCATCACGGACCAGTATATGTTCGGTCCATCTTTCCTTGTGGCTCCCGTCGTGACTGAGGGCGCCGCCGGACGCAACGTCTATCTGCCTGCTTCCGGCCGCTGGTATGACTTCTGGACAGGCCGCGCCGTTGAGGGTGGCCGAAACATCTTCCGCACCACGCCCCAGGACCTCATGCCACTCTACATTCCGGCCGGCAGCATCCTGCCATTCGGTCCCGAGGTGCAGTACAGCGGCGAAAAGCCGTGGGACGACATCGAGATTCGAGTCTATGCTGGGGCCAATGGCACGTTCTCGCTCTATGAGGACGAACTGGACGGCTACGGCTACCAGCAGGGTGCCTGCACCGAGATTCCATTCACGTGGGACGAGGCCACGCAGACGCTCACCATCGGCCAACGTCAAGGCCAGTTCCCCGGCATGTTGCAGCAGCGCACGTTCCGCATCGTCCGCGTCTCGTCGGTGAAGGGTTGCGGCGACCAGCCATCGGCCACCGTAGACCGGATTGTCAGCTACGACGGCTCGCCGGTGAGCGTCACGTTGGAGGCGTCGGCCGAAGAGGAGCCATTGGCCGAAAACATGACCGGACATATCGCCAATCCCAGTTTTGAGGCCGATGGACGCACCTTGACGAAACAGGCGCCGCAGGGCTGGACGGTCGAGAGTCCGACCGCATGGTGGGGCGTGAACCAGGGTGGCGGCAACGGCGATCCTGTGGCTACCGACGGCAACTATATCTTCGGCGTCTGGGACGAATCGGCCACACTCACGCCGCGCATCAGCCAGACCATCTCCACGCTGCCACGGGGCCGCTACACGCTTACGGTCGATATGCAGGCGAGCAACCGTTCGGCCAGCGTCGTCCGTCTGGGCCGTCAGCACATCTTTGCCGGCGAGCGGAAGGGCTACTTCGCCGACCAGCTGAGCACGGCGGGTGTGGGCGATGCCTATCCCATGCAGACCATTGCGGTCGATTTTGAGGTGTTGGCCGATGAGACTCCCGTGACCATCGGCGTCGGCACCGAGGGCGCGCCCAACCAGACGTGGTTCAAGATTGACAACTTCCGCCTCTACCGCACGGCCGATGAGCCGGCGACCGGCCTGTCACCATCGGCCATCATGCCTGGGGAGGAAAATCCATCGGCCACAATCTACGACCTCTTCGGCCGCAGGATTTCGGGGCCGGTCTCGCGCGGCATCTACGTGCGCCAGGGCAAAAAATACATTGTAAAATAAACCAAAACTGATAGAATAATGAAAACAAGAAATCTGATTGCAGCCCTGCTGTGCATGTTCACGGCGGCTGCGCATGGAGAACCGGTAGAGTTCCAGGCCGGCCAGACCCGAGTCAGCGTCGAGTTCTACACGCCGACCATCGTCCGTGTCGTCAAGTCGCCCGTCGGCCGCGATTGTACGAAACAGAGCCTCGTCGTGATTGCCAAGCCCGACGACGTGCAGGTGAAACGCAGCGGCAACACTTTGAGCAGTGGCGCATTGGCCGTAAAAATCGACCCGAAGACGGGCGTTCTGACCTTTATGGCCAATGGAAAGCCCCTGCTACGCGAAAAATCGGCCGGTACGTTCGAGCCGCGCACCGAGGGCCCTGATGCCGGAAAATTCCGCGTAGCGCAGACCTTCACGCTCGACAAGGACGAGGCCATCTACGGCCTGGGCACGTTCCAGAACGGCCGCATGAACCGTCGCGGCGAACACAAGCTGATGGAGCAGTCCAACCTTGAGGACTTCCAGAACGTCCTGCAGTCAATCAAGGGCTGGGGCCTCTTCTGGGACAACTATTCGCGCACGCAGTTCGACGACGATGCCGTGACGGGGATGTCCTTCTCGTCCGAGGTGGGCGAGTGCGTCGATTACTACTTCATGTATGGCGGTTCGGCCGATGGCGTTGTTGCGCAGATGCGTCAGCTGTCGGGCGACGTGCCGATGTTCCCGCTCTGGACGTTCGGCTACTGGCAGTGCAAGGAGCGCTACAAGAGCGCGCGTGAGCTGTTGGCCGTAGTCGATAAATACCGCGAACTGCAGGTCCCGCTCGACGGCATCGTGCAGGACTGGCAGTATTGGGGCTCGAACTATCTGTGGAACGCCATGGATTTCCTCACCGAGGAGTATGCCCACGGCGAGCGCATGATTGCCGATGTCCACAAGAAGCACGCCCACTTCATGATCAGCATCTGGGCAAGTTTCGGGCCGATGACCAAGGCCTACCGCCAGCTCAGCGAAAAGGACCTGCTCTTCGACTTCGAGACCTGGCCGCAGAGCGGACTCACCTTCTGGCCTCCGCGCAAGGACTATCCGTCGGGCGTGCGTGTCTATGATGCCTTCTCGGCCGATGCGCGCGACATCTATTGGCAGAACCTCAAGCCGCTGCTCGACAAGGGTACCGATGCCTGGTGGATGGACTCGACCGACCCCGACTTCTTCGACGCGAAGGAATCGAACTATGACCACAAGGCCGGCACCGACGGCACGTGGCGTTCGCTGCGCAATGCCTTCCCGCTGGAGACGGTGAAGGGCGTGTACGACAACCAGCGCCGTGAAAAGTCGTCCGACAAGCGCGTCTTCATCATGACCCGTTCGGCCTTCGCCGGCCAGCAGCACTACGGTTCCGGCCTGTGGAGCGGCGATGTCGCCTCGTCGTGGGACATGCTCCGCAAGCAGGTGCCCGCAGGACTGAGCTACACGCTGACGGGCTGTCCGAACTTCAACACCGACATCGGCGGCTTCTTCTGCGGCTCGTACAACACGAAGGGCAGCGGCTCTGCCCCGAAAAATCCTCAGTTCCAGGAGCTTTATGTCCGATGGATGCAGTACGGCCTCTTCTGTCCCGTCTTCCGCAGCCACGGCGCCGATGCGCCACGCGAAATCTGGCAGTTCGGCCAGAAGGGCGAGCCCATCTACGACGCCATCGAACGGCAGATCCGCCTGCGCTACCGCCTGATTCCCTACCTCTACAGCACCGCCTGGCAGGTGACGTCGGCCAATGGCAGCTACCTCCGTCCGCTTTTCTGCGACTTCGCTCAAGACAAGAAGGTTTGGGATATGGCCGATGAATTCATGTTCGGCCGCAGCATATTGGCCGCACCCATCGTCGAGGCGCAGTACACGCAGGAACGCGTCATCCGCGAGAACGCCATGTCAGGCTGGGACAAGAAGCAGGCTGTTGCGGCCGATGCGCCATCGGCCATAGACTGGAACGCCACGAAATCGGCCACCAAGTACCTGCCCAAGGGCACCGACTGGTACGACTTCTGGACCGGCGAGCGCATGAAGGGCGGCCAGACCGTCACGCTCCAGACGCAGCTCGACCGTGTGCCGATGTTCGTCCGCGCGGGCAGCATCGTGCCGCTGGGCGAGGAGATGCAGTACGCCGCCGAAAAGCCGTGGGACAACCTCGAAATCCGCGTCTATCCCGGAGCCGACGGCTCGTTCACGCTCTACGAGGACGAGGGCGACAACTACAACTATGAGCGCGGCCAATACACCGAAATCCAGTTCCGTTGGGATGACCGCACGCGCCAGCTCACCATCGCTACGCGAAAAGGCCAGTTCCCCGGTATGTTGCAGCAGCGCCGTTTCACCATCGTTCTGCCCGGCCAGAGCCTGACGCAGGCCAAGACTGTCGAATACGCAGGGCAGGAGCTGACCGTCAAGCTGTAAGTGGCGTCGGCCCATAGAATAAACACAGACATCCTCCCTGCAATAGGGAGGATGTCCTTTTTTAGCTGAAGTTCCTGTAGACGGAATTCCTTGAGATTACCTTGTTCTTGTAATTGCGAGCGGTTTTTCCGATTCGTCATGAATCTTTTGAATTTGTTTGATGAAGTTCGTTTCGCTTGGTAATCCATCTATTGGCCCATAATTAAGATGGTAATTGTCGTAAATCGAGCATAGCATCCAGTGTTTGCCGTCTATAGCTTTTTCCAACGTGTAGTAGCCGAATGTGTGCGCCTGATGATTGATATATGCGGCAGCAAACAGACAGAGCGGTGGCATTTCTGGATATGGGAAATGGTAAAGGACTATTTCGGTTGAGTCTGTCAGATGGATTACATCGACCGAAATCTCCGACCATTTCCAGTCTGTTCTGACGATGCATGACAGACCCATTTCTATCTGCCAGTCTGTTATATCGGACAATGTCTTGTGTGTCTCTTTGTGGCGCAGACTTACTTCCACCAATCTTGGAATCCAGTTGAACTGGAAATCATAGGCTCTCATTCTGTTTTTGTGCCTCATCCGTCTGGCAAAATATTTCGCGTTTTTTCCGTATTCTGCGCTTTCCTTCATGCTTTTCATTATATTTATGGCCAATTTCTTGTCCTTTTCAGTCCCCCACCCGTTGAAGTAGTATTTTGCCAGTCTGTATCGGGCATATTCGCTGGTATCCGATGCCACTTTCAGCAATTCGAATGCCTTGTTCAGGTCTCTGTCCCGGTCGATGCCTCGTTCGTAGGCGAAGGCTTCACGTAAAGTGCTTTTCTTGTCAATTTCAGTCGTTTGTGAGATGGTGTCGGCTGCTGGATGATTTTCATCCTCTTGTTGTGGTTGGCCGAAAGATGTGGTAATGATGGCCAATGCGCCGAGAAGCATCAAGTTCCTTTTCATAAGTTACAGAATATGTTGAATTTTGTGTCTCTTTTTCGAAAAATTTGGATTTCGTTGGGCGCAAAGTTATGCTTTCTTTTTAGAATATGCAAATTTTTTTGGTTTATGTTCCGAAAAAGTCACTGTTTTTTTGGGGATTACGTTCCAGATTTTCGATTATCTCGCTTTTTTCTTGTTTTTGGCCAATGTCCATCGGCCATAACCACTCTTTAATCTACTACTTTTGTAGTATTTAGTGTTAATAATCCTTAAAATTGGCCGAAATCTGTTAAATTATTGTGAAATATTTTGGTGGTCTCGCGGCGACCTACTATATTTGCCGTACTAAAATCGTAGTAACTAACACAAAAAACTGTAAGCCTATGAATGAAGAAGCCAAAAACAAGTCGCTCACCAAGGCCGAACTGAACCTGATGAACATCCTGTGGGACAAGGGGAGGGGCACGGTGAACGAGCTCGTCGAGGCGTTGCCCGACCCGAAGCCGGCCTACACCACCGTCCTGACCGTGATGCAGGTCCTGACCAAGAAGCAGGTGCTCACCTTCGAGAAGCAGGGCAAGGCCAACATCTACATCCCGCTGCTCTCGCGCAAGGACTATCTCGCCAACTTCATGGACGAGACGCGCGACAGCCTCTTCCGCGGTTCGGCCAAGTCGTTCCTTTCCTTCTTCGCCCAGCACGAGAAGATCAGCCGCGAGGAGCTGGAGGAAATCCTCAAGGAGATGAAAGAATAGTCCCCTCGTTTTCAGCACATTGAATTACCTTATTCCATATTACAGACCTATGACAACAATATTCCTTATCCTGGGCAAGCTGCTGGCCTCGTCAGCCATGCTCTATGCGTTCTACTGGCTCGTGTTGCGCAACCGTGCGACCTATCGCTTGGCGCGCCTTTACCTCCTGCTCATCCCCGCCGTCGGCCTGATGATGAGTCTGCTTTCCTTCCCCGTCTATACGGTCGAGGAGGACAGTTTTTTGGCCAATGCATCGGCCGTCATCCCCGTCATCGACCATCCGCAGGCGACAGCGCCGAGTGTGTCTGAGCCATTGGCCGATGCCCCAATCCCGCAGACCGTCGTCACGCCCATGACTACGGCGGCCGATGCCGCTCCCGTCGTCCGCCGCACGTGGTCGCGTGAGATGCTGTTGGGCTGGATGCTCTGGCTGGGCGCAGCCGTGTCGGTCATCCTCGTGCTCGTCGCCGTCTATCACTTCACGCGGCTGTGGCTCCTCGGCCGGAAGATGGCGCGCCAGGTGACGCCCGAGGGTTACAGCCTGGTCCGTTCGGCCCGGGTGCAGTCGCCCTGCTCGTTCGCCCGCACCATCTTCCTGCCGATGACGCTCGAAGGGCGCGACGCCGAGATGATCCTGCGTCACGAGAAGGCGCACATCGCCCACGGTCATTTCATCGATGTTGTGGCCAATGAACTGGCGACGCGCCTCCTGTGGTTCAATCCGTTCATGTGGCTGGTACGCAAGGAGCTGCGCAACGTCCACGAGTTTGAGGCCGACCACGACGTGCTGGCCTGTGGCGCCGATATCAGTGCCTACCAGACGCTGCTCTTGGCCCAGGTGATGGCGGGCGGCAACGACTTTGCCAACGGGTTCACGCACTCGTTCATCCGCCGCAGGTTCATCGAGATGAAGCGCTCGACGGCCGGCACATTGGGCAAAATCGGCAAGCTCGGCCTTGTGGCGTGGGTGGCCGGCCTGTTCTGCATCTTCACGTTTTCGGAGTGTGAGCCATCGGCCAATGCACCGATGACCTGGTCCGAGCTGCGGGAGGCATTGGCCACAATCGATCTCGACGAACCGCAGATGTTCGTCCTGGACGGCACGGTGGACGAGGCGATTACCGACTCGTGCTACAACATCTACCTGGGCGACGAGTTCCTGCACATCCAGGGCGACACGCCGGTGACCTGCGTGCCGGTGGTGGACAAGCGCTTCACCTTCAGCCTCCCGCTCAAGCGCCTCACGGCCGGCCGTCTCCGCTGCATCTTCCCGGGCGGCGAACTCTGTTCGGCGTGGATTGACATCTTCTTCACGCCGGGCGACACGCTGCGGCTCACCGTCCACAACGGCTATTATTCGACCGAATATTCGAAGTCCTACAACAACAACGTCAAGCGCTGGGTAGACGAGATGCGCCGCGTGACCCATTGGCAGTCACCCGAACAGCCGCAGGTCGAGGGTCGGCGTTGGACCAATGTCCATAACGAGCGACATCTCTCGCCCATCCGTATCAAGGATGTCGTGTTCGGGGCCGATGAGACAGTGCTCCACATCACGACCGACGAATATAAGAATGGCATCGGCCAACTTCCCGACAGCGCCTATCTCACCGATGCTGCCGGCAACATCTACCGCTACAGGCCGGAACCCATCGTAGGAGACACTCACCCCAACAACCGTCTGCGGAATGTCTTCGGCGCCTATTATTCCTTCGAACCGCTGCCCGACACCGTCACCACGTTCGATTTCCACCTCCCGATGCGTCATCCCATGACCGGCTACAATTTTGTCAACGTCATCCGCAACATTCATGAGGTTGTGGCCAATGCCTCGGCCGACGGCAAGTGGTATCAGGCCAGCGCAATGCCGACGCATCCCAGCGTCGATCTCGGCCTGAGCGTCAAGTGGGCGACGATGAACATTGGCGCCAATAAGCCCGAAGACTTCGGCGACTACTTCGCCTGGGGAGAGACATCGGCCAAAGATACCTATTCCATCGCCAACTACAAGCACGTCAATCCCGCCGACTCGTCACTCACCAAATATTGCATCAACGCCGAATACGGCAAGGTCGATGAACGCGTCCTCCTGGACGAAATCGACGATGCAGCTGCCGCCAATTGGGGCGGATCCTGGCGTATGCCCACCTTCACGGAGTGGTATGAGCTTATGACAGAGTGTACCTGGGAATCGACGACCCAGAACGGCGTGAAGGGCAAGCTCGTGACGGGACCCAACGGCAACTCGATTTTCCTGCCCATCGGTGGCTGCCGTTATGAAGGCGAGAATGCCGAAATTTATAGGCAAGTCTCTGCCGAAGAAGGTATGTATTGGCATGGAGACCTGGAGCCACACCAACAGGCTTCCGGTTTTCCGGGTAGAGGATTGTGTACTGGCTATATGGTCGTGCGTGAAGAATATAAGAGTGGGGCTTTTGGTGCCATGTCCCGATTTGCCGGATTGAATGTCCGCGCCGTGTGTGACAACTGAAAGAGTCCCGACCGTTTCCCTTGATAAAACAAAAAAGATAGAATTGAGATTATGGATGTTATGGCATGGGTCGCAGTGATGCGACCTGTGCTTGTTTCCGAAATCTCGTCTATGGGGAAATTTAAAACATTTAATATATTGAAAATCAATAAAATGTAATTATTGGCAAGAAAACCATCATCCCTGCACTTCTCGCTGCAATCACGTTGGCGGGCTACGGACAGAAGGCAAAGACAGACGTTGTACATCAAGGTCCAATCCATTGCCGCATCGAGGGCGAACTGCGCGACACGACCCAGGGCAAGACCGTCATCGTCTGTCCGGCCGAAACCGATATCCGCGTGTCGGACAACTATATTCGGGTTGTGGCCGATGCGCAGGGTCACTTCTCCTGTCTGGTGGAGGCCGACAAGATGGGACTATACAAGATTCTTCTGTATGAACAATTCAGAACTGGTTCCATGAATTTCGCCAATTATCTTGTCGAAGACGGTGCCACAGTAAAGCTGCGGTTCATCAATGAAGACGTTGGCTGGAAGGTCGTCGGCGGTGGACCGGAACAGACCTTGAAGATCAAGCAGACCGATGACGCAGACCGGCTCTATCTATCCAAGATGAATGCCTTGCGGACGCAGGCCAAAACCGAAATCCTTCCTCAAGTGGAACATCTGCGCCAACAGGGGAAGAACCCCATGGAGGACTCCCTGCTGTTAAAGCGTCAGGCAGAAATTGAGGCCGATTACAGCCGACTCTACGAGCAATATGATGCCTGGATCCAGGATTATTACGTGGCGCACCCGATGCAATACGCGCTATATGACATAGCTCATCAACTACAGATGTCAGGCGACGAGACGCGTGAGCAGGCTGCAGGTCTCTACCACGCGGCATACGAGGATTTCCACCCCGAAAATCCCATCCACGGCGTCATCCGAACGCTGTTGGCCGCAAGCCAGTTGAAACCCGGCAAGCCCTATATCGACTTCGAGGTCGGGACGGTGGAGGGCGACCGCATCCATGTGGAGCCGCTTTACCGAGGCAAGATCGCCATCATCGATTTCTGGGCATCGTGGTGCGGGCCGTGCCGTCGGCATAGCCGGGACCTCATCCCGCTCTATGAAAAATATAAGGGCCAAGGCTTTACGGTCATCGGCATTGCGCATGAGGAGCACGTGGATGACATGGTCCGCGCGGTCGAACGGGACGGCTATCCTTGGCCGAACTACATTGACCTGAAAGATGAGTTGAAGGTATGGCAGAAGAACGGCCTCGGAATGTCGGGCGGCGGGATGTTCCTCATTGGTCAAGATGGCATTATCCTCTCGCGGGCCACGGACGCCGACGAACTGGAGCCGCTCATCCGAAAAGCGCTCGGACTGCCCGAACTGCCGCCATCGGGCTGGAAGGCCGAGGCCGAACAGAACCGCATCGAGCCGAAAGACCCTGCGAAACCATTCACCGATTTCTCGGTCGTTTACAACGGCAAGACTACGCGCCTTTCCGAGTACGTGGGTCGTGGCCGATACGTGCTGGTCGATTTCTGGGCATCGTGGTGTGGGCCATGTCTGGAGGAGATTCCGAACCTCATTGCAGCCGATGAAAAATACCGTGAGCAAGGGTTACAGGTGCTCGGTGTCGCCGTGCGGGACAAGCCGTCGCACACTGAGGCCGCCATCAAGGAACATCATATCTCCTATCCGCAAATCATCAATGCCCAGGATATTGCCATCAAGGCTTACGGCATTGAAGGCATCCCGGAAATCATCCTCTTTGCCCCCGACGGCAAAATCGTCGTCCGAGGCTTGCGCGGCAAGGCCATTGGCCAAAAACTGGAGGAGGTGATGAAGTAAGACCCACCCCCCATGCCCCCCTACAGACCCACCCCGCCCTTCGGGCACCCCTCCCGTAATGGCGGGGAATGGTCACCATCGGCGGGTAAATGTAGGGCTGTCACATTGTGGCAGCCGAAAACCGGCGGGCATTGGGAAACGCAATTTTTCGTGCGATTTCGTGCCTTTCGTGGTTCAATCCTTTCCGTGTTTTTCCGGTTTTTCCTGTGTAATTCCGTTGTAAAAAAAACAACCATTCAAAAACCAAAAAAATCAAAAGATTATGAAAACATTTCACAAATTCCTTGTTTCGCTCGCGCTTGCCTTCGCAGGCATATCCGCATGGGCGCAGTCAAAAATCTGGGACGAGGTCGTGACCGGCTTCCCCAGCGATTGGACAATCGACGTGACCCGCGTAGCGATGCACAGCGACCGCACCGAGGTCACGCTGCACATCGAATTCATGGCGGGACAGAAACTCGGCCTCAAACCCAGCACCATGCTCGTGGCCGACGGCAAGCAGTATGCCGTGCGCAGCATCTCGTCGTTCACGTTAGGG
>CACZAY010000020.1 GCA_902779265.1 uncultured Bacteroidales bacterium | reverse complement strand
CCACAATCTACAATCATCATGGACGAACAGCTTATCAAAGAATGCACGGCCAAGGCACAGGTCTGGCTGGGCGACGGTTTCGACGCTGAAACCAAGGCAGAAGTGAAAGCCATGCTCGATGCAGCCGACAAGACCGCGCTCATCGACGCCTTCTATCAGAATCTGGAATTCGGCACCGGCGGCTTGCGCGGCATCATGGGCGCAGGCACCAACCGCATGAACAAATACGTGGTCGGAATGGCCACACAGGGCTTTGCCAACTACATCAACAAGGCATTTCCGGGCCAGCAGCCGGCCGTAGTCGTCGGCCACGACTGCCGCAACAACGGCCGTATGTTCGCCGAGACCGTTGCAGCCATCTTCTCGGCCAATGGCATCCGCGTCTATCTCTTCGAGGGTCTGCGTCCGACGCCTGAAATCTCGTTCGCCATCCGCCACCTCAAGGCCCAGGCCGGCGTCAACGTCACCGCATCGCACAACCCGAAGGAATACAACGGCTACAAGGCATACTGGGACGACGGCGCACAGGTGCTCGCCCCACACGACACCGGCATCATCGAAGAGGTCAACAAGGTGACCATCGACCAGGTGAAGTTCACGCCGAACTACGACCTCATCGAGATTATCGGCGGTGAAATGGACTGGGACTACCTCCAGGCTGTCAAGGAGGCCATGGTCGATCAGGACGTCATCCTGCGCCACAAGGACCTCAACATCGTCTATTCGCCACTGCACGGCACCGGCCGCGTCATCATTCCCGAGGCTCTGCGCTCATGGGGCTTCCAGAATATCCACGTAGTGCGCGAGCAGATGGTCATCGACGGCAACTTCCCGACTGTCGTATCGCCCAACCCGGAGAACAGCGAGGCTATGACCCTCGGCATGAAGCTGGGCGACAAGGTCAAGGCCGATCTCGTCATCGCCAGCGACCCCGATGCTGACCGCCTCGCCATCGTCTGCCGCGACAACACTGGCAAGTGGATGATCCTGAACGGCAACCAGACCGCTATGATGTTCTACTGGTACATCATCACCAACAAGAAGAAGCTCGGCCAGCTGAAGGGCAACGAGTTCATGGTCAAGACCATCGTCACCAGCGAGCTCATCGCCAAGATTGCCAAGAAGAACAACGTCGAAATCACCGACGAATACACCGGCTTCAAGTGGATTGCCTACCGCATCCGCGTGAACGAGGGCAAGAAGAAGTACATCGGCGGCGGCGAAGAGTCGTTCGGCTTCCTGCCATTCGACAAGGTGCGCGACAAGGATTCTCCAGCCTCAATCTGCCTCATCTGCGAGATTGCAGCATGGTCCTGCTCGACATCTACAAGAACTACGGCTTCCAGAAGGAAAAGGCCGTCAGCGTAGTGAAGCCAGGCAAGAGCGGCGCCGACGAAATCAAGGCCATGATGGAGAACTTCCGCAAGAATCCGCCTACAGAACTGGCCGGCGAGAAGGTCGTCCTCTCGAAGGACTTCAAGACCCTCAAGCAGACCGACGCCAACGGCAAGCAGAGCGACATCGAGATGCCTGCCACCTCGAACGTACTCCAGTGGTTCACCGAGGGCGGCATCAAGGTGAGCGTCCGTCCTTCGGGCACCGAGCCGAAGATCAAGTTCTACTGCGAGGTTCCCGCCCCGTTCGACGGCGACTACGACAAGGCTGGCGCATTGGCCGACGAGAAGCTGAAGCTCATCTGCGCTTCGCTTGGCATCTGATTAAATCGACATTAAAAAATAAGTTAAATAGAGGAAATTCACTTCTGTTTAATCCAACTATTTCGGAGCGGTTCGTCGTGAGGCGAGCCGCTTTTTTGTATCCAGACGACGACGGAACAGGCCCGACCGACGCACTCCGGTGGAGGGTTAAGGACATTGGCCAATGCCCCACTAAGCACCATTGATTTGATATGTAGAGCGGCCATTGGCCTTAGATTTTGCAAATTTATAAGCAAAAAATACGGACGGTTGTTACGACCTATATCTATTTGTCATAACTTTGCAGCCGCCAAACGGGGAAGGAGGGCAAAAATCGGCCGTGAGAAGCCCCTACATTGGCCATAAAATCAAATATCACAACAACCCAAAGAATCATGTTCAAAATCTTTCAGGGCAACGAGCTGGCCAATTCCTATCATCAGAAGAAGCTCAAGACCCGTTTTCAGATGACGGGCTACATCAAGGCTGTCGTCGCTGCCATTGTCGCCATCGTGATTGCGCTGCTCCCGACGGAGAGCCTCGGTATCGAGGGACTGAATCCGGTGCAGCACCGCGTCATCGCCATCTTCGTCTTTGCCGCCATCATGTGGCTCACCGAGGCAATTCCGTCGTGGTGCACATCGGTGCTGATCATTGTGGTGATGCTCTGTACGATTTCCAACAAGGGACTGACACCGATGATGGGTGTCGAGGGTGCCACTTATGTTCCTTATAAGAATATTATGGCCTGCTTTGCCGACCCGACGATCCTGCTGTTCATCGGTGGTTTCATATTGGCCATCGCGCTGACCAAGACGGGCATTGATGTAGTGTTGGCCAAGAAACTGCTCGCTCCGTTCGGCAACAAGCCTGCGAACGTGCTGCTGGGCTTCATCCTGGTGACGGCAACATTCTCGGCCTTCGTGAGCAATACGGCTACGGCTGCGATGATGCTGGCATTCCTGGCGCCGGTGTTGCGACAGATGCCTGAGGGCAGCAAGGACCGCGTGGCATTGGCATTGGCCATCCCGCTGGGCGCCAACATCGGCGGTATCGCGACGCCTATCGGCACGCCTCCGAACACCATCGTGCTGGGCTACCTGAACGAGACGCTGGGTCTCTCAATCGGCTTCGGCGAATGGATGGTCAAGATGGTGCCATTCGTGGTCATCCTGCTTCTGGCCGGCTGGTTCCTGTTGCGGATCATGTTCCCGTTCCAGCAGAAGGAAATCAACCTCGTCATCGAGGGCGAGATGCATTGGACATACAAGACATGGATTGTCATCGTGACGTTCATCCTGACGATTTTCCTGTGGTGCTTCGGCGAGGTCATCAACCTGGGCCTGAACTCGAACATCGTCGCACTGATTCCTGTAGCGGCCTTTGCGGTGACGGGTGTCATTGGCAAAAAAGACCTTGAGGAAATCAACTGGGCTGTGCTCTGGATGGTGGCCGGCGGCTTTGCGCTGGGTGTCGCCCTGAACACGACTGAGCTCTCGAAGGTATTGGTTGCCTCGATTCCTTTTGACCAATGGAGCCCACTGCTCGTCATGATCATCGCCTCGCTGGTCTGCTTCGGATTCTCGAACTTCATCAGCCACTCGGCCGCAGCCTCGCTGCTTGTACCGGTGCTGGGCGTGGTTGCCGGAGCCATGGCGTCAAGTGGCGTGATTGAAGAAGGCGGCGTGGCCCAGATGCTGCTCTGCGTGGCCATTGCGGCAAGCGTCTCAATGATTCTGCCTATCTCGACGCCACCAAACGCCATCGCCCACTCGACCGGATTCATCCAGCAGAGTGAGATGATGAAGGTCGGCATCATCGTCGGCATCTTGGGTCTCATTGTGGGACTCGTCTGGGTAAAACTGCCTTTCATTTTCGGATAATTAAACGATTCTTGGGGCATTGGTCATGAAAATAATATTCTTGGCCAATGCTCTTTACATATCCCACCATCGGACATAAAAATCAACTCAAATAAAACTATGAAGAGAATTCTTACAATCGCAGCATTTGCTGCCGCTGTGCTTTCGGCCAATGCTGCCGAACCAGCAAACAATGAGGTCGAATACGGCCGAAACATCACCGACTACGTGAGCAAGCCGAAGTTCGGCGGCTACTACATCGGCAAATACAGCTACAGCGACCAGGACTATGCACACGGCGGCACCGGCCTTTCGCAGCGCCTCATCCGCCTCTATGTGGACGGGACCATCCTGAACGACTTCAAGTACCGCATCCAGGTGCAGACCAACAACGGTTCATTCCACATGAAGGACGTCTTCGTCGAGTGGCAGAAATACAAGTTCGCCATGGTCAAGGTCGGCCAGTTCAAGCGTGCTTTCGGCTTCGAGAATCCGATGAACCCTTGGGACATCTCGACGGGCGACTACTCATACTTCACCAAGAAGATGACCGGCGACTACAAGGGCGACACTTGGGGCGGCGGTGGCCGTGACCAGGGCATCCAGGTGCAGGGTGACTTCCTGAAGGTTGGCCAGGACAACCACAACCTCATCCACTATCAGGTGGGCGTGTGGAACGGCGAGGGCATCAATAAGAGCGATGCTGACGGCCAGAAGGACTACATCGGCACCATCCAGTTCCAGCCCATCAAGGGACTCATGATCGGTGCTTTCGGCTGGACGGGCGAGACTGCCGGCGAGAACCGCGACAAGTACGCTTTCGGCGTGAAGTACGACAACAAGGAGGGCTGGAGCCTGCGCGGCGAGTGGGGCCACAGCCACTACACGAGCGGCAACGACGATGCGTGGTACATCGTGGGCGGAATGCCACTGAACGACTGGTTCAAGCTGTCGGCCCAGTATCAGACCTACCGCAACGGCAAGTCGTGGGAGAACGCACAGTGCACCTACTCGCTCATTCCTGAGTTCCAGCTGCACAAGAACTTGAAGTTCCAGATTCAATACAACTACAACGACTTCCGCGCCTCAGCCGACAAGCATTTCAACGAAATCTGGGGCGAACTCTATTTCCGATTCTAAATTTTCTTGGCCGATGTTCCGACTGTGAGGGACATTGGCCAATGACATAACAACGCACAACGAGGGACATTCCAACACGGAGTGTCCCTCGCTTTTTTTCGCAATCTGAGCAATGATTATGGCCAATGCTCCCCTATTACGTAATTCTCGCAATCGCAACGCCATTGGCCACAATCAGACAAACGCAAAAAAATGCCACATCCCGCAATCGGGGAAGTGGCATCCAATGTTTTTATTGGCGTTGGCCAATATTATTTCTCAACACTATAGACGTAAGCCTTCTTCGACGAAGTTTCGTAGGTCGTGTTGTATTTGGTGACCAGACCGCGCAGGACGACCTTGTCGCCTACCTCAATCTGTGCATCGGCCTCTGTCCAGGCCTTGTTGTTCAACCAATAGACCTGATATGCCTCGAAATCGGTCTCGCCAGGAGTCTTGTTGTCTTCAGAACCGGCGTATGTGCCATCGGCTGAAATCCAGAACGTACCATTGCCGTACTTGGTGCCGAACGCATTCACAACCTTTGAGACGATGCCCTGCACATAAACGCTGTCGGCCACGCCACCGTCGATGGCAGCCTTGACACCTGCTACCGTGAACGGACTGACGGCAGAGCCCAAGCCATTGGCATCGGTGCGAACACCATTGACACTATAGACATAGGCGTTCTTGCCACTGGTCTCTGATGTACCCTTGTAGTTGGTCAACTTGCCACAGATGACTACCTCGTCGCCCACAGCGACCTGTGCGTTGCCCTCTACCCAAGGCTGATTGTCGAACCAATAGACCTGATAGGCCTCAAAATCGGTTGCGCCTGGGGTCTTGTTGTCTTCTGAACCTGAGTATGTGCCATTGTCCGACATCCAGAACGTGCCGTTGCCGTACTTGCTGCCGAACTCGTTCACAATCCTTGAAACCTTGCCCTTGACATAGAAGTCGTTGGCCGATGCTGCAGTCAAAGTCTGGCAATAGGCGATGGCCTGCTCTACGGTGAATGGGTTGGTGAGCGTGCCCATCAAGCCCTGCTGGCTGACTGTGGCCGACACGGTCGATGATGACGAACCTGATGCAGAAGTGAACTCGATTGTAGCTGTGCGTGACGACTCGGCAGTGTTTTCAGCCACGTGGAAAGTGACATTGGTGGTCGAATCGGTCTTTTCGATGTCGGAAATACTCAACCATGACTTGGCTTCGTCGGCAATGCTGATCGACACGCCATCGCCGCTTACGCCCAGTCGGACGAGGAAATCGCCGCCATTGGCATCGAACGCATTCGAACCGCCCTCCTCAATCTTGACGAGCGACTTCACGATCTTGATGACCGAGACATCGACCAACTCGACAGTGCCGTTGTAGGTCGTCTTCGGACCTTGTACGGTCACCTTATCGCCGACGCCGATACCATACGATTCGAGAGCGCCGTTCTTGGTCTTGCCGTCCTTGTCGGCCGTACCATAGATGTAAATCTCGCCGGTACCGTCGTTCAGATAGAAGTTGCCGTAAGGAGTCAGATTGGCGATTGCGGTAACGACACCGGTCACCTGATATGTCTTGCTGTCCGGACCAGCCAAAACCTCGGCACAAGTCACTGACGAAACGACCGAAAGGCCCTGAATGACGTTGATACGCTGGGTAGTGACGCTGTCGGCCAATGTGAGGAGCACCTCGGCAGAACGGCCGTCATAGGTCTGCTCGGCCGAGAAGGTGAGCACCTGCTTGCCAGCCTTGCCCTCCATCGGGTCAATGGTCAGCCAAGAAGGAACGTTCTGGAGATACCAGTCGGCATTGGCCGTAATCTCAACCTTGGCCGAACCGCCCACGACATCAAGCGAAACGTACGATGTAGAGACCTTGATTTCGCTCAGATAGGTATCGGGATCCTGATCAACGTCGCAGCTGACACAGGCGCAACCCATCGTAAAAGCAGCGGCTACGGCTGCAAAAAGATATTTAGCTTTCATGTTCTTCTGTTGTGTTGTTTAGAAAATATACTTTGCACCGATTGACATATACCAGCATTGGCCACTCTCATGATTGCGGCCCCAAATCTTGGTATCACCGCTCACGGCCTTCGGAGTAGAGAATGTGGCATAGCCCTCAGCATCCACGCCCTCGTACTTCAGGATGCGTGCAGTACCCGATGCGGTGTAGTTGGTGTTCATAACCTTGCTGACACCCCATGACGAGTTGAAGAGGTTCATCAGGTTCTTGATATCGGCGCTCACCTGCAAGGTGTGCTTTGTCTCGCCGATGTTGAACTTGAAGTCATGCTTGTAGCTGAAATCGACGCGGTGAACGAACGGATTGTAAACGCTGTAGCCCTCGGCATACTCGCCCTGGTGCTCGCTCAGGTAGTCATCCTTGTGAACATAGGCCATGAAGCGGTCGCGGTCGTCATCGCTCACGAAGCGGAACTCTCCATCTTTGACCTCCTGGTCGGTCGGGATGTAAAGTGCATCGTAGGAATAGCCGTCGCCATTCATGTCATTGGCCAACACATAAGAATAATTGTAGCCGCCGCGCCAAGTCTCATAAACAAGACCGTAGTGGTTGTTGGCCTTATCATTGATTGTGGCCGACACGACGATGCGGTCTGGCGTCAGGTTGAGCGCGTTGTGCAGCTTGATGTTGTTCGGACCTTCGGTCGTAGGCACGTAGGTGAAGGCCGATTCTGCAGCAGAACCAGGCATAGAGGTCAGCTCCTTCTTGGCGGTGTGCGTATAGGCGGCCATGAGGTCGATCCATTCGGCCGGCTTGGCATTCAACTGGAGGCTGGCCGACCAACCGTAGCCCTTCGATGTGTTTTCAAGCACGAAAGCCTTGGTTGCGGTGCGGAAGCCGCTCGGATAGATCGGACGGTTGTCTGCGCCGTTGAAGCGGGCGAATCCGCCGACGCCCGGAATTGACCAGTCGCTGATGCAGACGTCGTTGACGGTCTTGTTGAAGATACCCTCGGCCGTAATGCTGAATGGGAATTCGAATGGCAAACGATAGTCAACGGCCAATGAGGTCTTCCAAACCTGTGGCAGCTTGAAGTCGGGATCGACAGCCGAGATGGCCGATGGAACAGTACCGTCTTCTGGACGAATCGTAGAAGGATAGCCCAAGGCGAAGAGTTTGTTCTGCAAAGCTGCTATAGTAGCGTTCTTGCCGTCAGATGTTACAAGTCCACCCGCGAACTGACTCATATCCAAATAGCAGTTGCCCTTGTCGTCGGTCGTATAGCTGCCGACATAGTTCTCGAAGCCCTTGCCTCCGACGAACTTACCTTCCTTGAGGACACCGACCTTGGTCTTGGCATTGAGTTGTGCCTGATACTGCACCATGCCCGAATTGGTCGGCATATTGGTGAAGAATACCAATGGCAGACGGCCCTGGAAGAGACCTGTACCGCCACGTAGCACGATACTCTTGTCGCCCATGATGTCCCAGACGGCAGCTACACGTGGAGAAAGGGTCAAGCTGTTGTTAGGCCACTTGCCGGTGTCAATCGAACGACCACCATAGATGGCGTTGTTGCGGATTTCGCGCACGAAGGTGTCGGTCTCTGCAGCATCTTTCTTTTGGTTGTAAATCTTTTTATTACCATTGGCATCAAGGTACTCATAAGTATTGTTGATGTCGTAGATGGCCTGATTGGTCATCAGGTCGCTGTTGTCGAACACGATGTTGTCGAAGCGGATGCCTGCGGTGACATTCAACTTCTCGTTGACCTGCCACTGATCCTGAACGTATAGGCCGAACTTGTTGTAGGTCACACGGGCAGCAGGCTCTGTCTCGCCGTCGTAGCCGTAGGTGAGGCAGACAACCTCGGGAGCAGCTCCGCTCAGGAAGTCTTCCAATGTCTTGTAACGATAGTAACCCGAACCATTACGCATATACATATTGTCGGCCATCTGATACTCATAGGTCAAACCGGCCATCAACTTGTGTGCGCCGAGTTCGTATGTAACGTCGTCCTTGATGTTCCAGATGGTATTGTGGACGGCATTGTTCCAGGTAAACAACTCATAGCCAAGGCTTATGTAGTTCTGGCCATCACCATCCAGGATGTCGATGAACGGGAACTCGCTGGAATCGCTGTCGCGGATATCGTCGAGTTTCGACAGTGTGAAGAGGAACTGGTTGGACAGATTATCCATCAGACGGCTGTTCAGGTCAATGGAGAACGAATTGACCTTGTTCTGCATAGCATACATGGAATTGGCGTACGACATGGCATACTGTGACGTACGGTTGTAACCCGAACGTGTACCACCGTCCATCGAACTACCATTGGGCGCATTCCAGATATTGTTCAACGTATAGTTATAGCGGGCTGCCAAATGGTGTTTCTCGGTGATGTTCCAGTCCAAACGGATGAGGAACTTCTTGTTGTCCTCATCGGCCGGGAATGAGGTGTACGAACCTGTGTCATAGCCATACTTACTCTTGACGAAGTCCGACACCTGCTGGAGGTCGAACATTGAGGTTCGAGACTGGTAGCTCTCGGCCACACCCACGCCGGGATTCATCTGACCCACAACGCCAGTCGAGATTTCAGAGGCACGCCAACGGTTAGCGATGGTCGGAGTTTTCTGGAACTCCACATTGGCAAAGAAGAAAAGCTTATTCTTGATGATAGGGCCACCCAAGGTGAAACCATAGGTTGTCTTCTGGTCCTTGGCACGCACGCCATCGAGTTGCTCACGCTCGATGGCATCACCGCGCATATTCTCATTCTGATGATAGATGTAGGCGCTGCCCTTGAAGAAGTTCGTGCCAGACTTGGTGATGGCATTCACACCACCGCCAATGAAGCCCGTCTGACGCACATCGTAGGGAGAAATGATGACCTGCATCTCCTCGATGGCATCGATTGAAATCGGGTTGCCGCCACCCGGCAGTCCGGCGTTGAGGCCGAAATTATTGTTGAAGTTGGCACCGTCGATGGTGAAATTGGCCGTACGACCATCCGAACCGGCGAAGCTCATGCCGTTGCCACCATAAGGTGAAAGGCGCACCATATCGGTGATGCTGCGGCTGACGGTCGGGAGGGAAATCATCTGGTCATTGGAAATGTTGGTCGTGGCACCCGTCTTGAGGTTCGAAGCGAACTTGGAACCTTGGCCAACAATAATGACATCGCCCAACACCTCGGCATTGACCGAGAGGCTGGTCGTAAGATGGAAGGTCTCACCCAAATTCAGGTAGATACCCTCGTAAACCTGCGGAGCATAGCCCACATAAGTCACACGGATTGTGTACGGGCCACCGACACGCATACCTTGAATGGTGAATGCACCATGCTCGTTGGTGACGGTTCCATAGTTGGTACCAGACGGAGTGTGGGTGGCCATAACGGTGGCACCAATCACTTCCTCTTTCATTTCGTCGGTCACAGTGCCCGAAAGCGAAGACGTGGTAATCTGCGCCATAGCAGACATCGCCACGAAAAGTGACATTACAAAAATGAATAAAGACTTCTTCATCGTTGATTGATTTTATTAATTAAGTTTGGGAATTAACAATATTACCTTAATTATGACTGACTACGAGTTTGAAAATTCACATGCCCTATCATATTTGCAGCGCAAAGTTAAACAATAATTTCAATATAAATCAGAGCCTACAATCCAAAACCTAAAAATTAACAATTACAAATTAACATTTGTTAAGTTGGATGACAAAAAGTCATAAAAAAGAGACGCACTTCACTATGAAATGCGTCTCAAATTTCCTAATTTTGAAGTAAACTTTACTTCTTGACCTTGTCAACGATTGCCTTGAAAGCGAATCAATGGATTGCTTTCAATTTACTTCTTGACCTTGTCAACGATTGCCTTGAAAGCCTCCGGATGGTTCATGCCGAGGTCAGCAAGGACCTTGCGGTTGATGTCGATGCCGGCAGCGTGGAGCAGACCCATGAGCTTAGAGTAGCTCAGGCCCTCGAGACGGGCAGCGGCATTGATACGGACAATCCAAAGAGCGCGGAAGTTGCGCTTGTTGTTACGACGATCGCGGAATGCGTATGTCAAACCCTTCTCCCAGGTATTCTTTGCGACGGTCCACACATTCTTGCGGGCACCGATGTAACCTCTGGTGAGGTGGAGAATCTTCTTGCGTCTTTCACGCGACGCTACGTGATTTACCGAACGTGGCATAATTCTAAAAGTTTGTTTAAACGCCGTGACTACCTTGTGGGGCAGTGCTTGAAAACGGTTGTTTGGTTAATAGATCTTTTTGAAAACTTGATTTTTAGAGTTTTTCTCACCCAAGATTACTTGAGGCAGAGCATCTCGCGAACGTTGGTCTTGTTGGCGTTGTCGAGAATAGAGAACTTACCGAGGTTTCTCTTCTGCTTCTTGGTCTTCTTGGTCAAGATGTGGCTCTTGTAAGCATGCTTTCTCTTGATCTGTCCTGATCCGGTGAGCGCGAAACGCTTCTTAGCACCGGAATTAGTCTTAACTTTTGGCATTTTGTTTATAAATTATTTAATTGTTTACAGGCTCGGGACAAGTCCTCTGCCCTTTTTCTCTCGATTTTGGGTTGTGGCCAATGGGATTTCCTTAGCAAGGGCATTGGCCGACATGCCTCACTCCTTATCCTCTTTCGGGGCATCAGGCTTAGGAGCGGCCTTCTTGGCAGCCTTGGGGCTGAACATGAGAATCATGCGCTTACCCTCAAGCACCGGAGGATAGCTGTCTGGCTTGCCGAACTCCTCAAGGTCCTGTGCGAAGCGGGCCAACAGGACTTCGCCCTGCTCCTTGAACAGGATGGAGCGGCCCTTGAAGAAGACGTACGACTTCACCTTTGAGCCTTCCTGAAGGAACTCTTTTGCGTGACGGAGCTTGAACTCGTAGTCATGGTCATCGGTCTGAGGCCCGAAACGGATTTCCTTGACGACCACCTTGGCTGCATTGGCCTTGGCATCCTTGGCTTTCTTCTTCTGCTGGTAGCAGAATTTCTGATAGTCCATCACCTTGCACACGGGTGGTGCGGCAGTTGGACTGATTTCGACGAGGTCGAGCTCCTGTTCCTCAGCAATGCGCATGGCATCCTGGATGGAATAGATGCCCATCTCGACATTATCACCCACCAGACGAACCTCTTTCACGCCACGAATCTGCTCGTTGATGCGATGCTGGTCCTTTCCGTTGTTGTTGGTTACACGCTGGTCGCGCTGTTGAGGACGAGGTCCTGGGGTTGGTTTGGGGCGATAGCCACCGTTAGGTTTGAAAGGCATTAACAGTTGGTTAAGTTTGACTTTGAGTTGTTTTCTGCTCGTGTGGCATTGGCCAAAAACCAAATTCCGCAACGGATTGCGCACACAAAAGCGGGTGCAAAGATACGGCGAAATTGCAAACCGTGCAACTTTTTCTATCTTTTTCTCGTTTATTTTTCTCAAATTCGACGTCTTTTGGCACGTTTGTTGGCCAAAGCGCGCAAAAACGCCACCTGTCGCATGGGACAGATGGCGCATTTTGTTCGTTATGAATCAGTTTAATAACTTGAGTGTTCGATCTGAGACTGAACCTCGGCCACAATCATCTTGGCAAATTCATCGACTGTGAGTTGGCCGCCATCGCCAGCACCCTGCTTACGGACACTGACCTTGCCCTCAGCCTGCTCCTTCTCGCCCAAAATGAGCATATAAGGAACTTTCTTCATCTCGTTATCGCGAATCTTGCGGCCGATCTTCTCGTTGCGGTCATCGACGTATGCACGGATGTCGAGCTTGTCGAGGGTGTTACGCACCTCATAAGCATAGTCGTTGAACTTCTCGGAGATTGGCATGATAGCCACCTGGTCGGGAGCCAACCACAATGGCAACTTGCCGGCGGTGTTCTCGAGCAATACGGCAACGAAACGCTCCATAGAGCCGAATGGTGCACGGTGAATCATGACTGGACGGTGCTTCTGGTTGTCGGCACCAGTGTATTCCAACTGGAAGCGCTCTGGCAGGTTGTAGTCAACCTGGATGGTACCCAACTGCCAACGACGACCGATGGCATCCTTCACCATGAAGTCGAGCTTTGGACCATAAAAGGCTGCCTCTCCGTACTCAATCTTGGCTGGGAGGTTCTTCTCCTGACAAGCCTCGATGATGGCCTGCTCGGCCTTCTGCCAGTTCTCCTCCGAACCGATATACTTATCGCGGTTCACCTTGTCGCGCAGAGAGATCTGTGCCTCGAACTGGTGGAAATCCAATGCCTTGAAGATGATCATGATGATGTCGATGATCTTGAGGAACTCCTCCTTCACCTGGTCTGGACGGCAGAAGAGGTGGGCATCGTCCTGAGTAAAGCAACGCACGCGGGTCAAACCGTGCAACTCACCGGTCTGCTCATAGCGATAGACGGTACCGAACTCGGCGAGACGCAATGGCAGGTCACGATAGGAACGTGGCGATGTCTTGTAGATCTCACAATGGTGAGGACAGTTCATTGGCTTGAGCATATAGAGCTCGTCTGGATCGGGGGTCGAGATTGGCTGGAACGAGTCCTTGCCATACTTAGCCCAGTGACCGGAAGTGACGTAGAGGTTCTTGTTGCCGATGTTTGGCGTGATGACCTGAACGTAACCGTAACGCTTCTGAATCTTGGTCAGATAGTCCTGCAAACGGTTGCGGAGGGCCGTACCCTTGGGCAACCAGAGTGGCAGACCGGCACCGACGTTCTGGCTGAAGGCAAAGAGTTCCATCTCCTTGCCGAGTTTGCGGTGGTCACGCTTCTTGGCCTCCTCCAGCAAGTTGATATACTCATCGAGCATAGACTGCTTAGGGAAGGTGATACCATAGACGCGGTTCATCTGAGGGTTCTTGTCGTTGCCGCGCCAGAAGGCACCGGCTACAGACAATACCTTGCAAGCCTTGATGGCACCCGTGTTAGGCAGATGTGGACCACGGCAAAGGTCGGTGAAGTTACCTTGTGTATAAGTAGTGATCTTGCCGTCCTCCAGTTCGCTGATCAGCTCGCACTTGAAGGTCTGACCCTTGGCCTGGAACTCCTTGAGCACCTCAGACTTGGCTACCTCCTTGCGGACAATCTGCTCTTTCTGGCGAGCAAGCTCAATCATCTTCTTCTCAATCTTCGGGAAATCGGCCTCCTTGATGTTCTCGCCATTGGCAGGAACGACATCGTAGTAGAAGCCGTTCTCGATGGCAGGACCGATACCGAACTGAATACCTGGATAGAGTTCCTGCAAGGCCTCGGCCAAAAGGTGAGCCGAACTGTGCCAGAAAGCGTGCTTGCCCTCTGGGCTGTCCCACTTGAAGAACTCGATGGTGCTGTCGGCAGTAATGACGCGGGTGAGGTCATACATTTCTTCGCCGACTTTAGCTACAAGCACATCCTGTGCGAAACGTGGGCTGATGGACTCAGCCACCTGAAGAGGCGTTACGCCATCCTCGAACTCCTTGACCGTCTGGTCAGGAAAAGTGATTTTGATCATTGAATTACAAATTTCAATTTAATTGTTATTGATAATGGCATTGGCCGCCGCCTCTAAAACAACAGAGGTTGAAGCGGACAAGCTGTTTTATTCTGCAAATGGATTTCTGACCATACGGATGAAATCATCGACGAATGGCAGTTCAATCCAACCGTAATGCTTGTTGATGACAAGCAGGAACAAGGCAAAGAGTACGATGCAAACGATCCAGAGCAACACCTTCTTCCACCAAGGCATCTTGCGGTCGGCATACGGATCCTTGAGTTTCATGCCGACGGGATAAACGGCCTGCTGGGTCAAAGTCTCGCCGAAAGGAATATTGATTTTGGCCGATGCATTGATGGCCCATCCGTTGGCATTGAGCACTGGAGCGAGATTACGCTTGCGCAGTTTCAACCACGCGAGGAACATCGACGGGCCGGAAATCACCAACATGATGGCGAGGATGACCAATGGGAACTGCCACCACTTCAAGCCCATAATGCCAGAACCGACTGCTACCAACGCCGAGCCGATCATGCCGACAGCCATACCGACGGCGGCAAAGATGCCTGCATATTTCGCAATGTCGAACGTACCGGCCACAGCCTCGTTTTTCTTGACTTCCGACTTCTCGACCGCACTCAAATCAGACTTCACAGCCTCACTCTTCTGGTTGATTGCAGCAGCGGCGCTTTCCGACTGAGCCTTATCCTTTTCGGCGGCATATTTCTCAATGTTGTCTTCGATGAGCTTAATCATCTTCTTGTACGGACGCCACATAGCCTGCGGAATACTGATCGGATTGTCGATGATGGCCGTTACGCGGGCATCGAAGTCACGACCCTTGCGGTCGTAGAAGATGCAGTTCTTGCCGACGAAGAGGTCATCGACGTCGCCGACGGTCACAGCAGCCATGATGCTGTACGATTCGTTGTAAACCTTGCTGGTCACGGCACAAGTCACCAGGAACATGCCCGACTTCGGAGCCTGGGCTGTCAGGGCTGCAGCATCGGCCACCTTCACACAGAAATCGCAGGTTCGCTGGTCAATGACCAATGTGCCGCACTGGAAAATTGCCTTCTTCTCGACGTTGTAGAAGTCCTGGAACGAAACATAGTTCTTCAATAAGGTGTAGAAGTCGCGCGTCAGGTGCAACAGTTTGTCAACCAACTGCACGCCAGCCGTCTCATCGTCCAGCTTGATGTCGGCCTCGGTCACAGTCACACTGGCCTGCCAATCGCGATATGCCTTGATTTTTGCGCCGATTTCCGCCCACATGGCTTCGGTCAACGCCTTTGCCTTTGGATCGAGCGCACCTTTGATGACGTTGAACTGCGCAACCCACGCCGGATTGATGGCAGCCTTGAGCGACAACTCGGCCGAACCGTCGATGCGGGCGATCGGATAGGAGGCGATCTCGTCCATCTTCTGGGTCAGGTTGTCGGCCGATATGGCTTCGATGCGCGAGGTCTGCACGTCGAGGGCCGATGTGCTTTCCGACGAGAACTCGGCCAACTTCGAACGCATGAAAAAGTCCTTGATTTTTGCGTCCAACGCGTTGTAGGCAGCCTCGACGGCATCTGTCTGGTCGCCGAACGGTGCTTCAAGCTCGGCGCTCTTGTCGATTGCGGCCAATGCAGCCTCCAGCTTGTTCTTCAGGAACGTAGCAAGGCAGCTTGAACTGTCGGCCAACGAGATTTCCTTTGCATCGGCCTTGCCCAACTCCTTCAAGATCTTCACCGAGGCATCGTACAACGCCTTACCGTCGGCATCGTCCTGATTCAGAGCGTCCAGCGGCAAAGTGTCACGTCCTTCAAGGATGATTTCCTTGTCCTTCAGCACGCGTGTCAGCCAATTGGCCACACTGACCACCTCGTCGCGGCGTATCGAACCGTCGTTGTTGATGTCCATATACTTAAGCGACGCCTCGTCGATTTCCAGACCCTTGACGGGGCAGGAAAGGACCGTCCACTTCTTTATGTCAAGCTCTGCAAGGTGTGCGATGTCCTCGCCACTTCCGATGCAGATGCGGGTAACGCCACCGATGCGGCTATAAGTCCATTTGTAGTTTGTCATAAGGTGTTGTATTTAGTTAAATCGGCTGCAAATTTACGAATAAAATGCGTACTTCGTGCATAAAATGTCGAAAAATTTTGTTTCGTGGCCAATGTCCATCGGCCAAAATTATTTTTCATCAACTTCCGGTGGCAGACCGCCACGCTGGAAGACAACCAAATGGTATTCGTGGAGTGTGGCCAATGCAAATTCGACCAGACGCGACTGTATGTCTTCATATTCGGCCCAAACCTTCGTACGCGTGAAGGCATAAATCTGCACAGGGATACCGTCGCTTCCGGCCGCCAACTGACGCACCATCAGCCCCATTTCGGGATTCAGGTCGGGATCCTTAATCAGCAGGTCATGCAGCTGCGTACGGAAAACCTCCAGGTTGGTCATCGTACGATGTTCCGCCCGGTCGATGCCCCACTTCTTGGCCTCGGCCGCAGTGAGGAAATGCACGCTGCGCATATCAATATTGATGGTACGCGTGAGCCGTCGGCCATCACTCAGACGCATTCCGCGCCAGTTCTGGAAGGTCTCGGTCAGCAGGTTGTAGGGCGGAATCGTCAGAATCGTATTGTCCCAATTGCGGACCTTGACTGTAGTCAGTGTAATTTCAATGACAGTGCCGTCCACATTGCGCGCCGGCATGGCAATCCAGTCGCCCACCTCAAGCATATCGTTAAAAAGCAGCTGGATACCGGCAACAAGTCCCTTGATGCTGTCTTGAAAAACCAACATCAGGACAGCCGCCATTGCGCCCAGACCAGAAATCAGATAGGCCGGAGACTTGTCCAATATTGCGCTCACGACCAGAATCGCAGCGATGGCACAGATGAAAATCTGCACCGTCTGCACCAGGCCCTTCATCGAATGGATGCGAGCCGCGTTCTTGCCGGCCTCTTTACCGCGCGACAGGATGGCCTTGAACACCGCATCGACAAGGATACAGAGGAACCGAGTGACGTTGATGATGATGTAGATTTCGGTCAGGCGGGCGATGATGGTCTCCAATGTCCCTTGCGTGACAAACGGCAAGGCGAAGGTCAGGACAATGGGCGGCAGGATGTGGCTGAACGAGCGCACGACATGGTCGCCCAAAAGGATGTCATCGACCTGCGTACTGGTCTTGGAGGTCAATTTGCGCAGGGTCGGAATGATGGCACGCACAAAAATGAAGTCAATCAGATAGGCCGCCAGCACCACACCTGCGAGGATACCCAAACGCCAGTACCAGTCGAGGGTACTGCCGTCGGAGCCTACATTGCGATCGAACCAGTCGAGGAATTGCTGCATGATAATTGTGGATTATGTGACGAGGATTGAGACATTGGCCAATGTCCCAATCCCCAATTTCGAGTTTTCGGTTCAGAGTGAGCCCTTGGCGCGTTTCTGTTCGATGAGGAACTGTTCGGCGCGCTCCAGGTCCTGCGGCGTGTCGATGCCCACGGTCTCGATGTCAACCACGCGCACGGTGATGTGCAGGCCGTTCTCCAGCCAACGCAGCTGTTCCAGGCTCTCGGCCTTTTCGAGCGGAGTCTGTTCCATGGCCGTGATTTTGGCCAATGCCTCCGGCCTGTAGGCATAGAGTCCGATGTGCTTGTAGAACGTGTGCTTCTTCAGCCAGTCACATTGGTCAACACCACGCAGATACGGGATGACCGAACGGCTGAAATAGAGCGCCTGATTGCGCGCACCAAGCACGACCTTCGGACTGTTCGGATTGAGCAGGGCCTCCAGTCCGTCTTCCGGATGGAAAGGTTTGACAAGTGTCGCGATGTCGGTCTGCGAGTCCATGAAACAGTCCTTGACGGCCTGAATCTGCTGGGCCGCGATGAAGGGTTCGTCACCTTGCACGTTGATTACCACGTCATATTCGATGCCCAGTGCGGCCGACAGCTTGCGATAGGCCTCCTGCACGCGGTCGGTGCCGCTCTTGTGGTCGGCCGATGTCATTACCACGCGTCCGTTGAAGCCCTCGACCGCGTCGTAGATCCGCTCGTCATCGGTCGCGACGACAGCCATATCGACCAGTGGCTCGACCTTTTCATACACACGTTGGATGACCGTTTTTCCTCCCAGTTTGGCCAATGGCTTTCCAGGGAACCGCGTGCTGGCATAGCGCGCCGGAATGATTGCTATTACTTTCATTATACTGTCTGTGTTAATAAAGTTTCTGAAGATCTGGCACATTGGCCATAATCACACGTCAGATGGTACGCACCTCCTCAACACCCTTGATCTGCTCGATGATGCGCATCGCCTCCATCAGTTCAAAGGCCGACGGCACCTGCACCCTGACCTTGGTCGTGACGATATAATCGACTGTCTCGGTGTGGAGCGAATCGATGCCCAAGTGCAGTTCGTTGCTGATGACATTCACCAGATCGAGCAACAGACCGTTGCGGTCCACGCTGTTGATGACAATCTGTGTCGGATAGGTACGGTTGGGCAGAATCGGCAGCGAGACATCAACAATCGAGTCGCCCTCCTTGGCCGACAACTGAATGGCCACCGGGCAGTTACGCTTGTGGACGATGATGGTGCCGTCCTTCTGCTTGAAGCCGGCAATCTCGTCGCCCGGCAGTGGGTTGCACTCTTCACACAAGGTATAGGGGAATTCCTCGGTCGAGATGCCGCTCTTCGAGAGCGAAACGTTGACGGCACGGCGCGCCTTGTAGGTGGTTACATGTTTTAGCCAATGCGCCTCGGGCCACGTCATGTCATCGGTACCGATTTCCACGCGGTCGCCACGTTTCAGGGTGGTGAAGATGGTGCTCAGCTTGCCGTTGATGCGGGCGAACTTGGCGTGATTGCCCACGTTGGTGTGAATCTCATAGGCCATATCCAAAACCGTCGAATCTTTCGGCAGAACGATACTGTTGCCCTTGGGCGTGAAGACGATGATGTCGTCGTTGTAGAACGAACTGACCACACTCTCCATAAAACCGCCCTCGGCTCCTGTCTGGGCAATATCCTTCAATATGGCCTTGAACTTCAACACCCACTTATCGATGGATTCCGTACGGTCCAAAACACATCCCTGCTGCGAATTGCGGTACATCGACTCGGTACAGATATGCACTTCGGCCCAGCCGCCCGTGTGGGTCATCACCTCGACATGGATGGCCTGATAGCCGTTCTCCTTCGGTTGGTCGATGTAGTTGATCATCGAATACGGAC
Organism: uncultured Bacteroidales bacterium; assembly: GCA_902779265.1. GTDB lineage: Bacteria > Bacteroidota > Bacteroidia > Bacteroidales > UBA3663 > Liminaster. The sequence goes on along the minus strand of CACZAY010000020.1, from coordinate 4,494 downwards.
GCTCCTTGTAGAGGTCGGTGAGCAGGCTGTAAATCTGCAAGCACTGATTCTTCTCGCTGCCGCGCTCGGGGTCGGCATCCACAATGATGTTGATCTGGTGGACGTGTTCCAATTCCTTGAACGTCTGACCCGAACTCTGCATCTTGCACCACAAGGCATAGACCGAACGGGCTCGGGCATAGACGCGGGCCTTGATTCCTTCATCGGCCAATGTCTCCCTCACGGGCGTCAGGAAATCATCGATGTCCTGCTGATGCAGCTTCATGTAGGAGTTTATCTTCTTCTCGATGCGCTCGTACTCATGCGGCGAACGGAACTTCAGGGACAGGTTTTCCAGTTCCGACTTGATGTCATACAGGCCCAGTCTATTGGCCAATGGCGCATAGAAATAGTCCGTCTCGCTGGCAATCTTCATCTGCTTGTCGGTACGCATACTGCCCAGGGTGCGCAGGTTGTGCATACGGTCGGACAACTTGATGAGCAGTGCGCGGATGTCGTAGTTGATGGAATCCAGCATCTGCTTGAAGTTGTCAATCTGCTTCGACACCTTGTAGTTGCCGTCGTCATTCTTGGTCAAGACACCCACCAGGAAGGCCACATCTTCACCGAATGCCGCACGGATGTCGTCGAGCGTGTAGTCCGTATCCTCGACCACGTCATGCAGCAGGGCGGCGATGATGGAATTGGTACCCAAGCCCAGCTCGACCAACGCGATGCGCGCCACCGAAATCGGGTGCGTGATGTAGGGGATGCCGCTTTTCCGGATCTGCTGCGCGTGCGCTTTCTCGGCCATCTCATAGGCGGCCTTGACACGCGGCATGTCAGTGAGGGGCAGATGCTCCTCGGCGCGGGCGAAAAGTTCGTCGCGCATCTCTTCGACCATTTTCTTGGCCTCTTCCGCTGAAATTTTGCCTTCCATAGTCAAACTTCAATTTTTCTGGTTTCCTGATTTCCGTCTTCTCTTGTCGACTGCAAGGTATCAAGCTCATCGACAATGCTCTGTAATTGTTTTTTGAGGCCAATGAGCCGGGTTATCACCTCCTGCTTCGCCTCCTCTTCGCCGGGGCGGTTGGTGAGTGTCCGGCGCACACCCTCGATGGTACGTCCTTCCGTCTCACGCATCCGCTTGATCATCTGGATCTGCTCGATGTCGCGGCTGCGGTACAGTCGGGTGTCGCCCTTGGTGCGCATGGGCCTGATTTTCGCGGGGAAGTCCCGCTCCCACTTCCGCAAGACCTCGACCGAAAGCCCCACCATCTCGGCCACCTCGCCTATGGTGTAGTACTTCTTGGCCGTGTCATTGGCCAATGTCCTTTTCGCCCCTTTCATCGTTTAGTCCATTACTTGTCCCACATTCTCGCTCTTCTCGATGAGCTCTTCATACTGCTCGGGCGTCAGGTCGAGAAAGTAATAGTTGGCCGGATTCTGCACAGCACCGCGCAGGTGAACCTCATAGTGCAGATGCGGTCCGGTCGATATTCCCGTCGAACCGACCTCGCCGATGCGGTCACCTCGCTTCACGGTCTGTCCCTTGTTGACGAGTTTCTTCGACAAGTGCGCATAGCGCGTCTGATAGCCGTAGCCGTGGTCAATCATGATCGAGAGTCCGTATCCACCGTTGTAGCCAGCCTGGATTACCTTGCCGTCGCCCGTTGCAAAGACATCGGTCCCCTTCTCGGCCGAGAAGTCCATTCCCTCATGGAAGCGGCGGATGTGATAAATCGGGTGAATGCGCCAGCCGTAACCCGAGGCAAGTCGTTTCAGGTCCTTGTTCGAGACAGGCTGGATAGCCGGCACGTGGCGCAAACGGTCCTCCTGCGTGCGGCAAAGTTCCACCAGTTCGTCGAACGATTTTGTCTGCCGATACAACTGGCGTTCAACGAGATCCATCTTCTGAGCCACGCTGATTACAAGGTCTGCATCGGACAACTGGAGCAGCGAGTCGTAGCGCTGTGCATTGCGCACCAACTGGTTACGTGCAGCCTCACCGATAGGGTCGCCCTGCAAGACGACACGATACATGTTGTCATCTCGTTGGCCAATGTCCTCCAACACTTCAAGCGCCTCATCCAACCGTGCGTCCAACATCTGATACTGCCGTTTCAGCAGTTCATGCTCGCGTTCCAGACGCCACTCCGACGGCGAACCCAGCCAGAAAATGAAGGCGTACAGCAGGATGGCTCCGATGATGGTGCCCGACAGCAGATGCCGCGCAATGACACTGAAATGCCGCCAACGCGATGGCTCACGCCGCTCATAGCGACGCTTCTTTGCATTATATCTGAAGTGAATCCAGTGTGCCATAACCAATTCCGAATTACCTGAAGTGCGTTTTTCGGCGAAAAAGTTTTGCAAAGATGAAGATTTTTTTCAAAAAAAACAAATTTTTCACCGTTAAAAATATCAATCATTTTTCCATCGGCCACAAAAAAGACAATTCATTTGGCAATTTCCCAAATTATACCTACTTTTGTGCTGATAAAACCTAATTTCATGAAGCATTTCCTATCCACCCTGTTGCTGGCCGTTTCGATATTTGGCGTTGTTTTGGCCAATAATTCCCTCTCCGTCACCCGATTCTTTGATTATCAGCGCGACTGCGTGCAGGAGAAACTGCACCTGACGCTCGACCGGCCCTACTACGAGGCGGGCGACACCGTCTGGTTCCGTGGCACGCTCGTCTCGGCCGACAACCTCAGCTACATGCTGAAAACCAACTACATAACCGTCGAGCTGCACGACCGCGACGGCCAGCTCATCACACGCCGCAAGGTGGCGCGCTCTGGGCTCTGCTTCCATCATTGCCTGCCGTTGGCCGATGATTTGCCGTCGGGCGACTACATCCTTTCGGCCTACACCTCGTGGATGCGCAACTTCGACAGCGACCTCTTCTTCTCGCGGCGGCTGCGCATCACGAACCGTTTTGACGATGTGGCATCGGCCGACGCAACAACATCGCCGAAAGCGTTCGATTTCAGCGTGCAGTTCTTTCCCGAAGGCGGTCATATTTTGTCCAATGTACCAGATACACAGCGCATTGCGTTCGCGGCAGTGGGCAGCGACGGCTATCCCGTTGAGGTCGATGGCGAGCTCTTGTCCGATGCCGATGCGCCGTTGTCCGATGTCCGTTCCCTGCACGACGGCATGGGCGCGTTCGCGTATGCCATCGGCCAACGTCCGGGCAAGGTTCGCTTCACGCTACGCGACTATGCCGATGCCAACGGGATGCCGCTCACGCGCACTTTCGTCCTTCCCGACGGTGTGGCCGATACATTGGCCGTATCACTGCAAATCGTTGGAAATCAGGTGAAAATCTTGGGCGCGCGGCACGATTCATTGCGGCTCATCGTGCATGGCGGCGCGCGGCTCGTCAGCCAAAGTCGCGTAGCGGCGGGGCAAACAGTGCCGTTGGACATGACGACCTTCCGCATGGGCATCAATCACCTCGTTTTGGCCGATGAAAACGGCATCGGGCTGTCGCGTCGCCTGCTGTTCAAGTGCGATTCGCTGTCGTCGGCCAATCCGATTGCGCAGGTTTCTGATACGATTGAAAACCGCTCGCTCGTGACGATGAAACTGCACTTGGAGGACGTCGCTGGTCATGCGGCTTGGGGCGACTTCGCAGTGAGCATCACCGATGGCGGCTTCGTCTCGGCCGATGCGTTCCGTCTCGACGGCAACATCGTGAGCAACCTCCTGTTGACCAGCGACTTGAAGGGCTACATCCATCAGCCCGGGTGGTATTTCGCCGACGGCCATGTGCGCTGCGAGGAACTCGACCTTGTGATGATGACGCACGGCTGGTGCCGTTTTGCGACGGACGACATCGGCCATGAACCCGCGCTACGCGAATTTCCGCATCCGCTGGAGCAGAACGAATGGCTGTCTGGCGAGGTTTATAACCTTAAAAAGAAGGAATTGGGCAAAAATCTTTCAATCACGGTCTATGATTCGACTGGTATGTCGCTCGGCATGGGGAAAATCGACTCGTTGGGCAAATTCTTCATCGGCGACCTGCACTATCCCGACGAGGCACCGCTGGAAATCCGCGTGCTGTCGAAGACCTCCAAACCCTACTACAAGTTCGACGAACCGACATTCCCCAACTTTTCGGTATGTTGGCCGATGTCTGTACGACGACGGACGTGGCACAGCGTGGCCGATTCTGCATCATCGGACATAAACCTGCTGCACGGCGAGCGCGTCAGGATGCTGAATAAGGTCGAGGTTAGCAAACTAAGGCGGGATTCAATGAACTGGGATACTGGCAAGTTATTATTTACTGGTATAAATACATCGAAAGAAATCATTCAGAAGTTTGATCTGAATGTTGACAATACGGCATACGATATCGTTCGCCGCATGGTAGAAGAAGATTGGTCTGATAAATGGTTACCTGACTTTTCCGTAATACCACAAATCGGTCCCTATTTTTTGTTCAATGCACATACTTACTTATATAATAGCAAAGGCAAAATTATTCATATCAGTAAT
>CACZAY010000019.1 GCA_902779265.1 uncultured Bacteroidales bacterium | reverse complement strand
TTCGGCGCGGGTGAGCAGCAGGCCCTTGGTGCCACGGCCACGGATGGGCACTTCGGCGAAGTCGCGTTCGAAGCTCTTGGTGTGGGCAATCTTGTTGAGGCTCTTGATGGAGATGCGCAGCACCTCGGCCTCGCCGTTCAGGTTGGCCGTCATATAGGCAATCTTCGAGCCCGGACGGCCGAGCGTGATGTCATAGACCTTGTCGCGCTGCACCGACGTGATGTTGAAGCGCTTGATGTAGTAGGGTGCCATCGGGCCTTTGCCGTCGCGATAGACGACATTGTAGATGGTGCGCTGGTCGCTCTTGCGATAGACGTTGATATAATAGACATCCTTGCCGACGAAAATCTTGTCGGCCACCTTGACGACCTTATACTGGCCGCTGCGGTAGATGATGAGGATCTCGTCGATCTCCGAACAGTTGCACACGAACGACGATTCCGAGGGTTTCAGGCCGGTGCCGATGAAGCCGTCGCTCGGGTTGTGGTAGAGCTTGAGGTTCGACTCGATGACCTTGGTGGCATCGACGCTGTCGAAATTGCGGATTTCGGTGAGTCGCGGATGGTCGGCGCCGTATTTCTCCTTCAGATGCTCGAACCACTGGATTGTGTAGTCGGTGAGGTGCTTCAGGTTCTTCTCGACGGCCTTGATCTTCTTCTTGGTGTTGGCGATGTCCTCGTCGGCCTTGTCGCTCGAGAACTTGTGGATGCGCGACATCTTGATGTCCTCCAGACGGAGCAGGTCGTCGCGTGTCACCTCGCGCACAAAGTCGGCCTTGTAGGGCTCCAGACGCTTGTCGATGTGGGCCAATGCGGTGTCGAGGTCCTTCGCCTGCTCGTATTCCTTGTCCTTGTAGATGCGCTCTTCGATGAAGATCTTCTCCAGTGAGATGGTCATCAGGTGCTCCAGCAGTTCGCCGCGCTGCACCTCAAGTTCCTGCCGGAGCAGGTCTTTCGTGTTGTCGGCCGACCGGCGCAGCACGTCGCTCACCGTAAGGAAGTGCGGCTTCTTGTCGTAGATGACGCAGCAGTTGGGCGAAATCGACACCTCGCAGTCGGTGAAGGCATAGAGGGCGTCGATGGTCTTGTCGCTCGACACGCCGGGCATCAGGTGGACAACGATTTCGGCGTGGCTGGCCGTATAGTCGTCGAACTTGCGGATCTTGATCTTGCCCTTGTCGTTGGCCTTCTTGATGCTTTCGAGCAACGAGTCGGTCGTCTTGCCGAACGGCACGTCGAGGATGCGCAGCGTCTTCTGGTCAATCTTTTCGATGCGGCTGCGAATCTTGACCGAGCCGCCACGTTGGCCGTCATGATATTTGCTCACGTCGATGAGGCCGCCCGTCGGGAAGTCGGGGAAAATCTGGAAATCCTCGCCGCGCAGGTAGGCGATCGAGGCGTCGAGCAGCTCGTTGAAGTTGTGCGGCAGGATTTTGGACGACAGGCCGACGGCGATGCCCTCCACACCCTGGGCCAGCAGCAGCGGGAACTTGATTGGCAGGTTGATAGGCTCCTTCTTGCGTCCGTCGTACGACAGCTGCCACGGCGTTATCTTGTTGTTGAACACCACTTCGAGCGCGAATTTCGACAGTCTGGCCTCGATGTAACGCGGTGCGGCAGCGTCGTCGCCCGTCAGGATGTTGCCCCAGTTGCCCTGCGTGTCGATGAGCAGCTCCTTCTGTCCCATCTGCACCAAGGCATCGCCGATTGAGGCGTCGCCGTGCGGGTGATACTGCATGGTCTGGCCGACGATGTTGGCCACCTTGTTGTATCGGCCGTCATCAATCACGTTCATGGCATGAAGGATGCGGCGCTGCACAGGCTTCAGACCATCGGCCAGGTGCGGCACCGCACGTTCCAGAATGACGTACGAGGCATAGTCCAGAAACCAGTGCTGGTACATTCCGCCGAGGTGATGAATCTTGTCATCGCCCGCATCATCGTCGTTGTGAGGTGTATAGTTGTTGCTTTCGGCCAATGCCTCTTCCTCCGCATCGGTCTCATCGGCCTCATTCACGAAATCTTCGTCCACGGGATTCTCTTCGCTGTTGCCTTCTTCAAACAATTCTTCGTCTTCACGCATACCAGATTGATTTTTTTTGTGTGATTGGGGGAGTAAAAAAGTCTTTATCGGAATGGTCTTGGCCAATGGAGTTCCCCCTCCGCGGCCCTTTTTTACTGCGGGCGCAAAGATAACATTTTTTGGCCGATTTTCCAAACGTTGCCCCGAAAAAACGCACAATTCCTGCCGCGAACTTGGCCGCAAACGGAGAAATCACTATCTTTGCCGCGCCATGCGACTGTCAGACCTCAGTGACATACACACCCACCACGACGGGCGTTCCGACGCCCTGCTCTCGCTTCCCGTAGCGCGCGCTACGGACGGCTGCACCACGCCCTTCAGCCTGGAACTGCACCCGTGGCATGTCGGGATTTCGGCCGATGCCCTTCGGCTCCAGCTCGACGAGTTCCGGCAGGCGGCCGATGCCCTGCGCCACAATCCGCTGCTGGTGGCCATCGGCGAATGCGGACTGGATAACCACTGCGATGTGCCGTTCGCTCATCAGAAGGAGGCCTTCCGATGCGCATTGGCCACAGCCCACGATCTTGACTTGCCCGTCATCATCCATTGCGTGGGCTATTGGGCCGAGATGATGGCGGCGGTGCGCGAGGCCGGGACATCGGCCAACATCATCCACGGCTTCCGCAAGGGAACGGCATTGGCCACACAACTGCTCAACGCCGGATTTTCGATTGCGCTGGGCGAAAAGTTCAACCCCGACGTGGCAAGCCTTGTGCCCGCCGACCGACTTTTCATTGAAACCGACGAAAGCGGGGAGGATATCGGGAAGATTCGGGAAAAAGTGATGGCCTGCCGACCCTCTGGACGGTGATTCCCCTTGTCATCTTGCAACATGTGTGGCCGTGACAATTCCATTGGCCGATAATCTTCAACAAGATGATTGTGGCCAATGCCATTCGGCCTGAAAATGGAAAATGGAATGTATATTGACGCGGCAATTGCGGCAAAACTTCGGTGAGAATATACATTTTGTTTCCCGAATGTGCCCTTTTTTGCAAAAAAAATGTAACTTTGCGCCCGAATTTATTGGAAAATCAGATGTAAACAGGGGCTTTCCGACCTATTATAGCCCCCTAAAACGCAATTATGAAATTTACCGAACTTGACCTTGACGAGGGCGTTTTGGAGGCCCTCGAATATATGCACTACGGCGAGTGCACCCCTGTGCAGGAAAAAGCCATTCCGCCCGTATTGGCCGGCGACGATGTGATTGCCGTGGCTCAGACGGGTACCGGCAAGACCGCAGCCTACCTGCTTCCAATCCTTTCGAACCTCAACCGCTACCGCTATCCAAGCGATGCCATCAACTGCGTCATCATGGCGCCGACCCGCGAACTGGCCCAGCAGATTGACCAACAGATGCAGGGCTTCTCCTACTACGTCGATGCATCGAGCGTGGCCGTCTATGGCGGCGGTGAGGGGCGTGACTTCGCCGAGCAGCAGCGAGGCCTGCAGAAGGGTGCCGACGTCGTCATCGCCACGCCCGGCCGTCTTTTGGCCCACATCAACCTTGGCTACGTCGATTTGAGCCAAGTCTCCTTCTTCGTGCTCGACGAGGCCGACCGTATGCTCGACATGGGCTTCTACGACGACATCATGGCCATCGCCAAACTGTTGCCGCCCGACTGCCAGAAAATCCTCTACAGCGCGACGATGCCGCCCAAGACGCAGAAATTGGCCGAAGCCATCATGTGGAAACCGACGATGGTCAAGATTGCCGTGTCGAAGCCGGCCGAGAAGATCCGCCAGCAGGCCTGCATCTGCTACGAACCGCAGAAGGCCGACATGGTTATCCGCGTGCTGAAACAGTTCTTCGGCGGCAAACCCGACGGCTTCGTCAAAGACGAACTGCTGAAGAATCCCGACAAGCGCGCCGTGGTCTTCGTGTCGAAGAAGGTCAAGGTGAAGGATGTCGTGCTCGCCCTGCGCAAGAAGGGATTCCAGGTGGCCGCCATGCACAGCGACCTCGAACAGAAGGAGCGCGAGGAGACGATGAACGCCTTCAAGTCGGGCCGCGTCAACGTGCTCGTGGCCACCGACATCGTGTCGCGCGGCATCGACATCTCGGGCATCCAGCTCGTCATCAACTTCGACATGACGCACGACCCCGAAGACTATGTGCACCGCGTGGGCCGTACCGCCCGAGCCGATGCCGACGGCGAGAGCGTCACCTTCGTGTCGGCCAACGACCGCAAGGAACTGCTCAAATTCATCGACCTCGAGAAATTCCTCGAAAAGACGCTCGAACGCATCCCCGTGCCCGAATCGCTGGGCGGATGCAACGAGGAGGAGGTTATGGCCAATGTCTCTCAACGCCGCGAACGTCAGGGCGGCTCGCGTGGCCATTCACCGCGCGGTGGTCGTGGCGGCCGAGGCGGCTCAAATCCGCGTAGCGGCCAACGTCGCAATGGCGGCAACCGTCGCGGCGGCGGGAAACCAAGCGGCGGCGAACAGCCATCGGCCAACGCATAACGACAAATGAAATAAAGGCCTCCCTTCCACGGAGGCCTTTATTTATAGCGTTATATTCTCGATGCGTAGCCGCTGGACGCCGGCCGGCACATTGGCCTCAACCACATCTCCCACCGATTTCCCCATCAGGGCCTGCGCGATGGGCGAATTGATGGAAATCTTCTTTTCGCGCAGGTTGGCCTCGTGCGGGCTCACGATGGTGTAGGTCATCCGGCTGCCGTTCGCCAGGTTGGTCAGTTCGACCTTTGTCAGCAGGCGCACGACACCCGCATCCATCTGCTTCGTGTCCAATACCCGCGCGAACTGTAACACCCTGTGCAGAAAGCGGATACGGCTCATCAGCCGGCCCTGAGCGCGCTTGGCCGCGTGGTACTCGAAGTTCTCGCTCAGGTCACCCTTTTCACGTGCCTCGACCAGCGCCTCGCGGACCTGCGGATATTCGACGCTCTCCAGCTGGTGCAACTCGGCCACAATCTTGTCGTAGCCCTCCTGGGACATGTATTCCATAGTCTTCTTCCTCCTGTTTTGGCCGATGGTTTTTCATTGGCCGATGTGACTTACCACAACAGCGACTCGATGAGCGGCATTACCACCGATTTCACGATCTTGTCGTTCAGCCGGTGCTCCCCGTCGAAGATGACGAAGTGCTCCCGGCCGTAGTGTTTCGTGAAGTCATCCTGCGTGTTCACCGTCTTGTCGTTCTTGCCGAACAGACCATAGACCAGTTCGCGGTCATCGGCCGTAATCCCCTGAAACGAAAGCTTTTCCGCCTCGCGGAACTCTGCAATCATCTGCTTGTCCACCTTGAAGTGCGTCGCGCCGTCCTCCCGTTTGTTCTGGAACTCCACGTTGCCCATTCCTCTGAACGTCAGCAGCTTGGCCATGTGGAATGACGGGTTCACCAGGATGCGCCGGTAGCCGTGCATCATCTCGGCATAGAAGCCGCCCATCGATGTCCCGATGATCAGGTCGGGATTTTCTTGGCCGATGTACCCCTTCAGAAACTCGACCGCCTCCTTCGGGCTCACCGGAATGTCCGGGCTCAGGACGCGCACGTCCTTGGCATACAGATAGTTGCGCAGGTTGGTCGCCGTCCCCGTCGAGCCGGCCGACGAAAAGCCATGGAAATAAACGATTTTTTTCATATTCTTGTTCATTAGTTTGTTGATTCAGAATTTCTTCGTATCTTTGCACCGTGAAATAACCCTAAAGCGATTACAACTATGGCAAGACCCATTAAAGACACCCCTGTATTGAGGGGCAAGGATGCTGAACGTTTCATCTGGCACATGGAACATCCCACACCTCTTTCGGAGGAAGAGAAACGATTGTCTTGGGAGGCATACGAGGAGTCAAAACGTAATTCTCCAAATTGCTCTCTGTTCCGATGAAACTCAACTACTCTTTTCAGGAACTGACTCCTGAAACCAATCTGACTGCGTTCAGGTGTATTGATGATGACCTGAACGACTTTTTGTTGAACGAGGCCTTAGACTATCAGACCGAGTTGCTGGCCAAGACCTACTTGGTTGTGAATGAGGAGAATGGAGACTTGATTGCCTACTTTAGCCTTTTGAACGATACCGTTCGTCTGGAGGAGACCAACAAGTCAACGGCCAATCGTATCAACCGCAGAATTCCTAACAACAAGCGTCGCAAACATTATCCCGCCTTGAAAATAGGACGTTTGGCCGTAGATAGTCGTTATGCAGGGATGGGATTCGGCGAACACATTTTGAGAACAATCCGTACCATGTTCCGATATGGAAATCGGACGGGTTGCCGTTTCCTTACTGTCGATGCTTTATCCTCTGCCACAAGTTTTTATGAGTCGAAGGGTAAGTTCCGTTTTTTCTCCGATGAAGATGCTGACGAACCCACTCGGTTGATGTACTTCGACCTAAAAGACTTTGGTTGACATCCATTTTTTCAGTTTTCAATCAGTGTCCTATAGCCCCCCCTCGGGGGTCTCTCTTTCGGATTTCCCGCCGCAAAGTTATACATAACTCCGCGAAAAAGCAAATTTTATCCCCTTTTTTGGCCAATGTCCATCGCCAGCCCCACGCCGCCCGCACACCCGTAATCCCGCCCGAAACCCTCCATTTTTACCAAATCTACTTGCTAAACGCCCGAAAAATAGTGCTTTATCGCCCGATTTGCGAAAAAAATCAACACTTTTTCCTCCATATTCCGCAAAAAAAACTTATCTTTGCATCGATACACGCGCGTTTGTTAAATGTCCAGATCAAGATCAAGGTCTTCCCTTTTGTGTTATTCTTTATGGCCAATGCCACTCACGACACCACTGGAAGGGACTCACACACACAAACCACACCACACATGACCGCAGCGGGAATACCACCCCGCCGCCCTTGCATTGAATCAAACTATTAAAAAACTTAAACGATATGAAAATCAAACTTTTTTCAGCCATTTTGGCAAGCGTAGTCGCATGGACGGCCTTCGAGCCTCTACAAGCGGCGACAACGACCATCGCTGATGGCACGGAAGTCTATATCCGCTACAATGCGGGAACGACCGAAAATCCATTGTATTATTACCTGAACGGCGGCCAAAATTACGGTGTGCGTGCTGTGACCGCATTGCACGGCAGCACCTTCACCCTGTATGACCAGAACGGGACAGCCACGGTAAACGGAAGCAGTCTGGAAAAATTCCGTCTTCTCTCTTCATTCCGTACAAATGGACAACCAGACCACGAACAACGCTGGTTCACCTACGATAGTGGCTACAAACTCAACAAGAAGACCACGTACTATTGGTGCTTCGAGCCAGTGGATGCGAGCAAGAACCAATATCGCCTGTACCATGAGGGAAATAGCGGGAAATACATCAAGGCCAATGCCACATTCGGCAACGAGGTACAAGGCGTGGCGCAGGCATCGGCCACCGTATGGGAAGTCGTGACCAAAGCGCAGCTGCTGGAGGAAATGGACGCCGCCACAAGCGGCAATTTCGCCGATGCGACCTTCTATACCCACGATCCCGAATTTGCATCCAACATGATTTCCACCGAGAAGGCCATGTGGAAGGTCATCAATCCCAATACGAATGACTCACAGGATCTTGCAATGAACACAGATCGTTCCGTCGGCACGACGAAAATCAAGTCAAACGCCATCGACGATGACGGAAACGGAAAGAAGGCCAATGTCACAGCCACAGTTACGTCAGGCAACCCCTACAAGGTGCAGCAATCGCTCACAGGGCTGAAGAACGGTTGGTATCGCGTTTCGGCATACGGCGTGACCAATAATGCAACGAATGCCTGCTACCTGTTCGCCAACAACGGGACAACGACCGAAACTGCCGTATTCCCCAAAGGCTCTGCCAGCGGATATACCAACGCCTACGGCCTGTTCACAGGCACATCAAAAGCCACCTACCAGAAATTTGTGTACATCCAGGTAACGGACGGCACATTGATCATCGGCTTCAAGAGTGCGGACAACCCGACCGCCGGCACGACCTCCCACGTCGATAACTTCGAGCTGTACTACCTCGGTGCGACCCAGTGGACTCCCAGCACCTATTCCATCCATTTCAATGCTAATGGAGCCACAGGCACGATGACCAACCAAGTGTTTACATACGGCCTGGCACAGGCTTTGACGGCCAACAGCTTTACCCGTGACGGGGGTATCACAGTCACATACGAATACAACGGAGCCACGGGCGGAAACGGCACGGCATCGAAAACCGCAACTGCCACTTTTGACGGATGGGCAACTTCGGCCGATGGAGACAAGGCTTACAACAACAAGGAGATCGTCAAAAACCTCACATCCACAGATGGCGCGACGATTGACCTCTACGCCAGATGGTCGATACCGTCGGTCACCCTGCCCAACCCGACCAAGACAGGCTATACCTTTGCAGGTTGGTACAGTGACGCGGCATTGACTACTCTGGTCGGCAATGGCAATGCTGCATATTATCCGACAGCCGACATCACCCTCTATGCCAAGTGGACACCGACCAACTATACCATCACTTACAGTTTGAATGGCGGCACGAACAATGCCGACAACCCATCGACCTACACCATCGAGAGCGCGACCATCACATTGGCCGACCCAACCAAAACGGGTTACGACTTCGAGGGTTGGCACACGGCAAACAACACCACCAGCGAAAAAGTGACCCAAATTGCTCATGGTTCCACGGGCAACAAGACCTTCTACGCACAGTGGACGGCGCACACCTACAGCGTCCACTTCAACGGCAACGGCGCGACAAGCGGCACAATGAGCGATCAGCCATTCACCTACGGCATCAAACAGAAGCTTACAAACAACGCCTTTGCTCGCGTCCACACCGTGACCTACAACTACAACGGTGCAACGGGGGGCAACGGCACGGCATCGGCCACAGGCACTTTTGCGTTTGACAAATGGACCGTCAATGCCGACGGCTCTGGCACAAGCTTTACCAACCAACAAGAGGTAAACAACCTCACGTCCACGGATGGTGGCGTCTTCAACCTCTACGTCAAGTGGAAAAACGGCAGTGTCACCCTGCCCACACCGACCCGCACGGGTTACACCTTCAAGGGCTGGTATAGCGACGCGTCATTGAACAACAAGGTCAATGATGGCGGAAAGAGCTACACCCCAAGTGCCGATATTACCCTCTACGCCAAGTGGGAGACCATCACATACACCATCACTTACAACTTAAATGGCGGCACGAACAATGTAAGCAACCCCGCCACCTACAATATCGAGACCGCAACCATCTCGTTGGCCACCCCGACCAGAAAAGGCTACGACTTCGAAGGTTGGCACACGGCAAACAACAACACCAGCGAAAAAGTGACCCAAATCGCCCAAGGCTCAACGGGCAACAAGACACTCTACGCACGATGGACACCAATCTCGTATAGCATCACCTACGATTTGGATGGTGGGGCATTGGCATCGGGCAAAACGAACCCAGCTACCTACACCATCGAGACAAATAATTTCACCCTCAACAATCCATCCAAGAACGGCTACACATTCGTTGGTTGGACAGGCACAGGCCTTGACGACAAGACCACGAGTGTAACCGTAGCCAAGGGTTCGTGGGGAGACCGGAGCTACACAGCTAACTGGAATCCTAATACATACACCATCACCTACCAGACCCGCATCGGTTCGGCAGCTTACAGCACCTATACGGTCTATAACGATGCCACGGGTCAGGATGAACCGCAGACATTCACCCGTCTTTGCGATGAAGCTATGCCAGCGCTATTGGCCAACCCCACAATGCCGGGTCATGACTTCTCGGGTTGGAAGGTAAGATACAATAACGAGGACCAGTCTTGGCCATCGACCATGCCGGCCTACAACATCACCGTGTCGGGTACGTTCACGCCACACAAGCATAATGTGACCTACAAGTACAATTACGAGGACAACCAGGCCTATACCGAGTGGACGGCCAAGAACAAGACGAACCAGAACTACGGCACGACCATCACGGTAGAGACCGGCAAGCCAGCCGGAGATGTCACGGGCTATACCTTCTCAGGCTGGACGGTAAAGAGAGCTGCCGACGAAGCCACTATTCAAGTGACTGGCGGCAAGTTCACCATGCCGGACGATAATGTCGTCATCATTGGCCAATATCGCCTCAATACCTACACGTTGACCTATAAGGTCGATAACGAGGACTTCAATACCAAGGAATATAAGTATAAGGACACAGTCGATCCGCTGCTCGGCGAGCGCAGCAAGACGGGCTACACGTGGAGCGGCTGGAAATATAATAACGCGGTGATAACCGAACTGCCGTTTACGACCATGCCGGCCAACGACGTCACCATCACCTCAACGTTCTCCAAAAATAAATATATTGTCAAGTACGTCTATACCAAGACGAATGGCACGGAAGGAATCAAGGATGCCACCTCAACGTACGAGTTCAACTCCGTCCAGACACTGAAATATCCGAATCCGGACAACGTGACAGTGGGCTACACCTTCTCTGGCTGGACGGGCGTGACCGACGGCGGCGTTGCTGTGACGGTCGATGCCGACAACAAGTTCACCGTTCCGGCCGACAATGTGACCTTCACCGGTGCGTATGTAGCCAATGTCCACCGCCTGCGCTATGTGGTCGATGGTGCATCCTACCATTCGGAGAATCTTGCCTATGGTACGACGATGCCAGCGCTATTGGCCGAACCCACCAAGGCGGGCTACACCTTCAGCGGCTGGACAATCACCAACTATGATACCAAGGCCGTGGTTTCTTGGCCAGCAACCATGCCGGACTACAACGTCGAGGTCATCGGCAGCTTCAAGTACCAGATTACCTACAAGAAGCACGACGGCTCTGTCCAGACCACCCAGATGTACAACTACGGCGAGACCATCGTTCCTCCCGCCGGCGAGAACTATGAGGAGGGCGGCCATGACTACCGCTTCGAGGGCTGGGTTGACCTGCCCAAGACGATGCCGGCCGAAAACATCACGGTCGAACCAAGCCATGCCCTGGCGTATAGGGTAACGTACAATATCACGGTCAAGGAAGCGGCGGCAACGGCATTGGCCAGAATCACTGCGGACGGAGTGACCAGCGTTGACAACTCGACGGTCGATAAGTCGAAGACGCACGTCGATCTCTACATCCCGGGTGAAGTAATTGCGCCATTGTCCGATACCATCATCAACGGCTACAGTTTCTCGGGTTGGTCGGACAACTTCCCCGCCAACTATATCATGCCGAGTGGCAATGTCAGTGTTTCGGGAACATTCACACCTAACCAGTACCAGCTGATATTCATGGTCGATGGTACGCAGACGGGTACGACGCTGGATGTCAACTATGGTACGAAAATTGAACCGGCTAACTTGACCCGGTCGGGCTACACCTTCAGCGGTTGGAAGAACTATCCGCCGACGATGCCCGCATGGGGTGTCATCGTCAACGGCTCACTGCATTATAATAACTTGCCACCATCGTTGTCGAATGGCTGGAGTGTAGCGAGCAAGGTTGATCATTTTAACACCCCTGATAGAAATCTGTTTACCATCTGGGCCGATGATACGCATTGCTTGGCATTGGCCAATGGCACAGATGGCGCACAGGGCAGCGACCACAAGACGATGGCCATTGTCGAGGCAGGTTCAGATCCGGCCAAGTCGCTTGAGAATCTTTGGGAAATGTATAAGGTGGATGGCAAGTGGCTGCTCATCAATGCATCCGACCGTGAGAATGTCCTGCTTACTGAGCCGACAGCTGTCGGTTCAGAGCATCCCTATTTCCGCTATTGTGATGCCAGTACCCTCCATTATGATAGTGCTGGTGTGACTTTCACTATGCCTTCAGCCCGACAGTTCCGCATCGAGACCCCACAGGGCTTCTTGCAGCGCTGGTCGGAGCAGGTGGCTGATGTCAAGGTTGGCGCCGAGGCAACGGCTGCCACGTACAAGATATGTTTTATCAGTCGTGCGAACTATTATCTGGATACATACGGCATCAAGTATAATGCCTCCATCCTGACTCCAGCTGATGTCCCGCTCATGGTCCCGAATGCGGATGCCGTAGGAGAGACGGGTAAGGCTCCGTTGGTATGGACTTCACAAGCGGGAGCGAGTGGTAACGCTATCTTGGTGGATGAACTGGCGGTAGGCGAGACCTTCGCAGCATTGGATGGAAAGAAGTATTTCCAATACAATTCCGATGTTGCGCCGGCAGGTGTCCGTATCTATCAGACATTAAGATCTATGCCAGCGGGTTATTATATGCTGGAGGTGCACACTACCACCGAGGGAACTGGTGGTAAGATGACCATCTCGCCGGCAGTCGGAAAGAGTGTTTCGGTAGATCTTGCCAACTCCAGCGATGATGATCACGTTGTGACTGTGCCTTGTCAACTGGAAGCAGATGGCAATATTGCCATCTATCTTGACTTGAGAAACTACAAGCACAAGGAAAGTGAAGAGACACAAGGCGAGGGCGGCAATATCGTCGTCAAGTTCGATAAGTTCAACTTGAAGTATCTGGGTACGAGCGAGACCATGGCATCGGCCTTGAGTGACGGTGAGTATTTCTTCCGTGCTGATATCAACCGCGGCACGGGCAAGTCGCCTAAGTATCTTTATTTGAACCAGGGTGCTGACTGGGGCGTCGCTCCAGTCCTCGACGAGCATGGTATGGTCTTCACGTTGGAGGAACGAAGCGATGCCGTGACGGACAAGACCTATTCATGGTATGCTGTTGCGACGGAAACGGTGCGTAATCCAAACAAAGGAAACAATCCTACTTTCGAGTCTTATCAAACCAGTGTAAAGAATAATCCGACGAATGGCAATTTCGGTTATTATTTCAATGGTATCCGATTGGACTACAGCTATGGCGCTGACAATACGTCTGTTGAGAAAGGCTCTTCGTTCATCCGCTTTGAATCGGCCGATATCGACAATCCATTGGCCTACAGAATGTTCGGTAAGCACATCAAGGGTACTAACGTCAGTGAATGTGCAGCCTATATTTCGTTGTCAGATGATGGCGTAAGCCTCGGTCAAGAAAAACAGGCAGAGAATGCGACCATCTGGGAAATCGTGACAGCAACGCAGCGCATCAAGGAGTTGCAGGATGCCACGCCGGAAAATCCGATGGATGCAACATTCTTCATCGGTGATGCCGGCTTCAGCCGATGCAACTACAAGAAGATTCTCTGGAATTTGACTACGGCCAATGGTACCAATGCGTTGCCTTATTGGCTTGGTGCGAATGACAACTTTGCACAGACATATGACAAAGTCACTGTCAATATTGGCCACAAAGACATGAATTCAGAGATGAAAGGATTTGACCTCAATGTGAAAATAAGTGCATCGGACAACAACCAGCCTTATGACCTGAACCAGAAGGTCTCGCTTGAGAATCTGCCTGCCGGCCGCTATCGTCTCTCCGTCCAGGGCTACAGCAAGGAGGCAGGTGCAGCCGAACTCTATGTCATCGACGGTGGCGAGGAATCCTCAACGGAAATTGCAGATATCTCCGTGAGTGACAGGGGTACTGTTACCGATAAGAATGAGGCTGCCACGCAGCTGATGGCTGCCTACCTTTTTACGGGCAATGATGCACGTACGGGCAAGGCCAGCGTAGCGGCAAGCAAGAACTATCGTACCGACGGCTATTACACCACGCTCGAGTTCGACTTGACGAGCAACGACCTGACGGTCGGCGTGCGTGGTACATTGGCCAAGAGTGGTGATTGGGTCATCGTGGACAATTTCGAGCTCAGCTATTTGGGCGAGAGCCACACAGATGTCTCGACCATTGCCGCTGCGGGTGACGAGTTCTATCTATATAATGTAGATGCAGGACGCTTTTTTGCCAAGAGAGACAATAATGCTTACGTCTTCATCAACAATCAGGCCACGAAGTTCAAGTTTACGCCTGTCGCAGGTGAGGAGGGTTGGTATTACATCTCTTCGGGCAAGGGCAGTAATGAGACGTTCATCGGCGCAGTTTCGACCTCTCAGGCTTCGACACGTCCTGTCGGTATTGTCGTGCATAATATTGCCGATCTGTCAACGCCAGGCAATAGTAAATATTGCAAGTGGCACATCGAGCAGCTGGGTGGCGGTATCTATCAGATTACCGATGTCGATGGACGTGTACTGGAATGGACGGGTGATGCTTTCTATGCAGTCGTCCTCGGCCTCAAGAAGGGCGAGGGTCTTAAGGCCGATGTCGAGCCTCGTGGCGACCGATGGGTTCTCTTCAGCGAGTTCCAATATATGAAGAACAACCTGTTCTCAATCCTCGGCTCAACGTCGAGAACGGAGAATTGGCCAATCGTCCGTTCGGCCCGTCTGAACATCAAGAACCGCGCCGGTGAAAATGCCATCGCCGGTCTGTCCGAGGCATACGAGGAACTTGACAAGCTCTGGATCGGTTCGATTACGTCATCGGCCACCATCAAGGCAAAAGCCGAGGCGCTCAAGCAGATTATGGTCGATGCGATGGAAACGCAGGCCTCTGTCCTGCATCCGGTTGACGTGAGCTTCTATCTCACCAATGCCGGTGTCGGTAGCTTGACTGAATGGCCAAATACTGGCTGGGCAAATGTCGGTGCGGGTATGGATGTCCGTCAGTCCTATAATTTCTCATCGGTGAACCAGGGTCTTGCCTTGTTGCCACAGTTCGTCTATAGCAATGCGGATGGTGCCATTGGCTCTCAGACCGTTGCGGGCTTGAAGGCAGGTCGATACAAGACTTCAGTCCACATGAAGAGCTATCGGTACTCGAAAAAAGTTGATAATGTCACGACGTACTACACCGGAGCTCACTATGAATTGGGTCTGACTACAGTCGATGGCGATGTTGAAAAGCGTACGGCTCTTCGAACGAACGCCTCAGCGTTGAACAACGAAGGTCTGGAGTTTTTCCCATATATGGTCCAGAATACTCCGAGTGTCAAACTCGAAGAGGGAGAGTCCCTGAAGCTCTGGTTGAATACCGTCAAGGGTACGGTCGCCTTCGATGACTTCCAGCTGCTTTATTGCGGTGATGGAACGACCGGTTCTTACGAGTTGAGCGAAGACAAGAGCACGTTGACCTTGTTGAGCGACTGGGTGAACACGCCGGCTGCAGTAGAGGATATCAAGAATGTCATTGAGGCGAACAAGGCAACCCTTGTCAACGTCTTTATCCTGCAGGATGAGGTCTCTTTGGACAGCCCGCTGGATCTGACCTATTGGCAGCCCGCTGGAACAAACCTGTTGTTCTACACCGACTTCAGTGACGCTATGATTGCAGATGGTACCAACATCGTCCGTATGGAGCGGACCAGAAGGGATGTCGATGATGACTATTACTTCGACACAGTCAGCACCTGCACGAACCTCGTCATCACCGACCAGAAGCCTATCAACGTGCCGCAGGAGTTTACCGCTGCATCGGCCAACTACAAGCGCAAGACGTCTTACACGACCGACTATTGGGGATCAATTGTCCTGCCGTTCGAGATTACGAAGCCGGAAAACATGACGTTCTACGAGTTACAGTCGGTTGACTTGACCAACTCTGTCGGAACGCTGAATGTCTCACCGATTGCGGGTGATGTGATTGCAGCCAATGAGCCAGTTCTCTTCTTGGCCAATGGCGCTCTGGACATCAATGCGACGGATGTCGAAGTCCACCGGACGTCCGAGCTGAAGAAGCCTCAGCCGGAGACGGATCCGCTTACGCTCTATGGTACCTACAAGGCCGCCTATTACGTCGGCGACGTGGAGCAGTGTCTGGCCAACGATGCGGCCTACCGGGCTGGAACATTGGCCGAAAAGCCGGACATCAGTACGTGGCCGAATGCCGATGGACTCTGTGCCCAGGACTGCTATTACCTGAAGCAGAACAAGTTCTATCGCGGCTACAACTACTTCACGTTGACTCCATTCCGTGCGTTCGTCTATCGTGGCTGCTACGATTATCTGAAGCAGTACTACGAGGATAATCCGGGCGAGACGCTGGATGCCGAGGCCGCCACGATGCGTCCGTCGTTGTTCGACATCGAGATTGTCGAGCCGATCATGGACGAAATCAAGTCGCTGACGGATGAGACGGTGCCCGAAATCGAGGGCTACTACGACGTGAGGGGCATGCGCCACAGCACCTTGCAGAAGGGTGTGAACATCGTCCGATTTGAGGATGGCGTAACCCGCAAGATTTTCGTGAAATGAACAACACACGTTCCACACTGAATGAAAAAGTGTAGCCGAAAGGCGAAAGGTGTGGCCAATGTTTGTTAATTTCGTGAATGTTTAGTACCTTTGCCGCGTGGACGGTATGAACTTGGTGCGATTTTTTCGTGTTGAGCACAATACGGAAGAGTCGCATCTTTTTTTGTGTTGAGGGTAGAGGGGAATGAGTAGAGAGTATTGAGTCGTGTGTGCGTCCAATGCTATTCTGTCCAAAGTATCAATTATTTGCAAAGATATGAAAATTGTCAATTTTTCGCGGACAAATTCCGTCATCGGCAAGTATATCGCCGAAATGCGAGACGTGAACATTCAGAAGGACCGTATGCGTTTCCGCCGGAACGTGGAGCGGATCGGCCAGCTGATGGCGTATGAAGTCAGCAAGGAGTTGCAGTATGAGACATTGGCCATAACCACACCGCTGGGGATTGCCGACTGTAACGTGCCGAGCGAGAAACTGGTCGTGGCTGCCATCCTGCGTGCGGCGCTTCCGCTGCATCAGGGCGTGATTGACGTGTTTGACGATGCGGAAAATGCGTTCGTTTCGGCCTACAGGAAGTATGACGAGGACTTCAACTTCGACATCCATATCGAGTATATCGCGTCGCCGACATTGGACGGGAAGACGCTCCTGATCTGCGACCCGATGTTGGCCACCGGCGGTTCGATGCAGTTGGCCTATGAAGCACTGCTGACCAAGGGAACGCCGGCCCGGGTGCATGTGCTTTCGGTCATCGCGTCGCACGAGGCACTGGAATATCTGGAGGAGAATATGCCCGAGAATACGACGGTCTGGGTCGGTGCAGTCGATAACTATCTGGACCAGCACAAGTATATCGTGCCGGGATTGGGCGATGCGGGCGACCTCGCGTTCGGAGAGAAGGAGTAAAATTCAAATATTAAATAATAAATATTAAATATTAAATTTTATAGTTGCGAAGGGCTGAAAAATGGAGTAAAAGGGACGACACAAAATGTCCTGAAAATGTTCCAATAAACTCAACAGAGGTCTTTTTAATGCCCGTTTCAATGCTGTTTAATATTGGATTTTCATTGGCCAATACATTTAAAAATAAGGAAATAATTCAAACGTTATTAAGGTTTTTGTGTTATGAAATTCATTGAATTCAAGCCGAAATTGTTCGACTGTCTGAAGGACTACAATGCGCAGAAGTTCAGCCAAGATGCCTTGGCCGGACTGATTACGGGTATCGTGGCATTGCCATTGGCCATTGCCTTCGGTATAGCCAGCGGCGTCTCGCCCGAGAAGGGCATCATCACGGCTATTGTGGCCGGTTTCATCATCTCGTTGCTGGGTGGTTCGAAGGTGCAGATCGGCGGCCCGACGGGTGCGTTCATCGTGATTATTTATGGGATTGTGACCAATCCGCAGTACGGGCTGGAGGGCCTGATGATTGCGACGCTGATGGCGGGTGTTCTGCTCATCCTGATGGGTGTCTGCAAGCTGGGTACGGTCATCAAGTTCATTCCATATCCTATCATCATCGGTTTTACGGCGGGCATTGCGGTGACCATCTTCACGACGCAGATGGGCGATGTCTTCGGTCTGAAGGAAGAGGCCGTTGACAATGCGGGCAATGCGATTCTGGTGCCGCTCAAGACGCCGGGTGACTTCATCGGTAAGTGGGTCTGCTATTTCCAGCATCTGGACCACTTCAACCTGTGGAACTTTGCCATTGCGATATTGAGCATCCTGACCATCATCTTCTCGCCCAAGTGGTTCAAGAAGGTGCCTGGCCTGAACAAGATTCCGGGTTCGCTGTATGGCATCATCCTCGGCACGGTTGTCGTGCTCTGTCTGAAGAACTTCGGCGGCATCGAGGGCATTGACACCATCGGCGACCGCTTCACCATCCAGGGCAAGCTGCCCACGCCGGCCGTGCCTGAAATCTCGTTCGACCTGATCCGCACGCTGATTCCAGTGGCCTTCACCATCGCCCTGTTGGGTGCCATCGAGTCGTTGCTGTCGGCTGCTGTGGCCGATGGTGTCATTGGCGACCAACATCGTTCCAACACGGAGCTGATTGCTCAGGGTGTGGCCAATGTCGTTTCGCCGCTCTTCGGTGGTATCCCTGCGACGGGAGCCATCGCCCGTACGATGACGAACATCAACAACGGCGGACGCACACCGGTGGCCGGCATCATCCATGCCATCGTCCTGCTGCTCATCCTGCTGGTGTTAATGCCATTGGCCAACTACATCCCGATGGCTTGTCTGGCCGGCGTATTGGTCATTGTCTCGTATAACATGTCGGGCTGGCGCACGTTCCGCGCGATGATGCACAACCCGAAGAGCGATGTCACGGTGCTGATGGTGACGTTCCTCCTGACCATCATCTTTGACCTGACGGTTGCCATCGAGTTCGGCCTGATTCTGGCCTGTCTGCTGCTGCTGCGCCGCGTGGCCAGCGTGGGCCAGATTTCGTTGCAGGAGGGTGAAATCGACGCCAACAATGACAGCGACGTGACCGTCTCGCACGAAGAGGCCCTGCAGATTCCCGAGGGCGTGCAGGTCTATGAGATTGATGGCCCATTCTTCTTCGGCATCGCCAACAAGTTCGAGGAGTTGTCGGCCAATATGATGGACGTGCCATTGGTCCGCATCATCCGTATGCGCAAGGTGCCGTTTGTCGATGCGACCGGCCTGCATAACCTGGAGGTGTTTGTCCACAAGAGCCATGAGCAGGGCATCCACGTCGTCTTGAGCGGTGTGCGCCCCAACGTGCTGGAGGTCATCCGCAAGTCGAGCCTGTACGGAGAGGTGGGCGAGAAGAACATCTTCAACCACATCAACGGCGCCATGGCACGTGCCCGTGAGGTCGTCGAGCATCCGCACACGCATCATCGCAGCCACTCGAAATAACCCATGATTGAGATTCGCAGAATAGAGGGACGGAAGTCATTGTCGCGGTTCGTACAGTTCGCCATCGACCTGTACCGGGGGAACGAATATTACGTGCCGCCCATCATTTCGATGGAGGTCGATACGTTCGACGCCGCCAAGAATCCCGCCCTGAAGTTCTGCGACGCTGTCTTCTTTATGGCCTATCGCGACGGACGGCCCGTCGGCCGCATCGCAGGTTTCATCAACAGAAGGGCCAATGAGAAGTATCGGACGCACATCTGCCGCTTTTGCTGGGCCGACTTCATCGACGACATGGAGGTGAGCCGCGCCCTGCTGGATGCCGTGAGCGCGTGGGGAAAATCATTGGCCATGAACCAGATCGTAGGCCCGCTGGGACCGACCGACATCGACAACGAGGGCTGTCTGGTCGAGGGTTTTGACCAATTGCCCACGACGGCCAACTGCTATAACGCGCCGTACTACCGGGCGCACTACGAGGCCTACGGGCTGGTGCAGGACGCCACGTGGTTCGAATACCGCATGGAGGTGCCCGATGCCGTTCCCGAGCGTCACCTGCGCATGGCCGAGATGGTCAAGCGGCGCTACGGCCTGCGGGTCTTTGCCGATACCGATGCCAAGCACATCGCGCGACATTGGGGCCACAAACTCTTTCACTTGATGAACGAGGCCTACGCGCAGATCTATGGCTTCACCGAGTTGACCGAAGAGCAGATTGACTACTACGTCAACCTCTACCTGCCGCAGGTGCCGCTCCGGTTGGTGCGTCTTGTGGCCGATGAAAATGACAACCTCATCGCCTTCGGCATCTCGATTCCGTCGCTTTCGCGCGCGCAGCAGAAGGCCAATGGCCACCTCTTCCCCTTCGGCTGGATTCACATGCTCAACGCCATGTACAGGCGCGGCGGCACCGACACGGTCGATCTGCTCCTCATGGCCGTGCGTCCCGATTATCAGGGCAAGGGCGTGAATGCGCTGCTCTTCGCCGAGCTGATTCCCGAGTTCATCCGCTGGGGCTTCAAGCACGTCGAGACCAATGCCGAACTTACGACCAACAAGCAGGTGCAGAACCAGTGGACCGAGTTCAACCCCCTGCATCACAAGACGCGTTGCACGTTCAAGGGAATGATTCCTTGAAAATTAAATATTGGGGCCAATGGAGTTTTGGCAAAAATCTTCCGGTCTAACCTCCACCCGCTCAGTTGGGAAAATTGTTGCAAAATATCGCGTAGTTACGGCCGATGTGATTCACGCAAAAGCATTCACCCAGAAAGGACAATGCCCGACAGACTTTTGAATCTTTCGGGCATTGTCTTATTTATCTCATTTTCCTTTTGTCAAATACAATCATCGGAATCACAGAATAGTCCTTTAGTCCAATCAAATGGTTGGAGCCATCTGTTTCAAAACATAGACGGGAAAAGACAATCATGAGCGAATCATCCTCATAATTGAGCACCTGATTCTCCCGATGATACAGGATAGGCAACGTCCCATCTTCGTGCAATCCTCCAATTTTCTGTATTTGCCGTTCTTGGATTTGCGCATAAGTAAGATGATATCCTTCTGGCAACCGCAACTGTTGGGCATCCGTCCCATAGCCATCGATTAGTGAATCACTATCAACCACATAATAATCATTATCAGGAATAATCACACGTTCGTTGTAGGACATCGGATGATTGACTACATTCTCACGCCTTGATTGTCCCAAATAATAAGTTTCGTCCGTTCCATACATAATCATTCTATTTCCTAAAGAATCAAAATGTATGTATTTCATGTCAACCCTATCGTCCCAATCAATGAAGATATAAGGAGGCTTATAAGAATAGCGGCCTTTGACGTCTTTGGCGAAATGACCAACAAAATCAGCAGACGAAATGGTTGCGACCACCTTATCATCGGCCATAAAAGACAAACGAATCCTCTCGCAAGCCTGATAAGGACCGTTCATTTCAATGCCAGAAAGAGGTCCTTCTGCAAGATTCGATTCTGAAGAATCACGTAATGAGAAAAGTTCCAAGACGACAGCGACCGACACTGCAATCACCAGTTTCTTTATAAAGGAGATTCGGCCTGCTACGCGCAAGTACCACTCTACAATCCGATATGCTATGGTTTGTTCACCACTTTTGGCCATTAATGCAACCGACAGCAGAATCATTGATGTCTCCCACATCCAATAACCGACATGAAAAGTCTTTATGTGATGCATATAACCACCTTCATCTTCAATCATCTCTCTGCCTAAGAAAAACAAAAATCCTAAGAATACCGACAAATAAGCAGTGATTCTCATGCTGAGCGACGAAACGAAATCCTCGTTTCGTTTATTCTTCAACCACACCTTACAATGCAGAATGATGAAAATTGGGTTGGCAAGCCACACAAAAAAAAGTCGATGAGGAAGTACAATCCACCCCAAAAGGAACATCCAAATGCCTTGCCCGAATTGAACATCATCAAAAGTAACATACACAGGCAGACAAAAGGAAATGACATAACAAAAGATGCTCAAACATAAACATCTCTTGAAAATTCTTTGATATTGGCCGTTTACCATCGGATTGTCGCGATAATTCAGACGTTTCGAGATAGATTATGTCCCCAATTACTTCGCCAACGAATTCAGATAGACTTCCAGATTCGTGTACATGCCGTCGGACGAAAGCAGTGCACCGTCGGACGCAAGATTCGGATTCAGGCCATGCTCGTGTTCCCAGGCGTCGGGCATACCGTCGTGGTCGCTGTCGGCTGGAGCGGGTGCGGATTTCAGTTCCGGCCAACCGCCCACCTCGCTCTGCGTGTCGATGATGCCGCTCTTGACCGACTTGTCGGCCATGTTGTGCTTCTTCTTGTAGCCTGCGCCCTCGAATGTTGCTGTGCCGCTTGTCGCATCGGCCACAACTCGCTCATCGACCACATCGCGACGGGGAAACGTGGCACCGGCATTGGCCAAGACCAGCGCATAGGCATCGGCGGCCGATTGTTGTACGATGGGCATGGCAGGCCACGGTTCGCGGCGACGGATGCTGTCCATCACCTCGGGCAGCTTCGAGTTGGGATGCACACCGAGCCAGTTATCGGCCGTAACGCTGTCGCTGCCCACCATCACATTGCCGTCGATGAACCAGTGGCCGCAGTCGCCGTTGGACCACGACGGATTGGTGATGCGGTGATGCACCTCGCCCGTGACGGTGGCCGGACCCGGCTTGAAATAGTTGTTGACCATATTCACGTCGGTGTGGCGGTAGGGGAAGTTGGGGTCGGCTCCGTTCTTGTGGAGTGCGCCGCCGCCGTAGATGCTGTTGTAGCCCCAGTTGTAGATGACGTTGTTGCGGAAATCCACGTAGCCCGAACCGCCGGCAAAACGCGGGTTGCGGCTGGAGTGGCAGGCGATGAGGTTGTGGTGAAAAGGCTCTCGCTGACGAGGCACCACTGCACGGTGAGGCTGTCGCAGTGATAGACCGACATCGTCTCATCAACGCTCCACGAGGCCGAAATATGGTCGAGGATGATGTTCTTGTGGTTGCGTGCGGTGACGGCGTCGTCCTCGATGCCTGTCTCGTCGCCCATACGCACACGGATGTAGCGCACGATGACCTGGTCGGCATTGATGTTCAACGGATAGCCGCGCAGACAGATGCCGTCGCCCGGAGCGGTCTGGCCCGCGATGGTGAGATATGGATTGGAGACAATCAGTTTTTTGGCCAATGAGATTGTGCCCGACACGCGGAAGACGACCGTGCGCGGACCCTCGGCCTCGACCGCCTCGCGCAGGCTGCCCGGACCGCCGTCGGCCAACGTAGTGACCTCATAGACCCTGCCGCCTCGACCGCCGATGGTGTATTTGCCGTAGCCCTCGGCCGTGGGGAAGGCCAAGGGGCGGTTGTCGTTGTCGTGAGCTGATACCTGTGGGCCGGTTGTGGCCAATGAGAGGAAAATGAGAAGAATTCTTGTAAGTTTCATGTCTTTTAAGTTGGGTTACGCGGCAAAGATACGACTAATTTCCGACATTGGCCGAGAAAATGGATGAAGTTGTGAATATTTTGGGATGTATTGGCCGATGATTGCAAAAAAATCTGTATTTTTGCGCCGCTAATTTCTCAAAAACATTTTACAGATGAAAAACCTTTTCAATCCTATGCGGGCTGCTGCATTGGCCATAACCTTACCCATGCTGTTCCCGTCGTGTGCAACAATCACTTCGCTTGACGGCGGCATCAGCCCTGTCGTCACGCTGACAAGCCCCGTGACCGACCCCGTCAACATCTCGACCTCCAAGGACTATTACGAGAATGTCTATTTCCCCGTGAAGGTCAAGGTCCGGAGACATAAGCTGAATGGCCAACGGATCCGTATCATGTCGGACAAATGGGAGTTTGACGACGTCGTGATGCGTTCGCAGCTGAACGGCTGGTTCTTCGGCAACATCTTCCTCGGCGGTCTGATCGGCATGGGCGTTGACCTCGGTACGGGCTGTATCATGCAGCCGGTCCAGACGGAGTTCAATGTCTATCCGAAAATGCACCAGGACGACAAGGCCAAGAATGACAGCGTCGTTGTACAGAAATAAATCCGACAACAAAACTCCCCCGAAAATCATCCGCTGATTTTCGGGGGAGTCCTTTTTCCGTTGTGCGGGAGAGGAACATTGGCCGAAATAATAACAATAATGTCATTGGCCAATGCCCTTATCGCGCTCCATTATTTCATGCACATGCGGTAGATGCTTTCGACATCCTGCTGGCGGAGCGGTTTCAGTCCGTTGATGGTGTCTCCGCCCACGGCCTTGCGTGCCATCAGTGCGAAGTGCGTCTCGTCGATGCCCACCTCGGGGAACGTGCGCTTCAGCTTCAGCTGGTTGAAGAGGAAGTCGCTGAGTCGCGCGATGGCTTCATGGGCGATTTCCATGGGGGCCAATGTCGCATCGATGCCGAACACGTTCACGCCGAACTGCACATACTTGTCCACCGTCGTCTCGTCCAGACAGTACTCCAGCCAGCGCGGTGTCAGGATGGCGAGACCCAGGCCGTGCGTGATGTCGTAGATGGCCGACAGCTCATGCTCCATCGGGTGGCAGCTCCAGTCGTGGCGCTTGCCCGCAGCGACAAATCCGTTGATGGCCCATGTCGAGGTCCACATCAGGTTGGCGCGTGCCTCGTAGTTGTCCGGCTCGCGCATGGCCACCGGTGCATAGCGGATGACGGTCTTCATCATGCCCTCCATGAAGCAGTCCAGCATGTACATGTCTTGGCTCGTGTTGAAATAGACCTCGATGATGTGCGACATGATGTCGGCACTGCCGCAGGCTGTCTGGTAGGGCGACACGCTGAACGTGTTCGTCGGGTCAAGGAACGAGGCGCGGGGCAGCATGGCAGGACTTCCGGCCGGATATTTGTCCTGAGTCTCCAGATTGCTGATGACACCGCAGTTGTCCATTTCCGAGCCGGTTGCGGCCAATGTCAGGATGCTCACGAGCGGCAGCGCCCGGGTGATGGGTGTCAGTTTCTCGCGGTCGAAGAAGTCCCACGGGTCGCAGTCCACACAGGCTCCGGCTGCCATGAACTTCGTGGCGTCGATGGTTGAACCGCCGCCCACGGCCAGCAGGACGTCAATCTTCAGATCCTTGCACATCTGCGCACCCTTGCGCACCGAGTCGATGCGCGGATTCGGCTCAATGCCCGACAGTTCGAACAGTTCCAGGCCGGCCCCTTTGATCTGTTCCACCACGCGGTCGTACAGACCCGAACGCTTGATTGAGCCGCCGCCATAGGTGAGCAGCACTCGCTTGCCGTATTTTTTGAGTTCGGCACCCAGGTTCTTCAACTGGTCACGTCCGAAATAGACACGGACGGGAATGTCGTAGATAAAATCGTTGATCATAACGAAAATAGGAGTTTAGATGATTGATATTGGTTTGAATCTCTATGATTGTCAAGAATTGGAGAATTCCAGATCTGTGTTTGCCATGTCAATCTGTTTTCCGTTTTTGGCCAATGGTGTTTGAACATGGAGCATTGGCCGAAACCAAAGACGCGAGACCGCCTCTTGGTCGGCCGTGAATTGTAAGGCTGTTTTCCCTGCGTGCAAAGGTAAGATTTTTTTCAATATTCGAGATATATCGGGTACGTTTTTTTGTTGAATCTGGAAAAAGAATAAGGGAATCTGCATTGGCCATACAGATTCCCTTTATTTCACAGTGTCTCCAGCAGCGCCGTGCAGCCCTCCAGACAGTCGCGCCAGGTGGCCTCGAAGTCGTCGGTGTACCACGGGTCGGCCACATCGCGCGGATGGTCGGTATAGTCGAGCAGAAGGTGGATCTTGCCGTCGGGGTCGCCTCCGCACATCCGCCGCATGTTGGCCAGATTGTAGCGGTCCATGCCGATGAGCAGGTCGTAGTGCTCGTAGTCGCGGCGCGTCAACTGGCGGGCGGTCTTTCCGGCGCAGGAGATGTCGTGTTCGGCCAATTTCCTTCGCGCGGGCGGATAGACGGCGTTGCCGATTTCCTCGGTCGAGGTCGCGGCCGATGCGATTTCAAACTCCCCGGAGCGACCGGCATCGGCCACAATCCGCTTCATGATGAACTCGGCCATTGGGCTGCGGCAGATGTTGCCGTGACAGACAAAAAGAATCTTCTTCATTGTTGTTCAAGCGGTTTCTTCGATTGAAAATCCGATTTCCTCGACGGCCTTTCTGATTTCGGCCAATGGGGCTTCGCCCGTCACGCGCGCCTCACGGCTGTCGAGGTCAACGCTGACCGATTCGACGCCCGGCACGCTGGCGATGGCCTTTTCGGCGTTCATGCGGCAGTGGTTGCAGTTCATGCCGTTGATGTGGAATAGCATTTCGTTCTGATTCATAGCTGTTTGGTTTTGGTGTTGGTGTTCGTGATGATGATGGTGGTCATGGCGGTGGAAGATAAGCGCATTGGCCAACAGCGCAGCCAGCAAGCCCGTGCAGAGCCATGTGAACCAAGAGGTCTCCTCGTGGCAGCAGTCGGCATCGGCCACAAGCGCCGAGGTGAACCATTCGCGGGGCAGGAGGTGGTCGATGGCCAGTCCGAAGCCCACGGCGCCGACGATGATTGACGCCAGATAGACGATGAGCGTGCGTCGGCCGAGCACCTTGTTGATGACGAGGATGGATGCGATGTTCGATGCAGGTCCGGCCATCAGCATGACGAGTCCGGCGCCGGGCGTGAGCCCCTTCATCATCAGGGCCACCGCAATCGGGATGCTGCCCGTCGCGCAGAGGTACATCGGCACGGCCATGCAGAGCACGAGCAGCATCGAGAGCAGGCTGTTGTCGGCAAAGATCTCGAAGAAGCTGTCGGGCACGAACACGGTGATGAGTCCGGCCACGATGAGACCGATGACGAGCCACTTGCCGATGTCGGCCATCATATCGACGAAAGCGTATTCCAATGCCTCGCGCATCTTGCCCCAGAAGGTCGTGGCGTGGCCGTCGTGGTTGTGCCCGCAGCCGCAGTCGCAATGGTCGTCGTGGCAGCAATGGTCGCCGTGATGTTCATTTTCGTGGTTGTGGCCGATGCCGTTGCCGTCGCGGTCGAACCAGTTGACCATCTGTCCGCCGAAGAGTGCCGTGAAGAGTGCTGCGATGGGGCGAACGATGGCGAACGGCAGACCCATGAGCGAGTAGGTCGCGATGATGCTGTCAACGCCCGTCTGCGGTGTGGCGATGAGGAACGACACGGCCGAACCCTTCGATGCCCCCTCGCGGCGCAGCGACATTGCCGTCGGAATCACGCCGCACGAACAGAGCGGCAGCGGTATGCCGAACAAAGCGGCGTTGAACACGGAGCGGAATGTGGGTCGAGCCAGATAGCGGCTGTACATCTGTCCGGGCACGAAGGCGTGCATCAGTCCGGCCAGCAGGAAGCCCAACAGCAGGTAGGGCGACATCTCGTTGATGATGTGTAGAATCTGTTCCATTTTTCGTCATTTTTATTTTTCACGCTGCAAAGGTAGCGCTTTCCGTTTGCAATCGGGTTGCAAAATCGGGACATTGGCCAAAAAATGAAACTGAAACGGTCACTGCACAATGTCGGCCTCCAGTGCCTTCCAAAGCACATCATCGGGCACGGGCGATGTGACGTCGATGTCCAGTTTGCTCACGGGGTGGATGAACTGCGCCCGACGCGAATGGAGCGAGATGCCGCCGTCGGGATTGCTGCGCGGCGCACCGTACTTCAGGTCGCCCTTGATGGGCAGGCCGATGTGCGACAGCTGGCATCGGATCTGATGGTGGCGGCCCGTAAAGAGCTGCACTTCGAGCAGGGCGTAACGCTCGGTCGCGGCGATGACGCGGTAGTGCAGACGTGCCTCCTTGCACTCCTTCTGCGGGGCGTGGCGCATGGCCTCGGCCAATGTGTCGTAGGCGTAGCTGCGGTTCTGCTTCTCGTTGCGCACAATCCAATGCGTCAGGTCGGCCTCGACGGGAACGCCATCGGCCACAAAACCCGCGTAGCGCCCCTCGTCGTCACGCTGCATCGGCCGCGAAACAGGCACGATGGCCCAATAGGTCTTGTGGATCTCACCGTTGGCGAACATCCGGTTCATGCGCTCCAGTGCCTTGCTCGTCTTGGCAAAGATGACCGTGCCCGTGGTGGGGCGGTCCAGACGGTGCGTCACGCCCAGGAAGACGTTGCCCGGCTTCTGGTCGCGTTCCTTGATGAGGCGTTTCAAGGTCTCGGCCAATGGTTCGTCGCCCGTCTTGTCGGCCTGCACGATTTCGTGGCACGTCTTCGACACGATGATGAGGTGGTTGTCTTCGTAGATGATTTGCATATTCTTGAAGGGATGTTTATGTAGAGACGTGCCGTGGCGCGTCTCAGGGAGTGAAAGGGACGTTTGCTGCATTGGCCAATGGATTTCCGTCGCCAGACCACAGATTCGCAAAAATGAAAAGGAGGGAAACGGCCGACGTCTCTATCGTCCCTTTCACTCCTTTTTTAATTTTCAATTTCAGTCGGGTTACTCCACCGTGACGAGGAAGTAGTTCTTCTTGCCCTTCTGCGCGATGAGGTATTTGCCGAAGAGGAGGTCATCGGCCGTCAAGACCTGGTCGAACGCGTTGAGCTTTGTCTTGTTGACCGCGATACCACCGCCCTGAACGAGCTTGCGGAAATCGCCATTGGAGATGCCGAAGCCCTTGGCCAGCACATCGACAGCCTTGCCATTGGCCTCAAAATCGGCCTTGCTTACGGTGAATGCGGGCACAGACTCGAAAATCTGGAGCAGGGTCGTCTCGTCGAACGCCTTCAGTTCGTCGGCGCCGCCATTGCTGAAGAGCAGGTTGCTGGCTGCGACGGCTGTCTCGTAGTCCTTCTCCGAGTGTACGAGCACGGTCAACTCCTTGGCCAGACGCTTCTGCAGGACGCGCAGATGTGGAGCCTCCTCCTGTTCCTTCTCCAGAGCCTCGATTTCCTCGCGGGTGAGGCTGGTGAAGATGCGGATGTAGCGCTTGGCGTCGTCGTCGGTCACATTGACCCAGAATTGATAGAACTTGTAGGGCGAAGTGCGCTTCGGGTCGAGCCATACGTTGCCGCTCTCGGTCTTGCCGAACTTCTTGCCGTCGGCCTTGGTGATGAGCGGACAGGTCAGGGCGAATGCCTCATTGCCCGTCACCTTACGGATGAGTTCCGTGCCGGTCGTGATGTTGCCCCACTGGTCGGCACCACCCAACTGGAGCTTGCAGTTCTTGTGCTCGTTGAGATAGAGGAAGTCGTAGCCCTGGAGCAGCTGGTAGGTGAACTCGGTGAACGACATACCCTCGGCACCGTTCTCGCCAGTGAAACGACGCTTCACGGAGTCCTTCGACATCATGTAGTTGACGGTGATGAGCTTGCCGATGTTACGGATAAAGTCGAGGAAGGTGAAGTCCTTCATCCAGTCGTAGTTGTTGACCAGCTCGGCATGGTTCGGTGCATCGCTGTCGAAGTCCAGGAACTTGGCCAACTGCTTGCGGATGCACTCCTGGTTGTGGCGCAGCATCGGTTCGTCGATCAGGACGCGCTCCTTCGACTTGCCCGACGGGTCACCGATCATGCCCGTAGCGCCGCCAATCAAAGCGTATGGCTTGTGGCCGCAACGCTGGAAGTGACGCAGCATCATCACGCCGACAAGGTGGCCGATGTGGAGGCTGTCGGCCGTTGGGTCAATACCAAGGTAAGCGGCTGTCATCTCTTTCTGCAGCTGCTCTTCCGTGCCCGGCATCATGTCCTGAATCATGCCGCGCCATTTGAGTTCTTCTACGAAGTTCATATCTATTTCTATTTATAAATTTACAAAATCGCGCGCAAAGTTAATAAAAATTAGCGAGAAAATCGCCTTTTTTCGGAAAAAATCGCTTGGCAGCCGCGTAATCCTCCCCATTTTGTTTTCTCTGTTTATGGCCAACGTTCCCGCAGTAAGGCAGCGCCGCCTTTTCATGAAGGAAACACTGAGTGAATCAGTGTTTTCTTTTCGTTTTGTTACAGGTCACACACCGACCACCTTGTCAGACAGCCACAGGGGTTCTGATCCAAGCCGCCCCTGATCACCTTGTCAGACAGCCACAGGGGTTCTGATCCAAGCCGTCCCTGATC